>CAZZNG010000061.1:0-23358 GCA_964655505.1 uncultured Litorilinea sp. | reverse complement strand
GCCGACGCGCTGTTTCACCCTGGGCATGTAGATAGATTGTTGAGAGCGTAGGCGTGCCCAGTCAAACCAACCCCGGTCAGGACGCAGCCAAAGACAGATTGATCCGCCGTCGCGTGGCGATCGGCACAGCGAGCAATGTCGCCGGTCAAGTTGTGGTCTTTGTGGTCTCCTTCTTGCTCACCCCGTTTATGCTGCACCAGTTGGGGCCAACGCTCTACGGCTTGTGGATTCTGGTCGGCTCGATGATGGCTTATGGCGCGATCCTGGACTTTGGCATTTGGGGAACCATCGTCAAGTACGTGGCCCAGTATCACGCGCAAGGCGACCACGCGCACGCGCGCCGTCTGCTGCGCACGATCCGCGCCTTTTATCTGATTATCTGTGTGGTGCTGGTCGCGGGCGGCTTTGCGCTTGCGCCGTTTTTTGCCGATCTTTTCAACCTACCGGCGGACGAACACTCATTGGCGCGCGCGTTGGTGATCTTGATGAGCTTGGCGACGGGGCTGGCGCTGCCCGGTATGCTGCCCCTGGCGGTGCTGCGCGGCTTGCAGCGCTATGACCTGGTCAACGTGATCGACATCACTGCCAGCTTGGCAACGGCAGCCATCACGGTGATCGCGCTGCTGTTGGGGGCCGGTGTGATTGGGGTCGCGGGGGCCAACATCAGCGGCATCTTTATCCTGTTCGTGCTGGGTCGCATGGCGATGCGGCGCATTGCGCCAGAGTTGGACTTGGGGCTGCGCACCGCGGAGGACGATATGAACCCGCTGCGCGACCGGCAGATCTTGCATGTGGCTTTTGGTCACAGTTGGCCCCTGTTCGTCCAGGATGTGGCGAACCGGCTGCAGACGCGCACCGATGAGATCATCATTGGCTTCTTTCTGCCCATCAGCCAAGTCGGCAGCTACAACATTGCGCGGCGTTTGAGCGAGACAACCCAGACCCTCACACGCCAGTTTATGAAAACGCTGCTGCCCCTGGCTTCGCAACTGCACGCGGAGCAGGATGCAGGCCGCCTGCGTACCGTCTACCTGGCGGGCACGCGGCTGACCCTGGCGATCACGGCTGTGCTGGGCGTTCTGTTGATTGTGTTGGCCGGGCCGCTGCTTACCCTTTGGGTGGGGGAGGCGTATGCTGCCTATACGGGCGTGGTGACGATCCTCACGCTGGCGCAGATGATCGTCACGGTGCGCTGGGCCGCGGTGGCGATTCTGCAAGCCATGGCGCGCCACCGCATCTTGGCTGTTTCGTCGCTCAGCGCGGGGCTGGCAAACTTGGCGCTTTCTTTGATATTGGTGCGCCCCTTTGGGCTGATGGGGGTGGCGCTGGGCACGTTGATCCCGTCGGCGTTGGAAACCTGCTGCGTGATCCTGCCCTATTCGCTACGCGCGACGGGTGTTCGCCCGCGTGAGGCGTTGAGCGAAGTGGCCCTGCCCGCGCTGCTGCCGGTCTTGCCCATGCTGGCGGGCCTCTATGCACTGCAGACGACCATTGCGCCCGGCTCGATCTTGACGATCCTCCTGGTGGCTGCGGTCGGCTTTGTCATCTACTTAACCGGCTATTTGGCGCTGGCCCGCGGGATCGAACGCCGCTGGCTGAACGATCTGCTGGCCTACCTGCGTCATGTGGATGTGCCGGGCCTGCACCGTTCGTGACCTACATCGCCCGCAAGGGGGAATTCGGGGGCAATGCGCGTCAATCTTTCAGTGCTTGGTAGACCAGCCGCCAAAACTCGACGCAGATGGGCGGCGGGCCGGCAGAGGCCCACACCGCTTGGGTGAGTTGGATGCCAATGAGACCTTCGTTGGGATCGTTGGCCCAAGAGGTTCCCAATCCTCCCGCCCAGCCGTAGCGCCCAGGCTGCGCGGTTAGTTCATCGCCCTGGATCATGACGGCGAGGCCGAACCCCCAGCCTTCATTGCCGAGGATGTCGCTGCCCCCGGCCTGCTGTTCAGGCGTCAACTGGTTCGTCGTCATCTGCTCGACCAATGTACGCGACAAGATGCGTTTCCCTTCGTACTCCCCCTGGTTGAGCAGCATCTGGGCAAACGCACCGTAGTCATCGACCGTAGAGACGAGGCCGCCCGCGCCGGACGGAAATGCGGGCGGGCGGCTCCACTGGCCTCCTTGTGCTGCATCGTATACCGTGAACCCTTTGCCGTGGGTATCCGGTGAGTACGCGGTCGCCAGGCGCTCGATCTTGTCAGGCGGGACGCTGAAGCCTGTGTCATACATGCCGAGCGGTTCAAAGAGCCGTTGGCGCAAGAAGGTCTCCAACGCTTGCCCGGATGCCCGCGTCACCAGCACGCCCAGGATGTCGGACCCGGTATTGTAGAGCCAGCGTTCGCCGGGCTGATGGATCAGCGGCAGTGTGCCCAGGCGGCGCATCCACTCATCCGGCGCAGGGGGTGTTTGCGGGGTCGGCGCGTTTTGGCCCAACGCCAACGTATCCAGGGCCTGCATAATGGGGTAAGGCCCTGGGCCAAAGACCATGCCATAGCCCGACCGGGAAGTGAGTAGATCGCGCAGGGTGATCGGGCGCTGCGCGGGCACGGTATCTTCCAGCGGGCTGTCGTCCCGGCGCAGCACTTGGCGGTCGGCTAGTTCGGGCAGCAGCCCATCCACCGGCTCGTCCAACGCCAATTTGCCCTCGTCCACCAGCATGAGCGCGGCCACGGCGACGATTGGCTTGGTCATGGACGAGATGCGAAAGATCGTGTCGTGCTGCATGGGTGCGCGACCGTCCAGCGCCAGCGTTCCCACAGCATTGATGTGACGCTCGCCGTGCCGGCTGACCAGTGTGACGACGCCCGGCACTTCGCCGCGCGCCACATAATCAGCCATGGCATCATTCAAGCGGTCGAGGGCTGATTTCGCGAGCGTATTCGTTGGCATGGGCTGTATTCTCTCCGGTATTTCAGATGCTTATTTCAGATGTTTGTCGTTTCATGCCCGGTCAAAGCGCCAGCGCATGGGCGTGACGGCTCCATCCAGGCGAAAACCAAAGACCACAGCCGGTGTCACGCGATAGACATGGTAGGTTGCCGCGCCCCCGGCGGGCGTGCCGGGCGTATGCAGCGCCCCGTCGCACACACCCACGCGCCAGTCGTACTTGGCGCTGTATGCTGCGGCGATGGCTGCCAACGCTGCAGCATCGCGCAGCCGATGCGCCCGTCCTTCGACTACTAGGTGCAGCGACTCGCTGTCGGTCGTGATGACGCAAGCGGGGGTGCGCGCCAAGTTGCGCGCCTTGCGGCTCTCTGGTGCAGCACAAAAATAGGCCGCCTCCCCCTGCCAGATCGCCAAGATCGGCATCTGGTGGGTTGCGCCGTCTGGCTGCACGGTTGCCAGCCAATAGGTATACGCTGCGGTCAGGGCTTGCCGGGCCACAGACCAGGGCGTTTCCGTCCAATCGTCTGCTGCCGGTGGCATGGCTGTGAGTGGGCTGTTGGCTCTTGTGTGTCCGTTGATCCAACTAGTCTCTACTGCCACTGCGCTTGCTCCTTTCACCATCAACTCACTGCTGCAGAAATAAACTTCCGGGACGCTGCCAGCGTCCCGGAAGTTCTGCTTGTGCCCTAGTCTGCCGCGTCCTCATAGGCTACCACCACAGGAGCAGCCAGGATGCCAGGCTCGTCCCCGACCAACGATGGGTTGGTATGGTCGCCATATCGGTAGTGGGCTGCCAGGGCGCGATAGGCACGCGTGCGCATGGCGATCAGCGTTATGATTAGCCCGATCACGCCGGTCATCGTGAAGAGCAGCGCGATCCCGCGCGCGGTGCCGACGCCAAACCACGGCCCAATCATCTCGACGCCAGCCCCGGTGGTCATAAAGGGGATGAAGAAGTAGCTGGCAATGGGGCCGATCACAAAGGCAGTCAGCGGTGAGGCCGCTTGCTCGATGCTGTTGGCAAAGCCAAAGACGCGACCCTGGCGCTCCGGCGGGATCACCTTCTGTAGAATGGTCTGCTCCGCCGCTTCGATCACCGGCATGAGGCAGAGGAACAGGAACAAGCCCACCGTCAGCGGCACGATAGACGCATGTATCGTAAAGACCGCGCTGATCGTCCAGGTGACGACATTGACGAGAAAGAGCGAGCGCAGCGGGCTTGCGCCCAGCCCGACTTTGGCAATCACAAGGCCGCCGACGATGAAGCCGAGACTGAGGAAGCCCCACAAGACGCCCCACACCTGCACCGAGACGAGTTCAAGGCCGTAGGCATCCATCAGCGACATATAGACGCCGCCCAGGAAGTTGTTGAAGCAGTTGAAGAAGATCAGGCCGAACAACCCAGGCACACGCTGGATGGCGCGGATCGAGCCGCGCAGATCGATATTGACGCTGTCTGTATGCGCTTCGCCCTCAACAACCGCGCGTCCGGGAATCGGAATCGTCCAGACGTGGACCGTGACTGCCAGGGTCAAGATCAGGGCAATCACTAAGAGCCAAAAGACGCCTAAGAAGCCCACCACCATGCCACTGAGGATCGAGGCGACGAGGAAGGCCACACCGTTCGCCGTCCCCACCATGCCGTTGGCTTTGTCGCGCTGCGCTTCCGGGATGAGAATCGTCACAAGCGTGGAGAGCGCAATGCCGCGCAGGTGTCCTGCCAAGGCCCCGCCCAGCGTCAGGATGATAAAACTCCACAGGATCGGGCTGGCCGCGTCGGTGAAGACAGCAGGCGACGCACTGGTGTAAATGCCCAGGGCCAGCGCATAGAGTATGAACGAGCCGAGGCTGGAAAGCGCCATCGACGTCTTTTTGTTATAGCGGTCAACCAATGTGCCCAGCAGGACACCCGATAGGGCGATTGCGACCAGATAGATCCCTGCCATCACGGATGTAGCGATCACCGATCGGGTCTCTAAATAGACCCAAAAGGTCACGGCAAACCAGACGAGTGTGTTGGTGGTTCCTGCCACGACTGTATTGGCTAGCACCGCATAAAATTGTTTAGGCATCGTTTGGATCCTTTTGTTAAGGGCAAAACTGCACTTGGATGCGCCGAACCGGACTCGCCTGCTGTGTTGGGCGCATCAAGGACGACTCAACCGGCAGGGCCGGACTAGTCGCCGAACGCCAGGCCGCGGGCCTCGAGGGCACGGCGTAGTTGGCTCAATGCGTTGGGGCCGATGCCGTGCAGCTTGGCGATCTCTGCTTCGGGCACGCCTGCCAACTGATCGAGCCGGTGGTAGCCTGCACCGTTCAACGCACGTCGTGCGGGCGCGGCCAGTTTCTCGGGTAGGTCATTAGCTTGTGATTCGAGCGGTTCTGTCGCCATGGTTTACTCCTTGCTGTCTGTCATTTGTTCAGTCGCTTGGTTGGGTTGGCTACGGGATAAAGTGGCGTAAACGACACGCTAGCTGCTTATGGGCAGGAGTGCGCGCAGCCGCGGCTCGCGCAGGTAGAGGCCGCCCCACACCAGCGCGCCGATCAACACGGGAAAGACGAGCGAAAAGAGCGGCGCTTCGATGCGTAGCTGGACAGCCATCGCGCCGCCCAAATAGCCCGTCAGCAAGACCGCGCCCAAGATCGCAGTGCGCGGAATGGCGTAGATAAGCGTGCAGATTAGCAGCAATGCGCCAATGCCAACCGTAAGATGATCGGGGATTTGGAGCTGCGTCATGGCCTCGACGACAGGCGGCGGGTTGAACAGCTTCACGCCGCCATCCATCAGCAGAAAGAGAATCGAGATCGCGCTGAGGGCGCGCCCTGTCCAGCGGCTCTGGTTTGAGATCGGGGTGGCTTGCATCGTGGCTTGCATAGGAATCTCCTTTGTGCCTGGTTTGATATCTGTCTAGCCTGTATTCTGTCTAGCCTGTCTGCCCAAGCGCAACGCTTGGGGGCGACGGTGATTTGATCTCTACCGCCCCGTGTAGAACTCCTTGAGAACGGGGGCAAGCAGTGCCGGGTCGTAGGAGTGGGTCTGACCGGCCAGGGTGTGCCGTTGGGCATTGGGCAGGGCATCGACGACCAACTGCACGGCATCGCGCATGAAGTCCGGGCTGTCGCCGCCGTCGAGTACCAGGGTGGGCACTGTGACATTGGCCCACTGGTCGGGGGTGAGCGGCTTGTTGCGCTGCGTTTCAAGCAGGATGATGGTATCGTAGATGAGCGTGGGCGCGATGGCTTCCGCCTGCGCCCAGAACGGATTGTTCTGCATCGCGGTCACGGCTTCTGCAGGCATGCCGACGATATCACCCATGAAATAGGCCACCATGTCGCTGCGCCGGTCCTCTGCATACAGTTCCTTGAGGCTGCGTACCCATGTCTCTTGTTCGGCCAGGCTGCCGTTGGGGTCGGCGGTGAAAGGCGGCTCATAGAGCGCCATGCGCTGGATGGGCAGGCCCGCGGCCGCGGCGTTCAGAGACAGCACCGCGCCCGACGACATGCCGAACAGATAGGTCGAGCCTCCTGCGCGCTCGATCAGCGCGGCGATGTCCTCGACTTCGCGGGCGACTGTGTAGGACGCAGGGTTGCTGCAATCGCTGCTGTCGCCGCGCCCGCGACGGTCATAGTGATAGACGGTGAAGTCGGCGGCCAGCAGTTCGATGAACTTGGTCGCGCCAGGGTCGATCCGGCGATACTGGGTCGCGCCGCTGACGAGGATGAGGGCTGGGCCTGTGCCCACCCGATCATAGGCGATGGTGCTGCCGTCTTGGGAGGTGACAAATCCTGTGGGAGTAGCCATAAGGTCTTCCTATCTAGTCTAGGCAGTCGATTCTGCCGCTTGTATTGGCGTAGGCCGCTTTGGCGCAATGAGTCGCTTCTAGCTTGCGAATCGTTTGCTAATTCTTTGACGATTACGCGCGCCACGGTGTGACGCTAGATGGTTCTTTGACTGAATCAATTACTTGTTGAATCGATATTTAAGGTGGGTGACGGCTTCGGAATCGACCACCCGCACGCACGTCACGTCGATCTGCCCTGTGTCCATTGGGTTGAACAGGCGCACGCCATTGCCCAACAGGATCGGCGCAATATGGATGTCGATTTCGTCCAGCAGCCCGGCTTGGATCAACTGGGTGATGATCTGGCCGCCGCCTGCCACGCTCACATCTTGGTCGCCCGCGGCTTCGCGTGCCTGGGCAAGTGCGCTCTCCAGCCCATCGGTCACGAAATAGAAGGTGGTGCCGCCTTCCCGAACCAGGGGCGGGCGCGCCTTGTGGGTGACGACAAAGACCGGCACATGGAAGGGCGGATTCGGTCCCCACGGCTCTTCGCCGCTGTTGAACATGCGCCGCCCCATGAGCACCGCGCCCGTGTTGGCCGTCGCTTCTTCTAGGATTTCGCTGTCGCGGTTCGTCTGGCCGCCGGAAAGACCGTGGGGCTTGCGCCAACTCTCCAGGCCGTAGACCCACTCGTGCAGCCGTTCGCCGCCGTCGCCCAGCGGATTGCTTGGGCTTTCATTGGGACCGGCGATAAAGCCGTCGAGGGAAATGGAAATCTGCGCTTTGACGATGCTCATGATGCGCTCCTTGTACTGTCTATCTTGTCTTGGATGCTTGTCTGAGATGAATGGCTTAATGGGGGTGTGCTGAGATTCTTATTGCTCTAGAACGAACGTTCTAAGTATACAGGTGTTGCTTCAAAATGTCAAGCACTAAATTCAGATATACTATTGTATGGTTGCAAACTTGAATACTCCGCTTCTAGCTGTATACTATAGGCATGAGCACTCGAAGCTATAACCAATACTGCGGGCTTGCCTACGCGCTCGATCGAGTCGGGGAGCGGTGGACGCTCTTGATCGTGCGCGAACTGGTCGCAGGCCCACGGCGTTTCACTGATTTGATAGATGGGCTGCCGGGCATCAGCACCAATTTGCTGACGACCCGGCTCAAGGATTTGGAGCAGTGGGGACTCGTCAAGCGGCGTGTCTTGCTGCCGCCTGCCGGTTCGACGGTCTATGAGTTGACCCCGTTGGGCCGGGGGCTGGAGTCTGCTCTGTTGGAGTTGGGCCGGTGGGGCAGCCAATTTGTGCCGCCGACGTGGGAGGGGGCTGCGCTGCTGCGTTTAGGTTCCTATGCGCTGACCTTCAAGACTTTCTTCCGCGAGGATCTGGCGCAGGATGTGTATGAGACCTATGAACTGCACATCGACAACGACGTGCTGCAAGTTCAGATTCAAGACGGCGCAATCGACGTGCGGCAGGGGCAGATATCCGTGCCGGACGCGGTCTTTCATCTGAGCATGGAGGTCTTTATGGCGCTGATGGGCAGGCGGCTGCCGCCGGATCAGGCTATCAAGCAGGGGCTGGTAGAGGTCGAAGGGGAAGCGGCCGCGTTGGGCCGGTTGTTGGCCTTGTGCGGGCTGCCGGAGGAACCGGCAGACGACGCGGCCTGTTTGCAGGTTAAGAATGTCGCCTGAATGAGCTTCCGGGAAGTCCGCAACTCCCCGGAAGCTTTTTTATAAGCAGCTCTCCATGTGGTCGGCCTGGGCGAGCCAGTTGGCGTCGATCTCGACACCCCAGCCCGGCCCATCGGGGATGGCAACCTTGCCGTCTTTGACCGCCAGCCGTGGCGCATAGAAGCCGGTGGTGGTTGTCTGCGACTCGACTGAAAATTCTGCATACGGCCCGGCATTGGGCAGCGCACCCATCATGTGCAGGGTAAAGACCATCACCAGCGAATGGTTGGCGGAGTGGGGCACACAGGGCAGCCCCGCAGCCGCGGCGAGCTTGGCGACAGCCAGCGCACGCGTCAAGCCGCCCACATAGCAAACGTCGGGCTGGCAGATGTCCACAGCGCGCAGCGCCAACATCCGCTCCCACTGCTTCAGATCATAGTCCTGTTCGCCGCCCGCCACCGGGATATCCAGCGCGGCCGCGACCTGCGCGGTCCATTCCAGTTCCCAATAGGGGCACGGCTCTTCAAAGTGGCTGTAGTTATGCGCTTCCATCAAGCGGCCGATCTCAATGGCGCGCTGGGGGCGAAAGCCGCTGTTGCCGTCGGCCAGCAGGTGGATGTCGTCGCCCAGGCGACGGCGGGCCAATTCGATCAGCGTCTCTGTGCGGCCCGGCGACTCATCTTCGTCATATCCCAGGCGCTTGCCGATCTTGACCTTGAAGCCGCGGTAGCCGTCGCGGTCACGCAGCGCCAGCAAGCGATCCACCTCTTCGGCAGGCGTCGAGTTGCGCCGCATGGATGAGCCATAGACCGGGAAGGGGCGCGGTGTGCCGCCCAGCAGTTCGCAGACGCTTTTGCCCGCGGCCTTACCGCGCAGATCCCACAGCGCGGTGTCCACCCCGGCCAGCGCGCGGCAGATATACGTTCCAGGGAATTTATAGGTCGCGTGCATGACCGTCTCGGAGATTGCCTCCGGGTCATCGCTATCCATGCCCAGCACCACCGGCGCGACTTGCCGGTGCAGCACCAGCGCGGTAATGTCGGACTGGCTGGGCGCAAACTGGCCCCAGCCCTCGCTGCCGTCTTCGCCGCGCACGCGCACCAACCCGATCCGCTCGCCTTGGACAAAACTCTCAATTGCTACAATCTTCATTTACAGTGTCTCAATTACGGTGTCTCAATCAAATGATTCGATGGCATCGGCGTGCAGCCAGCCGGTGACAATCTTTCCGAATCGCACTAGCTTAACGAGGGCATACTTCATCGTCGCGTTCAGATCCGGGTCATGGTATTCCGCCGTCTTGCCGGTGCTCCAGACTCTTCGATACTCGCTACTTTCGTCCACCATAAACGGCTCTTCGTCGCCGAACGATTCGCCGGGCCAGAAGAGCGTCGAGCGCATCACAAGGTGTTCGGACAGATCCTCAAGCTCGCGTTCCATGCGCGCTTGGGCTTCGAGCCGTTCGTTCTCGCGCGCCTCGTTCTGCCTTTGCTCGACCTCGTCGTACCCGATTGCCTCTGACGTGACGCGCGCATCGCCGCGCATCTGCATGGCCTCCATGGACTCATAGAGGCGGTTGGGGCTGAGGATCTTTTGGAAGAAGCCTTTAGATAGTTCTGCCGGGAAGACGGTTGCCGCCTTGGGAAATGAGACGCCCACTTTGCTCGCGATCTCGCGGGCAAACGTGGTGCAGTTATAGCCGGTCAGGGTATAGTCGGGCTTCTGCTTGAGCCGCGCAACGGCTAGTTGAAGCCCGGCGTTGAAATTCTTCGGGGCGACCTCTTTGTCGAGGTAAAGCTGCTTTTCCCCTTCTGCATTTTCGTGCACGACGTCTGGGTGGCGGATTATGCCGGGCACGGGCCGCGACGGATGTCCATAGCCGTCTTCGGGCCACATGCCGTAGCTGTAGACCTCTTTCAAGTCGCTGCCGACCATCTTGCGGAACTTGACCCAGGTGTGACCCACCTGGGCGGAACGCGCAGCCACCTGGGCAATCTTCTGCTCGTCGATGTCGGTTTCGCCCTTTTGTTCAAGCGTTTGGCGTGCGGCTTTGGCCTTGATTCCTTCCTGGTCTTTGGGCGCGGCCAGTTTGAAAAGCCCGCGTTTGATGACCTTGTTGCCTTCGCCCTTCTTTTTTGATCCGCGAATGCCGAACAGCGGCGTTTTGGTCAGCATGCCACGAATTTTGTTGCGCGCCGTGCTGTGGGCGCGTGCCAGCGCAAACTTGAGCTGGTCGTCATATTCGACTGCCACGGCAATGGTAAAGACGTACTTATCTGCCGGGGTGTCTGCCAGCTTGGGATTGGTCCAGTCGGGGTTGGCAGCGGTTTCTTCGCGTTCGGCTTGTTTGGCGGCGCTGCGCGAGGGGAGATAATCAATTGTACTGAGGTTGCTTTGCAGCTTGTTCTCATCCGAGACCATCATGCGCGCTTGCACTTCTTGCTTCAGCGCGTTGATAAACCTGCCTCGCACCGTGTTCGTCTTATGATTTCGTATCCACTCGGTGCAGAGTTTGGAGAGCTGCTTGAGAACGCCCCTCTTCTCCGAGTCCGACGCTGCCTGATAAGCATCCAGTTGATCGAGGATTTGGACATAGGTGCTCTCGTTGCGCTGCGCCTTCCAAGAGGGAGCGCCCGCTAGCTTGATCATCGCCTCACGCGTGATGAAGCGTTGGATGCCGGGCGCGGACGTTCGTTGGACGATCGGGCTGGTTTGGCGCTCGTTCTCTGCATCGATCCCAGGCGCGCGTCGCTGGCTTCGCTGCACTCGATTGGGTTTAACGGCCCCCTGCTGGATGGTATGCACGGCTTCATGCGCGGTCAACCGGATATCCGAGGGAGATTGCCCCGCGCCATAGTAGATGTGGTTTTTGTGGGTAAAGGCCTTTGCGCCCAATTCCCGGTTGAGCTGCGCCGACGTGCTGTCGGTATGCACTTTGACGCTGCCCAAATCGGCCCCCAGTTTTGGCTCCAGGGTGCGGCGGATGGCTGCCGGGAGGGAACTTCCGCTGCTTTGGGTGCGGGCTAGGCGTCTTTCAAGTCCTGTGTCGACGCTGCCGCCTTCCGGCCCAATGGGCATGGGGTTTGGCCGCCGCTGCAGCAATCCTGTCGTGGCGCTGTGCGCGGTGCGGGCCGCGGTGGGTGCTTGGGGCGTTTGTAAGATGCGCTGCACGGCGCGGTTGCCCATCGCGCGCTGTAGCGCCAGGACATCGCTGCTGCTCAAGCGGTGCGGCGCTGTTTCGGCTCGCTGGACGACCAAGCCATTCAGTGAGCTTCTTTGTGCGATGGCTGTTCTCGCCGTGGCCCGCGGCGTACCGAGTCGCGTAGGGCTGTCGAACCCCTTTTTCCCAGGTCGTCTGTCATCGAGGGCATTGTATTCGGACATGGTTCTCTTCTCGTTTTATCAACTCGCACGCTGTAGGCGTATACCGGGGTGTGGGATTCAGAGGTGGTTTGCTAGAATCTGCCACGCGAAACATGGCTAGGCTAGCATCCTTGTAGGGCAATGTCAACCGTTAAATGATCTTCCCGGACGCACCTATTAACTGTCGCCGCCACTTGAATAATGACGCCCATCTCGCGAGCAGATGGGCATTTGTACGACACGCCATCTCGCGAGTAGATGGACATTCGGCGGCGTGAGCGTCCGGGAAGATTCGATCTAGCGCCTGCGCGGCGCATCCGCTAGGCGACTCGATTCTCTTCGATGTAATCCCAGATGATTTTGTAGCCCATGCCCGGCGCTTGGGGCAGGTGGACATAGCCTTCTTCATCCATGCGGTCGCCGATGTTCGCCAGATAGGGGGGCGGCGTCTCATAATCGACGCCGGGCGCAAGCAAGCCGCGCTCGTAGTATTCACAGGTGTCCTCGCTGGTAGAGCCGAGGATCTGCAAGTTGGCAAAACCGGACATGTGGATCTCGCAGCGCACGCCGAACGCCTCGCAGATGCCCACCATCTTTTTTACGCCGGTGATGCCGCCGCGCAGCACGTCGATGCGGCTGCGGTCGGACGCACCACGGCGAATCCAATCCGCCCGCGTGTAGATGCTCCCCGCGGCGATCTCCGGCGACAAGATGGGGATGCGCAGCTCTTGGGAGAGCTTCTCATACGCGCCCACCAGGTATTCGTTCATGGGATGTTCGTACCAGTAGAAGTTCAGTTCCTCCAGCACGCGGCCCACGCGTATCGCGTCGTCATAGGTGCGATAGGTTCCCCACGGGTCATAACTCAGCACCATGTCATCGCCAACTGCCTCGCGCACGGCATAGCAGACCTGAATGTCGTAATCAATGTGAGAGGGGCGGCCGCGGTCGGGCTGTTTGGTTTCGGGGTCCCAGAAGTAATACGGATGGATCTTATAGTGGGTATAGCCCTCGCGCTTGCAGTCGAGCGCATGTTGGGCGTAGTCCTCGACCGACCCCATGTTGGGATAGGTGCTGGCATAGGCCCTGACCTTCTCGCGACAGCCGCCCAGAAGCTTGTAGAGCGGCACGCCCAGGGCGCGCGCCTGCAAGTCCCACAGGGCCATATCCACGACGCTGAGGATGTTTTCCGGCACATTAGCCACCCACATCCAATGCCAGAACTTCTCCCGATCATACGGGTCTTCGCCCACCAGCATGGATTTCATGCGCCCTTCCAGCATGGCGCGCTCATCGGGGAGCAGCCCGTCCATGTCGCCGTGACCGTGGCCGCCGAAGTAGTAGCCTTCTACACCTTCATCGGTGATGATCTTGGTTAGCGTCTGTACGACATCGACCTCCGGCAGCCATTCACCATGGCGAAAGGGCCGGCGGCTCACGCGGAATGGGATCACTTGTAGATCGACAATCTTCACCGTGTCTTCTCCTTCAGATAGGGGATTGGTAATGGGGCGCTGTGTTTACCGCTATGTCTATCGTTGTGTCTATCGTTGTGCGCTGCTGTAGATAGTTGGGCGAGGGGGCAAGCCTAGCGCGATCCACCGGCTGTCGCACGGCTTGCCTCCTGCCGTTAGGGATAGATCTCGTCGATCACCTGCTCCAGTTCGCGCTGGGTCAGCGGGTCAAGGGTGGGCGCAGGGCTGCGGACCTTGGCGCAGCGGATCACCCCGCGGCGGCGCAGCAGTTCCTTGTGGACGTTGTAGAAGAGGCCCGCGCCCTGGGCGGCGATGCGGTTCACCGGCTGGATCATGCGGTCAAAGACTTCGCGCGCGCCGCGTTCGTCGCCGCTCTGGAATTTATCCCAGACCGCGACAAAGGCTTCCGGTTGGGTGCAGAAAGGCATCGTCCCTACCGAGCCGCGGCGCATCTCTTCGATGAAATAGCCGCCGCCCGCGCCGCCAAAGACAGTCAAGACATCGCCCGCGTCCCGGGTCATAGCCGCGACTTTGGCTGTGACCGGCTGGCTCTCTACCTTGATGTAGCGTACCCATTCGCAGCTATCGGCGATCTGCCGCGCCAGACCGGCAGAAATCGGCGCGCTGGCGGTATCTTGCAGGAAGATGGGGATGTTAACCGCGTCGGAAATCGCCTGGAAGTAGGCGCGTACTTCGTCCGGCCCGGCAGGCATGAAGGCCGGGGGCATGATCATCAACGCGTCCGCGCCTAGCTCTTCGGCTGTCCGGCTGTAAAAGACGGCGAGATCGGTGCCGGGCGCGCCCGTGTTGATCACGACGGGAACGCGGCCATTCACCTGGTCCACGACAATGCGGGTCACCTGGTTGCGCTCGGCCTCGGACAGCTTAAAGACTTCGCTGCCCAACGCCACGCCCAACCCGTGCACACCGGCCTCCAGATTGAAATCGATCAGATTGCGCAGGCTTTCCTCGTCAATCTGGCCGCTCTCGTCGAACGGCGTCACCAAAATAGGGTAGACGCCGCGCATCGGTTCGTTTGGCATGGTTGACTCTTTTCCGCTGGATGATGGGGTTGTGGTTTGGGTTTGGAGATGATCATAGCAGATCTGGCGCGCAGCGGTAAGTTTGGGCTGCGCTGTGCCGCGCGATCGGCTATTGAAATGTTCTGCACTGGACGTAAAGCGTTCAAGCTGGGGGTGGCCGCGGCGTGAGCTTCCGGTAAACTCAGTGTATGTTGCGAGATTAGCCGGGTGATCTTCACGGACGATTAACCTTCCGAGACGCTCGGAGTTTCATGCCCATCTGCTCGCGAGATGGCATGTTGCTCAATGCCCATCTGCTCGCAAGATGGCATGTTGCTCGATGCCCATCTGCTCGCAAGATGGGCGTAGCGTCCCGGAAGGTCAGTCCATTCTATACGACGAGTAGCATAGGCTTAAGAGACTGGGATGTGTGCCTGGGGTGGCGCTGACTCGGATGGGCTAGCCGACTGTGGTTCCTCGGTCGAGGGTGGTTCCTCATCTGGCGGCGATTCTTCGGGTGGCTCCGGCTCCTCGGTTGATTCTGGTTCTGCAGTTGGCTGTTGTTCCTCAACCGGCGGTTCTCCGGTTGGTTCCGGTTCTGCAGTTGGCTGCGGCTCCTCCGTCGGCAGTCTCTCGGTCGGCACTGGCTCTTCGGTTAACTCTGGTTCTGCAGTCGGCTGCGGCTCCTCAGTTGGTTGAGGTTCCTCCGTCGGCTGTAGCTCCTCAGTTGGCTGCGGCTCTTCAGTCGGCTGTGGTTCCTCCGTCGGCGCTGGTTCTTCCGTCGGTAGTTCTGCCGTTGGCGGCGGCGTCTCCATGGGCAGCGTGCCGGACGCCGGTGTGTCGGTCGGCGGCGGCGGCGTATCTGTTGGGACCGGCGTCTCCGTCGGGAATGGCGTATCCGTCGGAACCGGTGTCTCCGTTGGCGGCGGCGTCTCCATGGGCAGCGTGCCGGACGCTGGTGTGTCGGTTGGCGGCAGCGGCGTCTCCGTTGGCAGCGGCGTCTGGGTCGGCGGGACCGGCGTCTCCGTCGGAATGGGTGTCTCCGTTGGGATGGGCGTGTCTGTTGGCAGCGGTGTATGGGTCGCTACCTCTGTTGGCGCGGTTGTATGCGTCGGCGCCGGTGTGTTCGTCGGCAGTGGCGTATCTGTCGGCGCTGGTGTGTCGATCGGTGTTGCCGTGTCGGTTGGTACCGCTGTGTCGGTTGGCATCAGCGTATTCGTGGGCAGCGGCGTGGCCGTATCTGTTGGCACAGCCGTGTTCGTCGGGATAGCTGTGTCAGTCGGGATCGCCGTGTTGGTGGGCGGCATGGTACTGGTCGGCTGCGGCGTATCCGTCAGCGCGACGGTCGCGGTCGCGCTGAGCGTGGGCAGCGGCGTCTGGGTCGCTGTGGGTTCAACCGTGTTTGTCGGTTGCGCGATGGCCGTAGGGGTAAATGTGGGCAATGGGACCGGTGTATGGGTCGGCGTCGGCAATTGGACGATTGCTGTCGGCCGTGTGGTCGGCTGGGTGGTCGCGACCGCGATGTGGGTTGGCGGCGGGCCGGGCGTACTGGTGACCGTTGGCAGCAGCCAAACCATGCCTGTGGCTTGCGGCTTCACTGTGGGAGGTGCTGCCTGGGTTGCTTCAGGCGTATGGCTCGCCCAGACGGTTGGTGCAACCGTCGCCCGCAACATCTGCTCGCCCACATGGGTCGGCAGCGGTGTGACTGTCTCTGTAGGCGTTGCTGCACGCGATGGTGTACGCAGCGGTGTACGCGGGGGCGTGGTCTTGCCAGGCTGCGGCAGCCCTGCCACGGCTACCCGTGTCGTCGTTTGGCGCGGTTCCGGCGGCACTGTATCGGCAGCCTGCGTAGCTGCCGCCAACGCGCTGGGTGCGGTCGCCTCGACCAACCAGGTCGGTACGGGCGTGACTTTGGGCAGCGGTGTGGGGGTGGGGAGAAGCAGGACGGCTAGATCGAGCGGCTCTTTTTGAATCGTTGGCGTGCGTTGGCTGGCTGTTGGCGGAACAAGCGCCGTGGCATCCGCCTGTGCGACAATGGGCGGCGCGACGACAGGCGCGTTGCGGTCGGGTGCTGGGGCCGCGAGGATGCCCCCGGCAGGCGCATCTTCCGGCGTCATGGTGGGCGTGGGCAGTTGCGCCACCTGGAACACAGGCGTCAACCGCAGGGATACCACCGTGGCATAGGGTTCAGCCAGCGTCTTAGCGATCATGCTCGTTTCGCCAAATATCTCCCGGCGAGACTCCAGCTTCAACGACCACTTTTCAAGAACCGCTTCGCGCTCCTCCGGCGGCAGCGCGGCCGCGGCCTTCAAGGCTTTCTCTGCCTCTGCTTTGACCTCCTGTACCAGCGTGGGATCGGGTGAACGGCCAGTGGCCTCCAGCGCGTTCATCTCTTGGATGCGGCGGTCAACCTGGTGGATGTGCCAGGCGACCGCGTTGCCCCAGCGCCGCACCAACATCCCTTTGACTTCTTCGCCCGCGCGTTTGATCGGGTAAAGCCCGCTGCCCGGCAGGCTGGGCGCGGCAAGCCGCAGCATGAGCGATGCCGCGAGGATCAGAACCGGGATGAGGAGGAGAACGCCGCTGTCGGGCCAGGCGAGCCAATGGGGTGCTTCGTAGTCGGCGTATTCTTCAGACTGATTGCCGGGAAGCTCTTCAGCAGGGTCATCTTGCCGCGCCGAGACAATAGTTGCGGAAACGATGGCAATCGTACAAATTAAGCTGATAATGATGTAGGCCACTACGAATATCGTAGTTAGCATAGTTGGGTTCAGCCTAGAGTTTCCGAAGTAGGGCAGCGTGTTTGGACGATCTTAGCACCTATCTAGTATGCAAGTCAGTCCGTTGCCCTACATCTTGCCGCCACGACACCAAACGACCGAGCCTCTTTGAATATCTGTAGTGAGTATCCCCATTGTGCCACAAATTTCTGTAAACATAAAACATTGTATTCAGATCCACCATCGCACCCGGCATTTTGCAGTTGGGCGCTGGTGGGTGCTGCGTGCCGGTATGAAAAACGCGCGAGTATAGAAGATGACGTGCAAAGGGTGCGCCTGTCACGGCGCGATTGGGACAGCGCCCTCTTGCGCGGCGGCGCGCCTTTCGCGACCATTGAATGTGTGCTTGTTCTCTCCCCAAGACGAGTCCGGCACGCGCTCGATTGCGAACGGTGGTCTTGTGCAGATGTTGGGAGGCAAGAAGATGAACGAAAAATTGCTTGTCGTTTATGCAACGTGGACGGGCGCAACCCGCGGGGTTGCCGAGGCTGTGGGCAAGACGCTGGCAGGCCAGGGCTTTGACGTGGATGTGCAGGCCGCCAACCAAGTTCGCGATATCAGCGGCTATCAAGCCGTTGTGGTGGGAACGGGCGTCCACGCGGGGCGGCTGCCGCGCGCGACGGTCTCTTTTGTCAAACGTCACCGTCACACGCTGGCCCAACTGCCTGTCGCCTACTTCTTGGTCTGTCTCACCATGGCAGACGACACGCCCGAAAACCGGCAAACGGCCCTGGCCTATCTGGAACCGCTGCGCCAGGCCGCGCCCGAGGTGCAGCCGGTCGATACCGGCTTGTTTGCCGGGGCTGTCTTGGCCGAAGGGGAAGATTTCAACCGCCTCTTCCCCTTGCTGAAGCTCCCCGTCCGCGCCATGGCAAAACAGCAGCCGGATCGAAGGGATTGGGCCGCGATTGGCGCATGGGCTGAGGGCTTGGCTGGTGCGCTGCGTATCGCCCCTCAAGAGGCAGCGCCCGCCGCGGCTTAAACCCCCGCATGTAGACCCCTGCATGGTCAACTGCCGGGAAGCGCCAAAATTTCCCGGCAGTTGGGCAACCCCTACGCCGCGGTCTGACTGGTCAAGCGGATGGCCTCCATGCACATGCCGACGATGTGATAGTCGAGCTTCCAGATGCTGCCTTTCTCCCACACCAGCGGCGTGTTGTCGGGCTTCAGCCGCGCATACCAGCCCCCATATTGGGGGTCGATGAAGGCGGTTTTCACAAACTCCAACGTTCTTTGCAGCGGCCCGTTTAGGTCATTGCGCTTGTGGCGCAGGTAAAAGTGGGTGAGGGCGCGGATGGCCTCCGCCTGCTCCCACCACCCCTTTTCGCGATTGGCGATCACGCCGTTGGGCGTTAGAGGCGAATAGACCCCTCCATTTTTCCAGTCAAAGCCCAGCGCCATACCGTAGAGCAGGAAGCTGTTGGCGCGGTTCAAGAAGCGTACAGGCAGCCCCAATTCTGCCGCGCGCGAGGAGAGATAGGCCCATTCGAACGCGTGGCCGATGTCAAGCTCGCCGCCGCTGTCGGGTGTGTCGGGCAGCTCTTGCCACTGCGCGTCGTACAATTCGGGCAGGCGGCGATCGCCTGGGCGCAGCAGCTTGTCGAACACAAAATTGCCCACATCGCGCGCGGCTTGGAGCATCTGCGGCTCGCCGCCCACCGATCCCGCTGCCAGCAGTGCCTCGAAGCTGTGCATCAGCGGGTTCTGCTCCTTGGCCTGATTGATCACCTGGAAATCTTCGGTCATGCGCCGGTGAAGGCCGCCCTGGGCATCGCGCAGGCGCTCGTCCATCACTGCCCAGGTTTGCCGCATGGGCGCGCGCAGTGCGCTGTCGCCGGTACACTGATAGGCGTGAGCCAGGCCCAAGATGACAAAGGCGTGCCCGTAGCTGTCTTTGAAGCGGTCGCGCACCGCGCCGTCGAGATTGCACGACCAATACCACCCGCCATGACGCTGATCGCGGAAGTGATCGAGCAGAAACTGTGTGCCCTTGACAACCGCCTCTTGGTAGACCGGATCGCGGGTTAGCGCGTAGCCCTGGGCAAAGTTGTAGATCAGGCGGCATTGGGAGACTAGCGTGCCGAAGTTTTGGCCGAGCGGTCGCCATTGGCGGTCGAAATGGGGCAGAAACAGCCCTTGGTCGGTGACCGCGGCCAACCACTTGGGCAAAATTTCATCCTGTAGGTGGGTGCGAAACCATCCCCAATCGACTGCCGCGGTGTAGATGCAGCAATCCTCGCCTTCACAATCCGGCTCGTCGATGCAGAGCGGCGCTTCTTCTGGCGACGTCGCCGATGCACTGGGCAGCGTAGGCAGGTAGACCGTCTGCTCCGTCTGCGCCTGCGCGGGCGTGTGGACGCTCTGCGCCAGCAGGCCGCCCACCGTTCCATGCAGCATGAGCCGGAGCGCCTTGCGCCGGGAGATATGCTGATTCGCTTGGGGGTGGTTCATCTCAATTCCCTCCTGTGTGCTGCTTGCGCCGGGTCGATCCAGCCAAGCAGACGCATCCCATGTTCTAGATTCGCCAGAATTCTAGAACATGGCCCATTGCCTTGTCATGCTGAACAAAGTCAGCCGATCAAACGCGATAGACGCTCTGGGCAGGGGTGGATGGCAGGCGGAGAAAGGGCCAACGATGGGGAGCCGGTGCAGCGGCGCGAGCGAGTCTGCCGGGGGGCGGTATGTGGCGCGGCAGGCAGAGGGGACAGTATAGCATGTGCCTGACAGGAGGGAACAAACCTCACCTGTTCTATGATCATCGCCACGATTCCACCCGCGGCTGCATGGCTGAACGCCATTTCTGCGGAACTAGCAGGCGTTCGACAATCGTTGATCTCATTCGCGCTGCTGCACGTCATGCCCCTGCGTGATCGCCCCCGATGGGAAAAGTGAGCAGTGAGGAGGGAAGCAAATTCGAGATGAGCAGACAAAAGATGAGCAAACGAAGTAGAAGGGAAACGTGATGAAGCGCTTGCCGCATCAGCTATGGGGAGCCATCCTGCTGCTGTTGACCATCGCGGTTGGCTGTCAACCGATTCCGGCTGATCTAGCAACTGAAACTGAATCATCTGCCGTCGATCCGCTAACGCCGACAACGGGCGTTGTGGAAACCAATGGCGTGTCGCTGGCCTATGAGAGCTTTAGCCCAGCAGAGCGGGAAACGATTCTGTTGATTGCGGGTGTGGGAATGCAGCTTGTCGATTGGCCTCTGGAACTGGTTGAGGAGCTGGTCGCGCGCGGCTATCGCGTTGTCCGTTTTGACAACCGTGATATCGGGCTTTCGACCAAGCACACGGAGGCGGGTCTCCCGGACAGCGAGGCCATTGCTGCGGCTTTGGAGGCTGGTGAAACGCCGCCCATGCCCTACACGCTGCACGATATGGCTGCCGATGCGGTCGGGCTGCTCGACGCGCTGGAGATCGAACAAGCGCATATTACCGGCCTCTCGATGGGTGGGGCGATTGCCCAACTCATCGCCATTGACTACCCGGAACGCGTGCGCTCGCTCGCGTTGATTGCATCTGATTCGGGCAACCTGGCAATGCCGGTCATCGCCAATCCGGAGGCTTTTGCGGACGTGCCGCCGCAGCCCACAACGGTTGACAGAGAGGCCTTCATCGAGTGGCAGGTCAAGACGTGGCAGGCGTTGATCGGTTCCGAGTATCCAGTTGACGAAGCCACCTTGCGCCAATGGGCTGTGCGCCACTTTGAGCGAAACTTTGATCCGGACGCGTTGGTGCGCCACCAGACCGTTTCTTTGCTGGGCCATCTGGACAGCAGCCAGTATCGCCTGAGCCACTTGGAGACGATCAGCGCGCCAACGGTGGTACTGCAAGGGGCGGAGGACCCACTTGTGCCCGTTGCCGCGGCGGAAGAGATCGCCGCGCTTGTGCCCGATGCAGACTTACGGCTTATTCCCGGTCTCGGCCACTTCATCCCGCCTGAACTGGCGCAGGAGGTCGCGGATGCGATTACGGATGCTGCTGCACGCGCAGAGCCTGCCGCCGATGAGACTGGTTAGACAGGCTCTGCTGTGATCTTCCCGGAAGCTCGAAGCTTCCGGGAAGGTGAATTCTTGCAGTTTAGGTGAGACCTGCCAGCCCGAAGCGCTCGGCGACTTGCTGCACACCGGCCACGGTCATGTCGTTGAGCGGGATGCCCTGGTCGCGGTATGCTTGGCTGCGTAGCTGCTCCAGTTCGCCCGGCGCATAGGTGCGCTCGAAGCCAGGGGCCTTGCGTACCTGGTGGATCTCGCGGATGGCTTTGTCGACGCGCGCCTTAAAACGATCTACTTCCTCAAAGGCGGCAATGTGGATGGCCGCCACAAAGTGACCGTCCAGCCCGGCGCGGGGGCCTTCCTCCATGTTGCCGAGTTCCAGCCCATAGGCCGCGCCTGAGAGCATGGACGACAGGATGCCCATGATCAACGCCAGCGCCACCCCCTTGAATTCACCAATCGGGCGCAGCAGCCCGTCGATCGCCGCGGCCGCGTCCGTGGTCGGATGGCCCTCCTTGTCCAGCGCCCAGGTGTCAGGAATGGGCAGCCCCTTCTGGTGGTGGATGCGGATCTTGCCGTGGGAGGAACCGCTGAACGCCGCATCGTGGATGATGGGCAATTCTGCACCGGCAGGGATCGCCACCCCCAGGGGGTTGATGCCCAGGATCTTCTCCGCGCCGCCCCAAGGGGCCATGGTGGGCAGCGCGTTGGTGGTGGCGATGCCCACCATGTCGTGGGGCAGCGCCTGCATGGCAAAGTAGCCCATTGCGCCGCTGTGATTGCTGCCGCGGATGGCCGCCGCGGCAATACCGTGTTCCCTGGCGCGGCGGATCACTTCCTGCATGGCAAAGTGCATGCCGATCTGCCCCATGCTGTTGTCGCCGTCGACCACGACGCAGCCGCCAAACGATTTGACGATGTGGGGCTTGCCTTGGGGGTTCACCCCTTTGACCGTCAGCTTTTCCACATACTCCGGCACGCGCAACACGCCGTGCGAATGGATGCCGCCCAGGTCGGCGTAGACAAGCGAATCGGCCAACAGCGCCGCGTCAGCCGGTTGCATGCCCACATGCTCAAAGATGGCGGTGACCAATGTTTGAAGCGCATCCGCGTTGATGCGTTGCTCGCCTGTCACGGCTCTCCCTCCTTCTCTTGTTTTTTGATGCCACTGTGCCGCAGTTGTGCCGCAGTTGTGCCGCGCATGTGTCCGCAGGGTCAGCGCACAGTCACCTCTTCCAGCCATTCTTGGGTGATCTCCAGGCCGAAGCCGGGCGCGTCGCTTGGCCGGACATAGCCGTCGCGGATCGTGGGTGTGCCGGGCAGGAGGGTCATCTCCTCCAGCGGTACGCCGGGCGCGGAGACGCTTTCCGAGCGTTCGCCCCACATGACCGCGGGCATGGCAAAGGCGACATGCTGGCCGAAGGGATAGTTCATGCCCGCGTGGGTGATGACCGAGATGCCGAATGCCTCGGCAATGTGACAGATCTTGACGATGCCGGTGATGCCGCCGCCCCAAAGCACGTCAGGCTGGAAGATGTCCACCAAGCGGCGGCTTGCCGCGGTGGCAAAGGTGGCGGGCAGATACCAATGTTCGCCTGTTGCCAGCGTCTGCCACGGGATGCGCTGGCGCACGGCTTGATAGGCCTCAAACTGATCGGGCGGGACGTATTCCTCGATCCACTTGAGGCGGTAGGGGCGGCAAAGCTCGGCCAGGCGCACGGCATACTCTTCGTCGGAAGACATCCAGCAGTCGAGCATCAGTTCCACCTCGTCGCCGACTGCTTCACGCGTGCGCGCCACCAATTCCACGTTCTTGTGCAGCCCCTCAAGCCCATCCTGCGGGCCAAAGGGGGCAAAGATCTTGGTGGCTTTGAAGCCGAGTTCCAGATACCATTCGGTGTCGAAGCCGGTGGCGTAGCAGAAGATCTTCTCTTTTTGCGGCCCGCCCAGCAGTTCATAGACCGGGCGTTGGAGGATCTTGCCCTTGAGATCCCAGAGCGCCACGTCGAGCGCGCTGATGGCGTAGCTGGTCAAGCCGCCCGTGCCATAGGCCGCGGCCCCGCGCACCATCATGTCCCAGAGCTTTTCAGTCGCCATGCAGTTTTGGCCGGTGAGCAGGCCCGCGAAATGGTCGTTGATGATGCGCACGACCGGGCCGCTGTGGACCGTGATGCCGAAGCCGGTTGTGCCGTCCTCCGCGGTGACGATTACCGCGGCGCGCTTCCATTGGGCCGCGGTCCACATTTCGCCAATTTCGGGGTAGCGGCTGATGGGCCGCGCCATCTTGATCTGGTCGGCGCGGCTGGGCGAACGCGGTTGGGTCTTGGGGCGCGGGACCAAGTTGATCTCGAAGGCGCGGATTTCTTTGA
>CAZZNG010000060.1:0-23364 GCA_964655505.1 uncultured Litorilinea sp. | reverse complement strand
AGATCGCGCCGCGCCTTTCCGCGGGCCGCGTGCAGAGCGCTGCCGTGCGCATGTTGGTGCTGCGCGAGCGCGAGCGCCGCGCGTTCCGTTCGGGCACGTACTGGGATCTGAAGGCGTTTTTGAACAAGCGCCCTGACCGCGCCGACCACCGCTTCGAGGCAGACCTGGTGAGCGTAGGCGGCGTGCGCGTGGCAAGCGGTCGCGACTTTGACGAGGCCACAGGCAAGATCCCCGAAGGCAAGAAGGTCTTGCTGCTCGACCAGGAGCAAGCCAAGGCGCTGGCTGCGCGGCTGCTCAAGGAGAATTGGCGCGTTGCATCGCTGGAAGAGAAGGACCAGCAGCGTGCGCCCGCGCCGCCTTTCACCACAAGCACCTTGCAGCAGGAGGCGAATCGCAAGCTCAATTTGGGCGCGAAGGAGACCATGCGCATCGCGCAGTCGCTCTATGAGAACGGCTATATCACCTATATGCGTACCGATTCGGTCAACCTGAGCGAACAGGCCATCAGCGCGGCACGGCGGCGCATTAGCGAGTTGTATGGCAGCGACTATCTGAACGATAAGCCGCGGCGCTATCGCACCCAGACCAAGAGCGCACAAGAGGCCCATGAAGCGATTCGCCCTGCCGGGGATCGGATGCTGCCGGTGGATCAACTGCCCCTCTCTGGGATGGAAGCGCGGTTGTATGACCTGATTTGGAAGCGCACGGTGGCGACGCAGATGGCGAATGCACGGCTGCGTTTCACCACAGCCATGATCCATGTGGACGATGCCGTTTTCCGCGCCAGCGGGCGCACGGTGCTCTTTGCAGGCTTCTTCCGCGCCTATGTGGAAGGGTCGGACGATCCGGAGGCCGCGCTGGAAAGCCAGGAGTCGCCCTTGCCGCCGCTCACTGTGGACGAGGAAGTGGACTGCCGCGACCTGGAGGCTGTGGGCCATGAAACCAAGCCGCCCGCGCGCTTCACCGAGGCGACACTGGTCAAGGCGTTGGAGTCTGAGGGGATTGGGCGGCCCAGCACCTACGCGACCATTATCGACACGATTCAAGAGCGCGGCTACGTCTTTAAGCAGCGCCGCGAACTGGTGCCGACCTTTACGGCCTTTGCCGTGACCAAGCTGATGGAGGATCACTTCCACGACCTGGTCGATTTCAACTTCACAGCCAACATGGAGCAGCGGCTGGACGATATCGCCGCGGGCGAAGCCGACTGGCTGGCCTATCTGCGTCAGTTCTACTTGGGCGAGCAAGGGCTGGAGGCGCAGGTACGCGCCAAGGAAGCCATGATCGACCCGCGCGAGGTGAGCGCGGTGACCCTAGAGGGCATTGGCGACGCCGAGGTGCGGATTGGTCAGTATGGCCCCTATGTGGCACGCGAACAGAACGGCGACCGGCTAACAGTGGGGATTCCGGTGGACACTGCGCCCGCCGACCTCTCGGAAGCGTTGATCGAGCAGCTTTTGGCCCAAAAGAGCGACGGCCCGCGCCAGGTCGGCACCGACCCAGAGAGCGGCCTGCCGGTGCTGCTCAAGGTTGGCCCCTATGGCCCCTATGTGCAGTTGGGCGAGGACGGCGAAACCAGCGGCAAGCCCAAGCGCGCTAGCTTGCTCAAGGGGATGGAGCCGGAGGAAGTGACGCTCGACATCGCGCTGCGGCTGTTGAGTCTGCCGCGCGAGTTGGGCTTGCACCCTGAAACCGAGAAGCCGGTGCTGGCCGGTGTGGGTCGCTTTGGGCCGTATATTCTGCACGATGGGCGCTATGTGAGCCTGAAAGCGCCGGACAATGTGCTGGATGTGACGTTGGAGCGGGCGCTGGAGGTCTTGGCGGCTGCGCCACAACGGCGAGGCCGCAGCAGCGGTGTCCTGCGTGAATTGGGCGAACACCCGGACGGCGGCCCTGTGCAGGTCATGACTGGACGCTACGGCCCGTATGTCAAGCATGGAAAGATCAACGCCACCATCCCCAAGGAGATCGAGCCGGATCAGGTGACGATGGAACAGGCGTTGGAATGGCTGGCCGCCAAAGCTGCGGCGGGCAGCAGGCGCAAGTCGACGCGCAGCAAGAGCAGCAGCAACGGCGCGGGCAAGACGACCAAGAAAAGCACTGCCAAAAAGACGACTGCCAAGAAGTCGACGGCTAAGAAGAGCACAACCAAGAAGACCGCTGCCAAGAAGAGCAGCACATCGCAGCAAGAGTCGGCGGACTAGTCCCTTGCTGCTGTATAAATCAGTAGAATAGCGCCATGATCGTGTAGACCCCCTGCAGGGGGTCTACACGATCATGGCTATCATTTATTTAGCTGCCAAAGGAAAGCGCATGACAGGCAAGAGCGCATTTATCTCGCTGAGCTTTGCCCACAGGGATGCACTGCGCGGCACAGTCCGCCACATGACTACAGTCCTTCAAGAATATGGCATTGCTGTGACCGTGTTTGTCGATAAGTATGCCTTTGGGCCAAACGAGGAAGAAACCATGATGCAGGTGTCGGCTCAGTGCATCGCTCAATGTGACTTCGTAATTGCTGAGGTATCACAAAAAGCCATTGGGGTCGGCGTCGAAGTAGGCTATGCGCGCGGCCTGGGCAAGCCGGTCATTTATATGCGTCACCAAGACGCCGACCATTCGACAACCGTGGCAGGCATCTCAACCCACCAAATCATCTATACGTCAGTCGCGGATATGGTGCGCCAACTGCGCCATGTGCTGGATGAACTGCTTGAGCACGCCACTGTGCCAAGCTAAATCTGATCGAGGGCCTGGGACAAGTCGGCGATCAGATCGTCGGTGTCTTCGATGCCGATACAGAAGCGCACCAATTCATCGCTAATGCCCAATGCGGCGCGTTCAGCCGGGTCCAGATCGGCGAAGCCCATCAGCGCCAGCGGGCTGATCATGCTCTCGACGCCGCCCAAACTCGGCCCCAGGTTGGGGACGGTCAGCGCGTCGATGAAGCGATGGGCGCGCTCGCCGTCGCCGTCGATCTCAAAGGTGACCACGCCGCCAAAGCCCTGCATGGTCGCTTTTGCCACTGCATGATCCGGGTGGCTGGGCAGCCCTGGATACCAGACCCGGCGCACTTTGGGGTGCGCTTCAAGGAATTGGGCAACGGCCAGGCCGTTGGCGTTGTGACGCTCGACGCGCAGCGCCAGCGTCTTGATGCCGCGCAGCATGAGATAGGCGGCATGGGGATCGACGATGCTGCCGAAAAGCCCCTGTGCCTGGCGCAAGGGCGTGGTCAGGTCGTAGCTGCCGACGATCGCCCCGGCCATCACGTCGTTGTGGCCGCCCAAGTATTTGGTGATGCTGTGGATCACCAAGTCGACACCCAAGTCCAGCGCGCGCAGGTTCATGGGCGTGGCAAAGGTGGTGTCCACCATGGTCTTGACATTGTGCCGCTTGGCGATCTCCACCAGGCGCTCGAAGTCAAGACAGTGCATAAAAGGATTGGTGGGCGATTCGGAGAAGATCAGTTTGGTGTTGGGCTGCACCGCGGCTTCCATGGCCGCGTAGTCGCCACAGGGCACGACGGTCACGCTGATGCCGTAGCGTGCGAGGAACTTGCGACAAAATTCAAGTGTGGAGTGATAGCAGCCATTGGTGAGGATCATATGGTCGCCGCTGTTGAGCATAAGCAGCAGCGTATTGGTGACCGCGGCCATGCCGCTGCTGACCAATACGGCATCCTGCGCGCCCTCTAGTTCGGCGAGCTTGGATTCGACGGCGCGCACCGTGGGGTTGCCATAGCGCCCGTACTCTTCGCGTTCCGGCTCTTCCCAAAACATGCGCTCTTCGTAGTAACTGGCGAGCGCGTCGGTGTTGGGGAAAGTATAGACCGCGGTCTGAACAATGGGTACGAGCAAGCTATCATGGGCGCGGAAACGGCGTTCGCCCGCGTGGACAGCTTGGGTGGAACCTGGCCCGCGTTGGCTGCTGGGCTGCGGCGCATTTTTGCCTGTGGTCGTGCCATTGGCAGGCGTGGATGATGCAGTAGACAGCTGATCGTTCGCCGCTGGACTCGTCATGGATATACCTCGCTTTAGGACGCTACGCTGAACTTTAGACGCTATGCTGGCAGAGCTTCAAACCGGCTGCAAGATAAGCAGCCGTGTAGGACAGACAACCTTGTCGGGCCAACGACCGTGGGAAGCGGCTGCGAACTGGGCGGCTGATCATCCTGTGTGTCATTATATATAATATATATCATTGATCATGGCCCGGCTGCGTGCCGCTTTGGATCGCTTCATCTACTGCTGCGCGGACTGCATACTTCGCGCACGGTTGCACAGCATAGCACTGCCGCGGCGCTGCGCCAAACTCTTGTGTCATGCTATGAAAAAAACTTCCGGAAGTTCGACAAACCCGGATGTCTATCACCGGCTGCGCGGTCGAAAAATAGGTGAGCGTGGAGGGAAGATAGACCGTCACAGGCGAATTGGGGGGCGGCAGTAAAAGTAAGGCCGGAGCATTATAAATAGATGCGTTCTGTTTGCCAAGCAACTTGTGCTACGGGCGCGCTATGGGTGGGAGCACAACATTACGTCCGGTTTAAAGTGGTGTAAATTGTAGGGGCTTCGTTCTGTGGTATAATCCAGAATCACGGTTGCCGGGCACGCCGAACGAGCGTTCGCGTCCGGCATTGCGCTCGGCCAACGCGGATGTGTTGGTCGATCACCTGCCTACTATACGGGGTCGAGCGGCGGTTGGATGCGTCGCTGCCGTTATGCATCCGGCTGCGCCTCACCTTGATGGATAAAAAGGGTGACAGGCTGCACCGGTTTGCAGGTGCGCCGTCTTGATCAGCGGGCAACATTGTGGTTGCGCCGTGTTTTTGCAGAGCCTGTTTTAGCGAGCGCTCTGCGCTGTTATTCTGTCCACAGGAAGGATGCTCTTCATGTCAATCTCTG
This sequence comes from uncultured Litorilinea sp., assembly GCA_964655505.1. Taxonomy (GTDB): domain Bacteria; phylum Chloroflexota; class Anaerolineae; order Caldilineales; family Caldilineaceae; genus QEUY01. The sequence continues at coordinate 18,463 of CAZZNG010000060.1, read as the reverse complement.
TTCAACCCGATGTACTTCCCTCGAAGGCGGCGTCCGAGGTCCGGGGGAGTGAGCTGAGCAAGAAGCAGCTCACCGAGATGTATAGGATGATGTATCTCATCCGGCGTGTCGAAGAGTCGCTGCTCCAGTTGGCGGAGTCGGGCAAGATTGGCGGCGCTATGCACACCGCCATCGGCCATGAAGCCAACGCCATCGGCACTGCCGCGGTTCTGCGCCCAGGGGATTACGTCACCTGTACATACCGTGGACACCATCATGGGCTTGCCAGGGGCATGGACCCGACCAAGGCGATTGCCGAGGTGCTGGGCAGGGCTGACGGCTTTGCCAGGGGCAAGGGCGGCTCCATGCACTTTATCGATCCGAGCCTGGGCATGATGGGGGCCAATGGCATCGTCGCCGCGCAGGTTCCCCACGCCGCGGGCATGGCCTTGGCGAACAAGATGGACGGCAACGACAACATCGCGGTCACCTTCTTCGGTGACGGCGCGATGTTCCAGGGTGTCATGCACGAGACCTTTAATATGGCGCAGAAGTGGCGGCTGCCGATCATCTTCTATTTGGAGAACAACCGCTATTCAGAGATGACCCCGATCAGCCGCACGTCGTCGGTGTCGGAGCTTTACAAGTTCCCCCAAGTCTATGGCATGACCAGCATGCAGATCGACGGCAACGACGTAGAGGTTGTTTACAATGCCGTGAGCGAGGCCGCGGCGCAGGCGCGCAAGGGCGAAGGGCCGGTCTTTATTGAGGGCATTACCTATCGCTTGGCTGGTCACATGGCGGGTGACTTGGAGACCTACCGCTCGCCTGAAGAGATCGCGGCCCAGCGCGAACATGAGCCGCTGGTGGTGCTGCAAAATCGGCTGCTTTCGCGTGGGGCCAAGGAGAAGGAGTTGGAGAAGATCCGGGCGGAAGTCGAGCAGCAGGTTGCCGACGCTGTCGAGGCGGCCCAGAACAGCCCCTGGCCTGATCCGACCGAGGCCTATACCGACGTTTTTGCGGTCTGACCGCTGCATGTCTGTTCCGGTATCGCCCGGCACAGCCGGGACGATCCGGCGACTAAGCAAACCTAAGAGGAAAAGACGGAATGCGTAAGACAACCTATATTCAGGCCATCAACGAAGCCATCAGAGAAGAGATGCGGCGGGACGAAAACGTCTTTCTCATCGGCGAGGACATCGGTCATTATGGTGGCCTCTTCCGCGTGACCCGCAATCTGCTGGACGAGTTTGGCGAGATGCGGGTCATCGATACGCCCATTAGCGAACAGGGCTTCATGGGCATGGCGGTCGGCGCGGCGATGGTCGGCAAGCGCCCCATTGTCGAATTGATGTACATGGACTTCTTCCTGGTCTGTGCCGACCAGATCTTGAACCAAGCGGCTAAGATGCACTACATGAAGGGCGGTTTGGTCAATGTGCCGATGGTCATCCGCGGGCAGCAAGGCGGCGGCAAGCGCTACGGCGCGCAGCACAGCCAAAGTGTCGACAGCGTGTTTGCCCAATTCCCCGGCATTAAGGTGGTGTCGCCTGCAACGCCCTATGATGCCAAGGGGCTGTTAACCTCGGCCATCCGCGATCCCAACCCGGTGGTTTTCTTGGAGCACAAGATGCTCTACTTCACGCGCGGCGATCTGCCCGAAGCGGGTGAGGAAGTGGTTGTGCCCATCGGCAAGGCCGATGTGAAGCGCGAGGGCAAGGACTTGACCCTCGCCTCGTTCAGCTACTGTCTGCATCAAGCGTTGGAAGCCGCGGACGAACTGGCGTCTGAGCATGGCATCGAGATCGAAGTCGTGGATCTGCGCAGCATTGTTCCACTGGACATGGAGACGATCTACGAGTCGGTGCAAAAGACGGGGCGGCTGCTTGCTGTCCATGAGTCGCAGGCCAACTGTGGCATTGGGGCGGAGATCGTGGCACGCATCAACGAGGAGGCCCCCCAACTGCTGACTGCACCGGCCCGCCGTCTGGGCATGCCCCCGACGTCCATTCCGGTGTCGCAGACGCTGGAAGAGGAACTGCTGCCTTGGAAGAAGAACATCAAGGCCGCAGTGTTGGATATGATGCTACGCCCGGTAGCCGCCTAACGGCTGGTGACTGTTCCAAGCAGATCGTCCAGGCCCTGTGCAAGGGGGCTGTAGGGGGTCTGCCAGCATGGACTAGACGAAGCGAGGATTGCTCATGGCGACAGAAGTAAAACTCCCCGACCTGGGGGAAGGTGTAGAAGACGCCACCATTAGCCGTTGGTTGGTGAAAGAGGGCGACCAGGTGAACGAGGGGGATATCCTCTTGGAGGTTGCCACCGATAAGGTTGACACCGAAGTCCCTTCGCCCGCGTCGGGCCAGGTTCTAAAGATCAATTACAGCGAAGGCGAATTGGTGGGGCTTGACGCTGTGCTGCTTGTGATTGGGCAGGAAGGCGAAGAAGTATCTGCCGATGGTGGAACGCAGGCCGCTGAAGAGGCCCCTGCCGCTCCCGCAGCGGAGCAGGAGGAAGGCGAGGCCGCGGCCCAACCAAGCGCGAATGGCGCTGCGCCCAGTGAACCAGCGCCCAGCGGCGGCGAGGTGAAAGCGTCGCCTGTGGCGCGGCGTGTCGCAGCGGATCGAGGCGTGGACTTGGACGGCATATCCGGCAGCGGGCCGGGTGGGCGCATTACCAAAGAAGATGTGTTGGCGACCGTGGAAGGGCGCGGTGCCGGACAGGGCGCGGCCAGCCTGACCCAGCCGCTGCCCGGCGACGCAGAGGATGTTGCACGGTTGAGCGTGGCGCGTTTGGCCGCGTACTACAATATCAACCTGGCAGACGTGGCCCAGGGCCGCCCCTTGAGTTCGCTGACGCGCTATGACGTGATGAGCGCGATCGCTAGCCGCGACAAGGGCGAGACGGTGACGGTCGAGCCTCGCTTTGTGCCGCAGCCGCGCCAGGCCCAACCCCAAGCCCAACCTGCCGCAGCAGAGAAGGCTCCGCAGGCAGCCCCCGCGGCCAAGCCTGAAGCCAGACCCGCCGCGCAACCTGCTGCCCAACCCGCACCAAGCGCGAGCGCAGGCGAGGAACTGGTCCCGCACTCACGGATGCGTGCAGCCGTTGCACGCAATACGGTAAATAGCGCCTTCGCCGCGCCGCATGTGACGACCATGTGGGATGTGAACATGGCCGGTGTGTTGGCCCATCGCCAGGCGCACAAGAGCGAATTTGCCGCGGCGGGCGTCAATCTGACGATCACAGCTTACTTTATCGAGGCGATTGTGGCCGGGCTGAAGGCTGTGCCCGCGGCTAACGCCACTTGGACCGACGAAGGCGTGATCATCAAGCGCTATTACAACATCGGCATGGCTGTGGCGCTGCCCGCAGATCAGTACGGCATGGGCGGCTTGATTGTGCCGGTGATCAAGAATGCCGGGGATTTGAACCTGCTGGGCATTGCGCGTGCGGTCAATGAACTGGCCGAAAAGGCGCGCAACAACCAACTGCGCTCCGACGACTTGGCCGGCGGAACCTTCACCCTCAGCAACTATGGCACATCGGGCAGCCGCTTCCAGACGCCGGTGATCGTCCAGCCCCAAGTGGGCATCCTGGGCGTCGGCGCTGTTGAAAAGCGTCCGGTTGTCGTCAGCCAGGGACATCCGCTAGAGGCCAACACCGGTGATTACATGGCTTTCTTGCCCATGACTACGTTGGGCTTCAGCTATGACCACCGCGTGTTGGATGGCGCAACCGCGGATGCTTTCTGTGCCGCGGTTAAGCAGGCACTGGAGAGCTACCAGTAGACGTGACCAGTCGGGCCAGCGCCGCGTGCAAGGCGGCCTAGGCACGGCACAGATGTAGAGCAATCAAGCGGGGCGACCGGCATGATACCGGTCGCCCCGCTTTTTGATTAGATTATGCTGGATTAGCGTCCAGGACGCTCGATGAAGGTAGTAATCAATATCGCTGGCAAGATCGATCCAGAGGGCGGATCCCTATGAGCGGCGATAGAGCAGCCCTTCGGCCAGGGCGCGCAGGCTTGAACGGGCCATATGCTCCCCACCGAGCGCCGAACTGAGCGCGGACAACGCCAGCGCGTGTTGGTTCGCCATCTGCCGTTCGGCATATTGGCGCGCTTCGGCCTTTTCCAGCAGGGTCATGATGCTGGGCAACTGTTCCGCGTCGATGGGCATTGCGTAGGCTGCCTGCAGAGAGGGGCCAATCTCGGCGTGGTTGAGGGCGTAGAGGACAGGCAGGCTCTTCTTGCGCCGCAAGATGTCATTACCTGCGGCTTTGCCTGTCTCGGCGGGATCGCCCCAGATGCCCAAGATGTCGTCTTGGATCTGAAAGGCAAGGCCCACGGCTTGACCAAACTGAAGCAGATCGGTCTGCACGCGTTCCTCCGCGCCGCCGATCAACGCGCCGATGGCCGCGCACGCGCCGATCAACGCGCTGGTCTTGCCCTGGATCATGCGCATATACTCGTCCACGCTGACCACTGCTTGCTGTTCGAAGCGCAGGTCAAGGTGTTGGCCCTCGGTCAGCATCAGACAGGTCTGGGTAAAGCGATCCAGCGCGGCCAGGGTCATCTTGGACGCGACCCCGCGGCGTGTCAGCCGCTGCATGGCGGCAAAGGCGAGCGTAAACATGCCATCGCCCACGTTGATCGCCTGGGGCACGCCCCACACTTTCCAGACCGTGGGCCGGTGGCGGCGCATCTCGTCGCCATCCTCGATGTCGTCGTGGATCAGCGAGAAGTTGTGCAGCAGTTCGATGGCCGCGGCCGCGGGAAGCGCGTTGGCCGGGTCGCCCCCTACCTCGGCGCAGGCCAGCAGACAGAGGATCGGGCGCAGGCGTTTGCCCGCGGGGAAATTCTTGTCGTTGAAATGCTCGTCGGCCCAGCCCAGGTGATAGCGCATCATGCCGTAGTGCGGCGCGACAAGATCGTCGCCTGTGTGGAGCATGGCGCGCATTTCACGCTCGATCTGGGGCAGCCAAGTGCCGATGAAGCTACTCAATTCACCGTTAGACATGCAGCAAAATCTCCGTAGACACCGCGGATGGGCCGCGCCCTTGAGCTGTTTGGCCGCCGGCGGTGTAATTGATGGCGGATCCAAGCCAATTATCCAAGCCGATTATCTTAAGTCGATCTAGGGGAATGGGAAGGATGTGCTGTCGTGCCGTGTGCGCGCACGCACATTATGCAGCGCGCACGCTGCCGCCAGTCATCACTGGGTAAACTGAAGGTACAGGGTAAACCGAAGTGCGGATTTCGCCAAGTTGCCCGCAAGCAGGCCCCTGGCTCACGGTTTGTGTACGAGCACGCCGGGTGCGCGCAGGCCCGCCACATCCGCCGCACCGCTGCAGAACATGGTGATGCGTACCTCTGCCTCCAGCAGTTCCATCTCTTCGGCCACCGCTTCGGCTGATTCCACGGCACGCTTGAGGAAAGGCGAGGCCAGCCCGACCAACTCCGCGCCCAGGGCGACGCATTTGGCAATGTCTTGGCCTGTACGGATGCCGCCGCTGGCGAAGATCAGCCTGTCCTCCAGCCCCAATTCGGCCCGCTCTCTGTAGACCTCCTGCAGACTCTCTGCAGTGGGGAGGCCCCAATCGGCAAAGGCAGCCGCCAACCGGCGCAGGCGTTGGGTAGGCGCGCGGTGCATTTCGACTTGGCTCCACGATGTACCGCCGGCCCCGGCCACGTCGATGGCGCTCACGCCCGCGTTGAAGAGGCGGCGCGCGGTTTGGGCGCTGATGCCCCATCCCACTTCCTTGGCGACCACCGGCACAGCCAGCGCGCGGCAGACAGCCTCGACCTTCTCAAGCAGGCCGCGCCAGTTGGCGTCTCCCTCCGGCTGCAACACCTCTTGTAAAGGGTTGAAGTGCAAGATCAGCCCGTCCGCCTCGATCATCTCCACCGCGCGGCGGCATTGTTCAACGGTGTAGCCGTAGTTGAGCTGCACTGCGCCCAAATTAGCAAATAAGAGGATATCGGGCGCGACATCGCGCACGCGGAAGGTCGCGGCCATTTCGCCTTGTTCAATCCCGGCGCGCTGGCTGCCCAGCCCCATTGCTAACCCGCGCGCCTGCGCGGCCTCGGCCAAATTGCGGTTGATGGCCTGGGCTTCGGGTGTGCCGCCGGTCATAGACGAGACGAGGATGGGCGCGGCAACCCATCTATTAAAGACGCGCACGCGTGTATCCACGTCGTGCAGGTTCATCTCTGGCAGCGCCTGGTGGACAAAGCGAAACTGTTCCAAGCCGGTGGTTAGCTGTGGGAACTGCACATCTTCTTCTAGGTTAATCCGAATGTGGTCGGCCTTGCGTTGGTCGATGGTCACGAGACGGTCTTTCTATGTTGGTTATTGAGCCGAATGGGTCACAAAGGTAGCGGTAGGCGGGGGATTCGCCTCTGCTTTCCCTCATGATATGCAAATTCGTGGAATTTTGCATGAATTCGCCCGTACTGTTTTGGCCGCAAGCCCGTCTAGATGAGTGATGGCGGGTAAGAACACGCTGATTTCACTGGGACAGCAGAAACTTCCTTGAAGTTGGCGTAACTAATCCCGCATCGTCACGTCATGGTAAGCATGACAGGCCACTGTACCCCACCATAACTGAATCCACTCAACCGTTCCGTATTCGGCCATCCGACTAGGGACGACGAGTGAAGGGGCGCAGGGGCGGATAGGTGGAGAGGCGCAGCGCCGGCTCACTTATCTCACCGCAGCTTAACAAGTGAAGATAAGAGGTCTGGTCAAGCGAATTGTTCCAGAACGGGGGGTAGGGTGCGATGTAACCATGCTTGGGAATCATCCTGCAGTACATGACGCAGCATGTCGTTCATGCACAGAAGTCAATGCATGGAAACATCATGGAAGCATGATGTAGAACCACGAAGTGGAACGATGTACGTCCGGAACGCTGGGGATTGGGCAAAGGCGGCAGACGGTGAACAGCCCACATACTTGCAGATCAATGTGACGGTCACCGGCCAGCCAGTTTGCCCGCAGAGTTCGTTGCAGAGTCAGTAGCAGTGTTTGTTAAGGTCCATGCGTCGGTAGCGAATCAAAATCCGGTACAGGATAAAGTGGTGGCGAATCGCTAGCGGTGCATAAACAAGTTTGAACGCAAGAAACATTCTTATGGTCATCTCTCATTTCACTAGGGTCTAGGAAAGGAGAAACGTATGTTCCCAACTCAGTCTAAGGCGAACCGGCTCGGCCGCTTGTGGCTGTTGCCTGTGGTAGCCTTGGCTCTGTTGCTGGTAGCATATGCGGTCTTTGCTTCTTCGAATGCAAAGGCGCAGACTGTTGCCGGCGAGTACTGTATCGAGGGTATCGTGATCAACTGGGAGGAAAAGCCCCTGGCCGGTTGGACGATCAGCTTGACGTCCGACATCACGATCCCGGGTGCGCTCACAGGCAATGTGACGACCACGGTGTCCGCGCCGAAACCGGATGAGGACGACAAAGATCCCGATCTGCTAAAGGGTGAGTTCGAGTTCCAGGATCTGCTCGGCGCACCGGGGATCTACACCGCCACCATCGAGAGCCGCCCCGGTTGGGAAGGCGTGACGCCCACCAGCTTCACGTTCCCCATCGAGGTCGGTCGCGATGATTGTGTGCGCATCCGCTTCAAGATGGCGCGCATCATCCCGGTGACGGTGCGCAAGATCGACGCCAACCACACCCCGTTGAATGACTGGAAGATCAAGGCGGTTCCTGGCCCAGGCAACCTGTTTGCATCGCCTGAGGTTGAGGAAACCGGTCCAGTCACGCTGACGGGCGGTACGGTCGTTACCGGCGCGGCGACCTTCTCGCTAACGCCTGGGGTCTGGATCTTCACGGAGCATCCGCCCAAGCAAGATCGAGATGAACCGCGCGAGACCTATATGCCGGTTGTGCCGCCGACTGGTCGCCAAGAGCTTCGCATCGACGAGGACGATGACGAGATTACGGTGGTCTTCAAGAACGAACTGGTCACCGGTTGTGTCGCCGTCCGCAAGATTGCCAGCACGGGCGCCACTGGTAATGGCAATGGTAACGGTGATCCGCTCCTCGCCGGGTACGACGTTGGTGGCTGGGGCTTCGAGCTGCGGCGCATGGACGGCAGCGTTGCCCGCCGTGGTGTGACGGGCGCGAATGGCATCCTGCGCTTCGATAACCTGCCGCTGGGTCCGTATATCCTGGTGGAAGAGGATCGCCCGGGCTGGAACGAAATCAGCGAGCGCGAGCTTGAGATCAACGTCACCGGCAACAACTGTGCCACACCCATCGAATTCACCAACGAGCAGGACGACAGCGGCTTCTGTATCGAAGGTCGCAAGATCGACGCCAACGGTGGTTACGGCCTGCCCGGCTGGGAAATCGAGATCGAACCGCTCGCCAAGGGTGGCTTCGAGCCTGACAACGTCTTCACCGACGGTCTGGGTAACTTCACGGTTAACTTCCCGCGGAACGACTACCGTATCCCTGGGGCCGAGTACGAAGTCTGTGAAGTTGAGCAGGATGGCTGGCTGCCGCACACCCCAAGCTGTCAGATCGTGCGTCTGCCCGAATGGCCTGGCGCTTGTGTCCAACTCAAGGATTTCGTCAACCAACAGGTTGGCCATTCCGAGAGCCAGAAGCATGACAAGGGCCACAAGCAGCACGGTCATGACGGTTACGACAAGGGCTATGACAAGGGTCACGGTCACGGCAAGGACATCTCGTGCAGCACCTACCATGTCGTCAAGGCTGGCGAAGGCTTGTATGACATCGGCAAGATGTACCACAAGTCTGCCCAGCAGATGCTCGACGCCAACCCGGCTGTGAAGAATCATCCGCATCAGTGGGTGATCCAAGGACAGCGAATCTGCATCCCGTAACGCCTCTCCGGACTGGGGCTGGTACGCCCGCTCGCAAGAGCTTCGCTTGCCGGCCTCATTAACACCACCCTATATCCTCAGCCAGATGGAGCCGAACTCATTCGAGTTCGGCTCCATCTCCTTTTACCCCCTTTTTCTCCCTGCCTGTTTTCCGCAGGGCTTCACCCTATCCTTTTGTGCTGTATCTTTCCCGAATTCTTCCCGCATGGGTTAGAATCAAAGGATGCATATTGGTGTTCTGACCCACAACTATCCGCGCTTTGTGGGGGATTTCAGCGGTACATTTGTCGAGGCGCTGTGCCAGGAGTTCGTCGCCCAGGGGCAGCAGGTCACGGTATGGGCGCCGCATGACGCGGCCTATCAAGCGGGTAATGGCACACATCGCGAGATAGACAGGCGCGGGGTAGATCTGCGCCTCTTTCGCTATGCCTGGCCTGCGCGCTTGCAGCAGCTAGGGTACATGCGCTCGATGCAGTCGGACTTGGCGCTGCGGCTCAATACCTACGCGCTCAGTCCAGCCTTCTTTGCCGCGGGCATCGCCACGCTCCTGCGCGAGGCGGCGCAGCGGCAGCCGGATGTGCTGCATGCACACTGGCTCTTGCCCAACGGCTTTATTGCCGCGGTGGCGGCGCGGCGGTTGGGGATTCCCCTGGTCGTCTCTGTGCCCGGATCGGATGCACAGGTGGCGGGCCAGAATGCGCTTTTCCGGGCAATGGCTCGCTTTGCCATGCGCCAGGCCGGGCTGCTGACAGCCAATAGCGAATCGCTGCGCGATGCAGTGGTCGCCCTGGGGGCTGACGCGGACAAATTCGACTTGATTCTCTATGGTGTCGATCCTGCGGCGCTGCGGCCCGACGCCACGGGGGTGCAAGCGCTGCGCGATGAACTGGCGCTCCCAGAGGGCGCGGTCGTGCTGCTCTGCGTGGGGCGCATGGTCTATAAAAAGGGCTTTGACGATCTGGTGCGTGCGCTGGCGGCTGAACCGCTGGCCGGGCGACCTGTTGTCGCGGTCATGGTGGGGCAGGGCGACCAGTGGCAGACATGGCAGCGGCTCGGTCGCGACCTGGGCGTGGCGGATCGGCTGCGCTGGGTGGGCAATGTGCCCAAGGATCGCATCGGCGTCTATTACAACCTGGCGGATGTGCTGGTCATGCCCTCGGTCAGCCGTCCGGCGGATGGGTTGAATGTGTGCGTGCTCGACGCCATGAGTTGTGCCAAGCCGGTCGTGGCAAGCACCGTGGCGGGCAATTCGCTGGCTGTGGTGGACGGCGTGACGGGCCGGCTTGTGGCGGAACAGGACGTGCCCGCGCTGGCGCGCGCGCTGGCCGATCTGGTGGAGGACCCGGCCTTGCGTGCCCGTTACGGCGCGGCTGGGCGTGCGCGCATCGAACAAGAACTGGGCTGGCCGCACTTGGCGCGGCGCTATCTTTCACATTTTACGCGGCTGACGCAACAGCCTGCTCACGCTATCGAGGATCATGGATCATCTGACCTTTTATCGTAATCGTCCCATCCTCATCACAGGCGGTCTTGGCTTTATCGGTTCAAACCTGGCGCGACGGTTGGTCGATCTGGGCGCGCGGGTCACGCTGGTGGATTCGATGATCCCCGACTATGGGGGCAACTTCTACAACATTGCGGGCTATGAGCAGCGGCTGCGCGTCAACATCGCCGATGTGCGCGACCCCTACTCCATGCGCGCACTGGTGCGCGGCCAAGCGGTGATCTTCAGCATGGCGGGCCAGGTCAGCCATGTGGATTCGATGACCGATCCCTTTACGGATCTGGAGATCAACGCGCGCAGCCCGCTCTCGATCCTGGAAGCGTGTCGCCATGAAAGCCCAGAGGCCAAGATCGTCTATGCGGGCACGCGCCAGGCATATGGGCGACCCAAGTATCTGCCGCTGGACGAGGAGCACTTGCTCCATCCCACCGATGTCAACGGCGTCAATAAAATGGCGGGCGAGTGGTATCACATGGTCTATCACACAGCCTATGGCATGCGTACCGCGTCGCTGCGCATGACCAATACCTATGGCCCACGCCAGTTGATGAAGCACAACCGCCAGGGCTTCATCGGCTGGTTTATCCGGCTGGCGGTGGAAGGGCGCACCATCCAACTGTATGGCGACGGTCAGCAGAAGCGCGATCTCTGTTATGTGGATGATGCCGTGGATGCATTTTTGCGCGCGGGGGCTTTGGATGAAGCCAACGGCAAGATTTTCAACTTGGGCGGCCAGGGGCCGATCAGCCTGGTCGATCTGGCGAATTTGATTGTCGAGGTTGCGGGCCAGGGGCGCGTGGAGTTGATCCCGTGGCCGCCGGAGCGCAAGCGCATCGACATCGGCGATGTCTATTCGAGCTATGCACGCATCGAGGCCGCGTTAGGCTGGCAACCGGCGACAAGCCTGGTAGACGGTTTGACGCAGACCATCGACTATTACCGGCGACACCGGCGCTATTACTGGTGAGAACGGGCAGGCAATAGATGGTCCAACAGGTTCCATTAGTCGATCTGGCAGGGCAGACTGCCCAGGTACGCCGAGAGATTGACGCGGCCATTCGCCGCACGCTCGACAGCGGCTGGTATATCTTGGGGCGCGAGGTGGCGGCGTTTGAGCGCGAGTTTGCCGGTTACGTGGCGCGCCACTGTGACGATGGCAAGACGTCGGTGCACTGCGTGGGCGTCAATTCGGGCACGGACGCGCTGCAGTTGGCGCTGTGGGCCTGTGAGGTGGGGCCGGGCGACGAGGTGATCACCGTGTCACATACCGCGGTGGCAACAGCCGCGGCCATTACGCTGGTGGGCGCGACGCCTGTCTTTGTGGATGTGGACCCGCTGACCTATACGATGGACCCGGCCGCGCTGACCCGCGCCATCACCCGGCGCACCAAGGCGATCATTCCGGTGCATCTCTACGGCCACCCCGCGGAGATGGGCATGATCTTGGAGATTGCCCAACGCGCCGGGTTGCGCGTGATCGAGGATTGCGCACAGGCGCACGGCGCGCGCTATCGGGGGCGACATGTAGGCGTGTGGGGCGATCTAGGCTGCTTTTCCTTTTACCCAACCAAGAACTTGGGCGCGCTGGGCGACGGCGGCGCGGTGGTGAGCCGCGATCCGGCTTTGGCCGAGCGCGTGCGCCTGCTGCGCGAGTACGGCTGGACACCCCAGGCGCGCTATGTATCGCAGACCCAGGGCATGAACAGCCGTTTGGATGAGATGCAAGCGGCGATTCTGCGCGTCAAACTGCCCTATTTGGATCGCTGGAATGACATGCGCCGCCGCATGGCTCTGGCCTATGCATCCTATCTGCCCGAAGGTGTTCGCCTGCCGGTGGAGCGCACCGACGCGCATCACGTCTACCATCTCTATGTGGTGCGTACCGCCGCGCGCGCGGCGGCGCGCGACGCGCTGCGGGCGAAGTTACAGGCCGCGGGCATCGGCACAGCCATCCACTACCCGGTTCCGATCCACCAGCAGCCCGGCTATGCAGCCTATGCGACGCGACCGCTGCCCTATACTGAACAGGTGGCGGCGGAGATCCTTTCGCTGCCCATGCACCCTTTGCTGACCGAGGCACAGGTGCAGCGGGTGGGCCAGGCCGTAACCGAGGCTGTGGACGCAGATTCGTCCGATACAACGCCGCCCGCAGGCCTGACGGGGATGTAGATGGGTTTGGGGCGGAGACTGGCGCGCCTGGGCGGCTATCGGCTGCTGCTCTTGGCGCTGATTGTGCTGTATACCGCGCTCTTTGCAGGGTTGGCCTTTGCCCAGCACGCGGGGATGCGCACCCACAAGGCCGATCTGGGACAGATCGCCCAAGCGGTCTGGAACAGCAGCCGCGGCCGCTTTGTGGAGATGACCGACAACGGCTTCATCGCCACACGCATGACCGACCATGTGGAGCCGATTCTGGCTTTGATCAGCCCTGTGCTGTGGGTGTGGGATGATGTGCGCGCCTTGCTGCTGCTGCAAGCGGCTGCGGTTGCCATCGGCGCGTGGCCGCTGTATGAACTGGCGCTGATCCTGCTGGATCGCACGCTTTCCCCCGCGGCGCGACAGCAGATTTGGGAACTTGAACCGCTGCGCCAGATGACCGAGCCGCTGGCGTTGGCGCTGGCCGCGGCCTATTTGCTTGCGCCCCAGTTGCAATCGGCGCTGTTGACCGAGTTTCATGCGGTTCCGCTGGTTGTGCCGCTGGTTTTATGGGCGCTGTGGAGCGTGGAGGCGCAGCGCTGGCGGCAGTTTACGCTGGCTGTGCTCTTGGTGGCCGCGGTCAAGGAAGAGACTGCGCTGCTGGCGGCTGGGCTGGCGTTGTGGGGGCCGTGGCGGGCGTGGATCAGCCGCCTCTCTGCAGACCCCCTGCAGGGAGCCTGGCGCATCACCCTCTTAGGGGGAACGTTGGCAGTGGCCGCACTGGGCTGGTTTTATTTGGCGACCTTTGTGATTGTTCCGGCCCATGCGGTTGAAGTCTACGGCGTGGCCGAGAGTTATTACTTCCGGCGTTACGGCGCGCTGGGCGATTCGCCCGCTGATATCCTCAAAAGCTTCTTCACCCAACCCGCGCTTGTCTGGCAGATCGCAACCGAACCGGCGCGGCTGGCCTACCTGCGCGATCTGGTGCGAGTCTATGGCTGGCTCCCGCTCTTGGCCCCGGATCTCCTCTTGTTGAGCGCGCCGGTCCTGCTCGCCAACCAATTGAGCGCCTATCCTGCCCAATATTACGGCGAATTTCATTACAGCGCGCCGGTGGCTGTCTACTTCGCGGCCGCGTCTGCTTTTGGCCTGGCGCGGCTGTGGCGACCGCTGGCGCGGCGCTTCAACCGCTCGTCTGCCGAGTTCCAGCATATGCCTGCCGCGGGCGGCTTGATCATGGCGCTGGTCGCTTTCTTGGGCAATTCGCGCTCGACGCTGCGCCCGCTGTTGGCCGCGGGGTTGGTGCTGTGGCTGGTGGGGTGGGGCGCGGCCACCTATGCTGAATTGGGACGTGGACCTGGCGGCGGGCGCTATGACCCCACGCCGATCACCGCGCATCACCGGCTGTTGGCGCGTTTTACCGCGCAGATCCCGCCTGATGCAGCCGTGACCGCGACCGCGGCTGTGCATCCACATGTCAGCCATCGACGTTTTGTCTACCAGTTCCCCATCGGGCTGGAGCCGCCGGGCGTGGCGGATTGGGCGCTGCTCGACGTGACGACAGCCACCGATATGGCCCCTGGCGATGTGCGTGCTACGGTGGAGGCCATGCTTGCGGGAGAATGGGGCGTGGTGGACGGTGCAGACGGCTTCTTGCTGCTGCGCAAGGGCGCGCCCGACAAGACGATTCCTGCGGCCTTTTACGACTTCGCACGCACGCCGGACGCGCTGCCTCCGACGGAGTATGACCATGCGCTGCGTGACCATGCGCTGGCGTTGGTTTCGGTGACCGTGGATGATTGGCCGCGCTGGCGGCAGACGAAAGTGGAGACGGTTTGGCAGGTGGGGCGTGGCTTCGACGCAGCGAGCATGGCCCCTCAAATTGAATTGATCGCGCCCAACGGCGAGCGGCTGTACCACTTTGCCCAGGCTATGCCTCCGGCTTTGGTCTGGTATCCGCCAAGCGTATGGCAGCCGGGCGACGTGATCGCGGTGACGACGCTGCCGCTCTATCTGCCTTATGCCTTTGGCGTCAATGTGCTGCACACGCCAGGGCTGGCCGCGGGCGATGGCTGGCCCGCTGGGCAGACGCATCAATTGGCTGCCGCGTATGTGCGCGGGCCAGATGGCGTGTTGCAAGGGCTGGACCCTGCGCCTGCTGCGCCGCAAGCATGGGGCAGGCAACTGGCCGAGGTGATGGACGGCGCGATGCAGGTGACCCGCGCGCGGGTGGCGGACACAGACTTGCGGGTGACGGCCTGGCTACCCCAAGCGCCACGCTGGCCCGGCGCGCCGGTGGATGTGTGGCTGGCCTGGACGGGGGCTGCATGGCCTGAGGGGGTGGAGGTCTTTGTGCATCTGCGCGGGCAGGCGGGCAACCTAGACCAGCAGGACGGGCTGCCGCGCTATCTGACCCTGGCCCATGCACCGGCATCGGAGGCAACCGCCTGGGCCGATTGGCGGCAGTTGGCTGTGCCCCCGGATTACGCGGGGCCGGATACGCTGTCGGTGGTGATCGGTCTCTATCACCCCGCGACAGGGGAGCGCTTGGCCTGGCTAGACGAGCAGGGCGCGCCTTTGGGCGAGGAAGTGGTGGTCGGGCGGGTGATGCTGGGCGATGCGCCAGTGCCCGATCAGACGTGCGCGCTGATCCCGGCCACCTGTGCCAGCCAGGTCACGCAGGCGCGTTGACTTACGTTATACACGACCATGATAGGCGAACATGAAAAAGCCCGCCGCGCCGGATGCGGTGGGCTTTTTTGGCTGATCATGTAACGACGCAGCGCTTACGAACTGACAGGGCGCAGGCCAAGATAGACCCGGTCGCCGCCCAGGGTACGCAGGATCAATTCCGGCGATAACCAGGGCAAAAGCTGGTGCAGCTCGTTGGGCGAAAGCGGCGTGTTGTTGTTCGCCAAGAAAATGCGGAAGCAGGCTGAAGCCAGCGGCAGCCGCTCGTTGATATAGTCCGGGTCATTGGCGCAGCGGGTACGCAGACATTCGCGCAGCGCGTCGGTCTGGTGGACTTCGCCGGTGTCCGGATCGACCCAATCGACATTCTCGGTGTTTTGGTGGTCGGCAAAGCGTTCGCGGCATTCATCGCAAAGTTGATCGCGCAGGTAGAGGCGAAAATCTCGCCCGCTTTTTTCCCACCAGTCGTGGTCGATGGCAAATTTGGTGTCGAGCGTCGGACGGTAGCGCGAGATGCGCCTAATGGTTGCTGCTGGACTCATGAACGTTCTCCCCAGGGTCGAGGCCGGTCAAACGCAGGGCGCTTGACCGGCAGCAGATAGCCGATAGTCGGTAGCAGGTACACAGGGCCGGTTAAGCCAGGGCAAACATGCCTGCGCCTACATCTCGGAAGCGCGGGTTGCTGATCAAGAGATAGAAGATCGGGCCGGGCGGGCAGCGCCGGATGATGTTGACCGCGCTGTAGACGGTCTTGGCGTGGACGGTTCCCTGCGGGTTCAGCCCGGTCAATTCGGGCACGATCTGATCCACGATCGTGGGCAGATCAACGCCGTCGTTGTATAGCTCTTCGCGCAGCGCGTCGATGGCCGCGGGGTCAGTGTCCGCTACGATCATGGTTTCGTCATATTCACACGCCACCTGAATCTTGTTCATCTCGAAGGTGAGGCGCGCTTCTTCGGGGTGGGGCGTGGCAATGCGCGCCCATTCGCGCTTGGGCCGCCGCGTGCGGAAATCGACCACGATCTCGTTCGGGTTGGTCGTGCGTTCAAGGGTGATGTGCGCGCCCACCGGCAGCGCATGGTCGTCCATCCACTTGGCTAACCCGGAGACATAGCGCCCATCGTGTACAACCCAGCCGGTATACTGGTTGCCCCAGCGTCCATCGATGAAGGTGATGGTCGCCTTGCCGCCTGTGCTGGCCGGGAAAAAGCTGCGCGTGCGCCCGTTGAGCGGGATCGTGCCATGGCGACGATGGGGATAGGTGAGGGTGAAGCTTGTATTGGGGACAACGCTGGGCAGTTCGCTGCTGAGGGTGCTTTCGCCCCATTCGTCGTCCAGTTCCCATTCGGTTTGCAGCAGCTCGACACTGAGCAGCGCGCGGTTATAGCGCACGCTGGCAGGGCGCAGCGCCAGCGGTACTTTGACCACTTCCGCGGGTTCCAACCGCTTGATAAACCAGGCGGGCACTCCTTCGCGCTGAACCCGATCAAAGCGCTCGTCGCCGCTGAGGGCGTGTTCCAGGCTGATGCGCTGCATGGCCGGGCTGACGTTGGCGTCTAGTTCAACTTCGCTGAGGAGTTCGTCAACTTGCAGCGGCTTGCCGTTCACCTCGATCAAGGCTTCGGCAATGTTGAGATGGCCGATGTGGACTTCGGCCAGCATGTCGGCCAGGAGCCAACTGCCGTCCACCTCGACAAACTCATCGCTGCGATCCCCTTCCTCCAGCGCATAGAGAAGGCTCTCGTTGATCTCATCTTGATAGAGCGAGTAAATTTCTTCGGCGGAGAGCTGCGATTCATCGTGGAGCAGTTGGTCGCCGTTGGCCTGGTTGAGCCGGTGGGGCGTTTGCAGCCCAGCGGCAAACTCGCGCGTGGCGTCGCCGATGCGAACCTGTATGACCGTAAAGGGGCCATGTTCGGGGTTTTGCCCTGGCCGCGTATCAACGACTTCGCCTGTGGCAAAGTCAAGGGCCGGGAATACAAGTGTCTGGCCGACCTCGTAGCTGTTTTTAGGCACATAAACCGCGCCTTTGGCTAATTCAGCTTCGATCTTGGCGTCTTCACGCCGCATGGTTTCCTGGATCAATGCCGTTGCCAGTTCATCCAATCGCTTGGGCGATTGGGCGTCTAGCAAGAGATTGTAGAGAAAATCTAAATCCCCGGCATCGACTTCGAATTGATCGCGCCAGAAAGCTGCTGTTTGGGTTTGACGTTGCAGCACGCTTTCCTCCTGTTCATGAATTGTTAATGCGTTGATGGCAGAATGACATAGACTCGTTTATATCTGCACGCAACATCTTGTTTGGCT
Organism: uncultured Litorilinea sp.; assembly: GCA_964655505.1. Lineage (GTDB taxonomy): Bacteria > Chloroflexota > Anaerolineae > Caldilineales > Caldilineaceae > QEUY01. The sequence goes on along the minus strand of CAZZNG010000060.1, from coordinate 989 downwards.
GTCGCAGCGCGCCTCACCAGGCGCACCGGATGTTGACGTAAATAGCAAACAGATATTATACCCGCGAAAAAGGTCTGCCACAAAAAGAAGTTGCGGCTGCGACTTCATGGGATTCTGCAGCTTGTGCGCTGTGGGACTTCTCCTGAATTGGCTGCTTCGGGAATGATCATACACAGCGGCTTGCCAATTCGTGCTATGGTAGCGCTAGATTGCCCTAGATTATCCGTGCTGGCCCAAGCAAACCCGCCTAGGTGGTGGAACCAGGCATATTTCGCCGGGTAGTTGCGCGAGATCGGTTGTGACAACAGCGATAATGCGCTAGACTATCGTTGAGTATAGCTAAAAAGCTATTCGCCCTCTGTAAACCCGGCGTCAATCAACGAGTGGATTTATATGAAAATCGTAGCGATGATCCTGGCTGGTGGAGAAGGCACTCGCCTTACTGTCCTTTCGGAAGCGCGCGCCAAGCCTGCCGTGCCCTTTGCCGGTAAGTTTCGGATCATAGACTTTACGCTGAGCAACTGTGTCAACAGCGGGATCTATACCGTCGGCGTCCTGACCCAATACCGCCCCCACAGCTTGAACGAGCATATCGGCATCGGCAAGCCGTGGGACTTGGATCGCAGCCACGGCGGGGTGCGCTTGCTCCAGCCCTATCAGGGGCGCAAGGGGCAAACTTGGTACGCGGGCACGGCGGATGCCATCGCGCAGAATATGGACTTTATCTGGGAGCACCGGGCCGACACGGTTTTGGTTCTCTCCGGCGACCATATTTACAAGATGGATTACATGCCCATGATCGAGCAACATTGGGCGACCGGCGCGGATGTGACCGTGGGCGTCATGCCGGTGCCGATTGAGGAAACCCATCGTTTCGGCATCATGCAGGTAGACGACGACCAGCGCGTGGTTCAGTTCTACGAAAAACCCAAGGACCGCGACAAGGGCAATCTTGCGTCGATGGGCATCTATGTCTTTAACGCGCTGAC
>CAZZNG010000059.1:0-23524 GCA_964655505.1 uncultured Litorilinea sp. | reverse complement strand
GAGGGTGGTGCGCAGGTCGAACTCAATGGTCTCTAGGTCGAGCTTGTCCGCTTCGATCTTGGAGAAGTCGAGAATGTCGTTGACGATGGTGAGCAGGGATTCGCTGCTGGTGCGCACGATCTCGGCATACTGGCGCTGTTCTGACGATAACTCTGTGTCCAGCAGCAAGCCGGTCATGCCGATGATGCCGTTCATCGGCGTGCGGATCTCATGGCTCATGTTCGCCAGGAATTGCCCCTTGGCGACGCTGGCGGCTTCGGCAGCGACGCGGGCCGTCACCAGTTCCGTCTCGTAGCGGTAGCGCTCATGGGCATTGTTCAGGAGTTCGGCCAAGACTTTGAGCAGGTTGATCTCGTCCTCGGTCCATTCACGCTGTTCGCGCACCGCGTCCAGCCCGACAAAGCCAAGCAGATCGTCGCCCTGGCCCAGGGGCAGCGTGATCATGGTCTGGATGTCCTGCGATTCCAGGAAGACGCGTTCGCTGCTGCCGGGGGGCAAGGCGGCGACGCTCGGGATCAGGACAATCTCCCCGCGACGGTGCGCGTCCAGCCAGGTGGGCAACAACTGCGTCGACACATCGCGTAGGTTTTCGATCTCCGGCGAGATGCCCGGCGCGCACCATTCATGGGTGTTGGTCATCGTCTGCTGATCCGCGCTGTAGCGGAAGAGATAGGCGCGATCCACTTGGGCGAACGCGCCGACCGTCGCCAACGCATGATTGATGGTTTGATCCAGGTCGTCCATGGAGAAGTTGACAAGCTGGGTTGCCAGCGCCACCAGCGTGCGCTGGAACTCCAAACGGTAGCGCAGCAGATGTTCGGCCCTTTTGCGCTCGCTGATGTCGCTGTGGGTGCCGATCATGCGCAGCGGCGCGCCCGTTGGATCGCGCTCGATCACCTTGCCGCGGTTCAAGACCCATTTATAGCTGCCGTCTTTGCAGCGGAGTCGATGCTCATTTTGGTAGAGGGGGGTATCGCCGCGCAGATGGGCGGCTAGGTCTTGCTCGACCTGGGCGTAGTCGTCGGGATGCACCCGATCCCGCCAGATTTCCCCTCTCAACGCCTCGTCGGACTCGCCATAGCCCAGCGTAGCCTTCAAACGGGGTGAGTAATAGACTTCATCGTCTTGGATGTGCCACTGCCACACGCCGTCGCCTGCGCTTTCGAGTGCGAACTGCCAGATCGCCTGGCTCTCGCGCAGCGATGCCGTTCGTTGGCGCACCTCTTGTTCCAGCATGGTTTGGCGGTCGCGCAGGAAGAGCGCCAACCCCGTTAAGATCAGGGTGATCAGCAAGCCGGCTGTCGCGGTCAGCCGCGGCGTTACCAGAGGGTGCGCCTCCATGAAAGCCGGGGTGGTATGGGCCACGACGGCATAGGTGCGCCCAAACATGGAGACGGGGCGCACGAGCCGGTGGGGAGACAAAACGCTGGTTCGCGCGTTTTCAGCCAAGGTCGCGGCGTTGAACGCTTGGGGTGGAAAGATAGCCAAGGGCGCGCCGTCTGCGCTCAGGTCAAACACGCCGACCGCGATCTCTGCTAGATGATCCTCTCCTGCGTGCATGACCGTATCGAGCAAGATTTGAGTGCGTACAAGGCCCACTGCCAGCCCAACAGTTTCCATCGGCGGGCTGCTGTCGCCCTGCGCGGCCCCGGACTGGCGCATGACTGGACTCATGACCAGGATGCCGGGCGTCTCTTGATCGTTGTACAGCGCGAGCGGTTGGGTCGCCGCCAGCGTCCCATTTTGTATGGCGGCCTCCACTGCCGCGCGTCGCTGTGGCTCCGAGCCTAGATCATAGCCTAGGCTGCTGCTGTTTTCCGCCAGGGGCGCAATATAGTAGAGCGGATAATAATCGGGCCGCGGGAGAACAGGGATTGCTTGACTCTGGGTATTGCGCTGCCAGATGATGTAATCATTGCTGTGCGCCCGGCGCGCACGTCTCAAAAACGTGGCCTGCTCTGCTGCGCCCACGCGAGGAACCCAAGCCAGCCCTTGCAGCGTCGAATCGTCGAGCATCGGCAGCGTGAAATTCATGAACTCGTCAGGATCGACGCTGACGCTGCTCTCAAAATAGCGGGCGAGGACTGTCACATCCTGGCGCACATCCTCCAGCGCATCGACCACGCGTTGCGTCTGGACGGTGGCTGTCTGGGCAAAGATGGCTTGCCGTTCATTCCGCTCGTTGATGTAAGCCAGATAGGTCAAGGCTCCGGTCAAGCTGAGGCCGATGAGCGCGACCAAGACCGTCTCGATGTGACGCCAGCGGGTTTGGCTGTCATCCGGTTGCCCCCCGCGCCATTCCAGCGCCACCACGCCCACCAAGAGCGTGATGAGCAGGCCAAAGGTCATTGCCAACGGCAGCACGCGCGCCGCGTCGAGCCGACGCTCCCATTCGTTGGCCGGCACATCCAGGCCGATGACCATGAGGACTTCGCCTGTGCGTGGATCGATGACCGGCGCAAGCGCGCAGACGAATATGCTGTGCTCGTCGCTGATTGGCCCGAGCACAGTCGGCTGGCTGTTCTCAAAGACGGCGACCGCTTCGGGCGATAGCAGTACAGAGGGCGTACCGGGGGGCGAGGCAAGCGGGTCGTCCGGGTCGAGATTATTCGGGCCAGAGAGAATCACACCATCGCGCAGCGCCATGCTGTAGATCGACCGCTGCTCGATAAAGCGCCCGTAGTCATACAGATGTCGGCGGATGGTTTGAAAAGCGAGGGTTTGGCTGTCGCCCTGGGTGAAGGTGAGCGACGCGGCCAAGGCCGGGTCAATCGACTCGGCGATTTCAACTGCTTGCTGTAGCAGCTCGGCGCGCAACGATGCATCGACCCGTTGTACGCGCGTGTTTGCGGCCCAAACGCCCAGAGCAGCTAACAGCAGCAGCACGAACACCGATACAAGGCGGACATCCTTACGCATGATACGGCACATTCGGCTCCAAAGGAGAACGGCCCGGCGTGTTGAACCGGTGCAGTGAGATCGCCAGCGGTCAAGATGGATGGATGCACGCTGCGACTCCTCTACCCACGCAATATGTTCACGCAATCGCGCATAAAGCGCAATGGTGTATAAAGATAGCTTGTCGTGCGATAGTATACCGTGGCTGGCGTGCTTGCGCCATCATCGGAATTCGCGACAGAATAAAACGGGAAGCCCGCGCAGCGCGCTGCGGCTCGGTGCTAGAAAGTACGCTATCTACCTGACTCTCTATCCGGTTTATAGGATATGATGGGTGGTGCAACAAGCGCAGAAAATGGATACTCCGGTGGTGGAGTATGCCCCCTATTCAATAAACCTAGTTTCCAATGGCGGGATCAGACAAGCGCAACTTGGCGCGTTGATGGGATCTCGCTTTCTGTTTTATCAACTAGGGTTGATCCCCGATTCAACCTGCCCAGATAGGAATAGACGATGAACCTTGGCGCACAGTACTTGGGCGACGATCGTTGTGCGTTTCGGGTGTGGGCGCCTGCACGCCAGCAGGTGGCGGTGAAGGTACTCTCGCCCAACCCACGCACCATCCCAATGGAGCAAGACCCAACAGGCTATTGGCATGTGGTTGCCCACAACATCCCACCCGGCACGCGCTATCTATATGAGTTGGACGGCGAAGACGAACGGCCCGACCCGGCATCACAGCGCCAGCCTGAAGGCGTGCATGGGCCTTCGGAAGTGGTCGACCAACGCTTCGATTGGGCAGAGACAGAGGGCGAGTGGCGCAATCTGCCGTTGGACGAGTACATTTTTTACGAGCTGCATGTGGGCACGTTCACCCCACAAGGAACCTTTCGCGCCCTCATCGACCGGCTGCCCGATCTGGCTGAACTGGGCGTTACAGCCATCGAAATCATGCCGGTGGCTCAATTCCCAGGAGATCAGCCTACGGGGGAGCAGGCAGACAACGTACCCCCCTACCGCAGTTGGGGCTATGACGGAACCTATCCCTTTGCGGTGCAGTGTTCCTATGGCACGCCCGCAGAATTGAAGGAGTTCGTGCAGGCATGCCACCAACATGGGTTGGCCGCGGTGCTCGACGTGGTACACAATCACTTTGGGCCGGAAGGCAACTATACCGGCTTTTTCGGCCCTTATCAAACGGATGTCTACCATACGCCCTGGGGAACGGCGATCAACTTCGACCAAGCCCAGAGTGATCATATCCGCACCTTCTTTATCGAGAGCGCGTGTTATTGGCTGCGCGAATTTCATTTCGACGCGCTGCGGCTCGATGCCGTCCATGCGATCTATGACTCAGGGGCCAAGCATTTTCTGCAAGAACTGCGCGAGGCGGTTGATGTGTTGGCAGCGGAGCGGGGACAACCGCTCTATCTGGTGGCTGAAAGCGACCTCAACGATCCGCGCCTCATCCGGCCCCCCGAACAAGGCGGCTTTGGGCTTGACGCCCAGTGGAGCGACGACTTTCACCACGCGCTGCACGCGCTCTTGACGGGCGAACGTTCGGCCTACTATGCTGACTTTGGCCGCGCCACCGACTTGGCCGAGGCAATCGCCAAGACCTTTGTCTATGACTGGCGCTATTCGGCGTTCCGCGAACGCAAACACGGCGCGCCCGCGCTGGATCGCCCGCCGCGCCAGTTCGTCATTTGCAGCCAAAACCATGACCAGGTCGGCAATCGCATGTTGGGCGAACGGCTCTCGCATCTGGTCTCCTTTGGCGGGCAAAAGCTGGCAGCCGCGGCTGTGCTGCTCTCGCCCTATCTGCCTTTGCTCTTTATGGGCGAAGAGTATGGCGAAGAAGCGCCTTTTCTATACTTTGCCAGCCACGGCGACGCGCATCTGGTCGAGGCTGTGCGCGAGGGGCGCAAGCGCGAGTTTGCCGAATTCCACGCCGAGGGCGAGCCATATGACGCCGAAGCGCCCGCCACCTTTTTGCGCAGCAAGCTGAATTGGTCGCTGCGCGAGCAAGGGGATCACGCGGTGCTCTTGCGCTTTTACCAACGTCTGATTGAACTGCACAAGCATCTGCCCGCGCTGCAAAGCCGTGACCAGCGGAACTTGGAGGCGGGCGCGCTGGACACAGAGCGGATCGTCTGGTGGCGGCGACGGGCCAACGGGCAGACCGCGCTGGGCCTGTTCAATTTCAACGAAGCCGCGGTCGAATTTGCGCCGCCCACAGACAATCGCACCTGGCACAAGGTGATCGATTCTGCTGACCCTGCCTGGAGAGGGGGCGGCGTCACGCTGCCTGACTCGCTTGCGCCGGATCAGACGGTGCAGATCCCCGGCGAAAGCTGTGCATTGTATGTCGATACGCAGCCCTAAGCACATGATCTTTGTTCTCTACCGATTATCCTGTACATCTGTTATCCCGTAGATGATGGAGTATGCACACAATGCGGATCCCACGAGCAACTTATCGCATCCAATTCTCACCGGATTTCGGCTTTGAAGCCGCCGCGGATATTGTCGAATATCTCCGCACGTTGGGCATTTCCGACCTCTACGCTTCGCCGATCTTCAAGGCGCGGCCCGGTAGTCCCCACGGATATGACGTCGTAGACCCCACGAAACTCAACCCCGAGCTTGGTTCGCAAGAGTCATTCGACGCGCTCATCCGCCAGTTACAGCGACTTGACATGGGCTGGCTGCAAGATATTGTGCCCAACCACATGGCATATGACTCAAATAATGAGTGGCTGATGGATGTGCTGGAGAATGGCCCCGCCTCTGACTATGTCTCCTATTTCGATCTGGCCTGGAATTCGCCCTTTGAAGCCAACACCGAGCCGATCCTTGTGCCGCTGCTTGGCAGCTTCTACGGTGAGGCATTGGAAAACGGCGAGATCCAGTTGAAGTACGACGCCAACGGTTTCTATGCCCAGTATTGGGAACTGCGCGTTCCGCTGCGGCTCGACAGCTACAATCGCATCCTGACCCACAACTCGGACCGTCTGCGCAGCATGTTGGATCGCAACGACCCAATCTATGCGCGCATCTTGGGCAGCCTCTATCTGCTGCGCAGTGTGCCCGAAGATCTGGTGGGCGAGGAGCGCCGTGAATACAACCGCTTTGTCAAAGGGCTGCTGTGGGATCTCTATACGGACAGCCCCGCGATGCGCGCCTATATTGACGACACGCTGCGCATCTTCAACGGCGAGCCGGGCAACCCCGAAAGTTATAACCTGCTCGACTCATTGTTGACGAGCCAGTATTTCCGCCTGGCCTATTGGAAAGTGGGCGCGGAGGAAATGAACTATCGGCGTTTCTTCACAGTGAACGAACTGCTTGGCGTGCGCGTTGAAGATGAAGCGGTCTTTGAACATACCCACCAATTAATTCAGCGCATGGTCACGGAACAGCGCTTTACAGGGCTGCGTGTCGACCACATCGACGGTCTTTTCGACCCCACCAAGTACCTGACGTGGCTGCGTGAGCGCATGGGCGATATCTATCTGGTGGTCGAAAAGATCTTGCAGCCCGGCGAGCACCTGCCGCCTATGTGGGATATTCAGGGCACGTCAGGCTATGACTATCTCAATATGCTCAACGGGATCTTCTGTCGCAGCGAGAATGAGGACGCGTTCAACACGCTTTACTATACGCTGGCGGCCCGCGATCAGCCATTTGATGAGATTGCCGCCGAAAAGAAGCTGTTGATCATCGAAACGAATCTGGCCGGCGACATCGACAACCTGGCGGTATGGCTCAAGCGGCTTTCCGGCGTATACCGCTATGGCAACGATTTCACCGTGAACAGCCTGCGCCGCGCCTTGATCGCGGTGTTGGCGCGTTTTCCCATTTACCGCACGTACACCAATCGCGACGGCGTATTGGAGCAGGATCAGCGCTACATCGAAGCGGTGATCGCAGAGGCCAAAGAGCACACGGAACTGATGCACAACGAACTCAACTACATCGAGAAGCTGATGTTGTTGAACTACGACGCGAACATAAGCGACGAGGAAAAGGAGCCGTGGCTCTATTGGGTGATGCGTGTGCAGCAATACACCGGTCCGCTGATGGCAAAGGGCGTGGAAGATACGGCCCTCTATGTCTATAACCGGCTGCTTTCGCTCAACGAGGTGGGGGGGGAACCGAGCCGCTTCGGTGTCTCGTTGGAGGAATTCCACACGGCTAATCAGGTGCGGCAAGAGCGTTGGCCCGCGGCCATGAGCGCCACCGCCACGCATGACACCAAGCGCGGCGAAGATGTGCGGGCGCGGATCAATGTGCTCTCCGAGCTTCCGGCTGAATGGCTGGAGCAGAATCGCAAATGGGCAGAGTTGAACCGGCCCCACAAGACACGCGTGCGCAATGTCTATTACCCGGGCCGCAACGACGAATACGCGCTCTATCAGACGTTGATCGGAACCTTCCCGCCCGATGGGAAAGTCACCGACGAGTATGTGCAGCGTGTCAGAGACTACATGCTCAAAGCCGTGCGCGAGGCAAAGGTCTATACGGCCTGGCTGCGGACCAACGAGGTGTATGAAGACGCGCTGCTCAAGTTCGTCGATGCGATCTTGGCGAACCCGACTAAGAACAAATTCTTGCAGGAGTTCAGACCGTTCCAGCAGCGCATCGCCTTTTATGGCATGCTCAATTCACTCTCGCAGACCTTGATCAAGATCACGTCGCCTGGCGTACCCGACTTGTACCAGGGGGCCGAACTGTGGGACTTGAGTATGGTGGACCCGGATAACCGCCGCCCGGTGGATTTTGACCTGCGCCGCGCCTACCTGGAGGAAATCAACGCCAGGGTGGGAGAGAATACGCTTGCGCTGGTGCAGGAACTGCGCAAGCACAAGGAAGATGGACGCATCAAGCTCTTTTTGATCGCCCAAGCGCTCAAGGCGCGGCAGGAGCATCTGCCCATCTTCCGCTATGGCGCGTATGTGCCGCTCGCCGCGCGGGGCAGCAAGGCGGATCATGTCGTCGCCTATGCGCGCCAAGATCGCATAACCAAGCTGGTGGTGATTGCGCCCCGCTTTTATACGGGCTTGGTGGATGCGGGCGTAGACCCGATTGGCAAGAAGGTGTGGGGCAATACAGCCGTGCGCTTTGAGGAGGAGGCCCCGCGCCAGTGGAAAAATCTGCTCACTGGCGAATCGTTTGAAACGGGCGAGACGCTGCCGCTGGCCTCCGCGCTGGCTGAGTTCCCGGTGGCGCTGCTGGTCGGGCATCTGCCCGCGGAGCAGCCGCCGAGCCGGTAGTAAGCGGTCATCATTGATCTTCCCGGACGCTGTATGGGCATTAACAAATTGATCGGATAATCCCACTCTTATAGTGATGCACCTTCCGGGACGCTCCGAGCGTCCCGGAAGATCACCCGGCTATTTTTTCAACCTTCATTGAGCGTCCGGGAAGATGTGCTACTTCACTGGCTGCTGGTGAGGCGCAGGCCAATGATGCCGCTCAGCAACAACACAAGCGAAATCAACTTGATTATATCGCGTGATTCGCCTAGCCAGACCATCCCGACAATGGCTGTCCCTGCCGCGCCGATCCCCGTCCACACCGCGTAGGCTGTGCCAACCGGCAAGGTCCTCAGCGAGTAGGACAACAGGAGCATACTGGCCGCCAAAGTCGCCACAAACCCGATGGTGTAACCTGGACGGGTGAAGCCATCGGATAGCTTGAGCAGCAATGCCCAAGCCACTTCTAAAAGTCCTGCTATAAAAAGAATAACCCAGGCCATGCTAGGGTGTCTCCTTTTTCAAGAGAAGGGGTCGTCCCCTTCGGACCATAGCACGCTGGGTCGTCCCAACGGCGCTCAATGAGCGAAGATAAAGTTATGCGCGGGGTGAGTGCGCTTCCCCATCGCCCGGCTGCGAAATTCTAGCATAAACCAGTGCTTTGGCAAGTCTCGGCAGGATCAGCGCTCGGTTTGTAGCAAAGGCAGGTACTGCAGGCCGGGTGCTTCGGGTTCTTCAGGCACTTCGGGCAGTTCGCCCACGGATGCGCCCATGCCGTGCGCGCCGGCTCGATTGAGCGGATAGACCAGATAGCGGAGCGGGGCAGTCTGCGCCGCACCCACCAGGACATCTTCATAGTGGGCCGCGGTGGTGGTCGGATAGCTATCGCCTACATAGTACAACTCGCCGGACGGTCCGGCTTGGCGGTAGATGACAAAGCCGAGCAGATCGCCGTGGTCGATTGCCGTACTCGACGCGCTGCCCACCTCCCAACTCAATTGAACGGCCTGGCCGCCCTGCGCGGCCATCGTCAAATTGTGGATGAGGGGCGTTTGGCAGGCGTCGCCGATCCAGTTGCCGTCCGCGTCGCCTTGATCCGCGTTGGGTGTGTGGGGGCAATTATCCACGGCATCGGCTACCCCATCGCCGTCGCCATCCGCGCACCCATCGTCGAGGATGCCGTTGCCGTCATCATCCATCCCATTGCAGAACTCCAGATTGGGCAGATTCCACAACGCCGCATCAAGCGCGGCCTCATCGTCAGCCGCGATAGGCTTATCCGCGCACGTTGGCCCACCGACCAGGCTGCGATAGGCGGCAGGCTGCTGCCATGCGGGCTGTGTCGCGGCAACCAGCGTGCACGCGCGCCCCGGCGACAGCTTATCCCAGTCGGCTGTGGCTTCGAACGTCTGATCCGCGCGCCAACTGCGCCCACAATCGCGGTCGTCGTCCTGGCCGTCGCACGCGTCTTGGGGGATGCGCTCGTCGATCGCGGCGCTGACCCCCGGCTCGACCACGCCGTCGCAGTTCCAGTCAATGCCGCTGCCCATGCCGCTGTCTATCTGGCCGGGCAGGTTGGCTATCTGCCAACTGCCGCTGTGCAGATTCTTGCGCGCCACCATGCCAAGTTGGGTGCTGAGAACTGCGTAGCGCATGGGCGATCCATCGGGGTATTGGTCGGTGGGATGCTCGCATGAGAAGAGCACTGTGGGCAGGTAACCAGGCTCGGCGCTGCCGCATGGGTGCGCGGCCAGTGCCTCGGCGAAAGGGCTGGACGCGCGTTCGTCCAGTGCGTTCTCTTGCAGCGTGGGCATATCATGGGCCAACAGGCCGCCATCCGCCAGCCAACGCTTGGCGGCAGGGTTGAAACAGATCGAACCGCCGCTGTAGAGATAAACGCCATTCATGCTGCTCAGGTAGTTGGGGCCGCGGTTTGCGTCCAGGCGCACGCCTTGATAGTCGATCAAGCCCTGGTCGCCCTGGATTTGTTTGCCCTTGTCGCGCCGCCCCCCGTGGCCCAAACCAAGCGTATGGCCCAGTTGGTGAAAGACCATCTGATAGGTCATGGCCGGTTCGCCCTGCGCGGCCCAGGCCGAGAAATAGTGATTCTGCGCGCTGCCGCCGGTCGCTGCGGGCACGTCGCGGATGAAGCCGTAGCGGTGAGTCCAGTTGAGGCGCGGGGCAAAGTAGTAGTCGCCAGCGGCGTCTTGGCTGGCGGCGGCGACTTGCGCCATCGGCGAAAGCTGCCCGTGGGGTGGGGTCGGATGTTCGCGCCCTGTGAGATGCAGGGTGTAGCCGTGGCGCGCGTAGTCGTTGACAAGCCGCTGGCGATAGGTGCGCCCCATGTCGCGGCCTGCGCTGTAGTCGAGTTGGAGAAAGAGGTCGCGGCGGCAAGGGTGCGCGCCCAATTCGGGCAGGTCGATCCGGTCGCCGTTGGCAAAATCGATGCCCAGCAGTTCCCACCCATCGGGCAGCCCGTCGCCGTCGCTGTCGGGGTTGGCCGGGTCGGTGCAGAAACGGTTTTCGAATGAATCAGGCAGCCCATCGTGATCTTGATCGGTGGGCGCTTGACCGGCGGCTGGCTCGCGCAAGCGTGCAAACCGCTGGCCGGTCGAAGTCGTATGCGCTTCAAAGTTGGTCGCGGTGGCCTCGAAGCTGAAGATCGCTTCTGTCGCCGCGCCGGTATCCAGCGTCAAGGTGCAGGTCAGTTCTGTCTGGGCCGGTTCATCGCCGTTGCAGGTGGCGACAAAGCGCCGCGGCCCAACATAGGCTTCGACGCGCAGGTGGCGGATGCCGCTGGGGTCGTGCCCGGTGACGGTGAGGGGGACCGGGTCGCCGCGACTGGGGCGAGACGGCAGGGCCGCGGTGAATAGCTGCGGCGCTGCGCTGTCCAAGTAGTAAAAGAAAGGCCGCGCCGCGCTGCGTGCATACCGCCCGCGGTGATCCACTGCTTCAGCATAAAAGACATAGCGCCCCGCAGGATAGCTGACCGTCTGTTGGCAAGTGGCCGCGGTGTCGTCTGCGCCGTCAAGCGTGCAGGTGTGGATCAGCGCGCCTGTGCCGCTGCGAATGTCGATGCGCGCCAGGTCAACATCATCCGTGGCCTCGGCTTCGAGGACAAGCGGCGACCCGGCGCGGGCCGCCGCCGTGGGGCTGAGCGTGAAGGTGATGCGCGGTTGGGCTGTGTCGCTGCGCGGCACGCCTGTCGTGCTGTCGTCCAGCACGAAGCGCGGCCATGTCGCGGGGTCGGTTGTTGCAAATGTCTCGTCCAGCAGGGGAAAGGTCGTGGTCGCGTCGCCTGGGGTGACTGTATGCACCAGTTGTAGCGCGAAGTCACCTTGTCCCAACAGGCGATGGTCGAGCTTGACCTCGACCGTGCGATCCTGGCTGAAGCCGCTATAGACAGCTTCATAGAGGGCCGGGTCGAGGCTGATATCCTGATAACCGCGGCCGGGGTCAAGCCGCTGCACCTGCTGGCTGTTCGTTGTGGCGCGGATATGCAGGGGTGCTGTTGCCGCGGCGGGCAAGAGGTAGACGCTCCCTGCGCTGTCTTGGTGAAAGTCTTGGCTCTCGATCTGGGCGCAAAGATAGATCGCGCCCGTGTCGCCGCCCAAATAGGCCCAAGTGAAGCGATCGCTGCCGTTTTGATCCACATACCAAAGCGGCAGGCGCATGGCGTACTCATATTCATCGGTGATGAAATCGGTGGCACAGCGTCCATCGACGGTTACGGGGTCGGGCAGGCGAGGAATTGCCAGCGGCGCGCTGCCCTGGACGGGCGCACTGGGGCTGTCGTTGCTGTCGGTATAGGTAGGTGAGCGCACTGGGGTCGTGGTGAAGTGGCCGAACGCGTCGGCGTGATGCCCATCCAGGGACCACGCGCCGATCAGATCCGGGTCATCCGCGGCCAATGAAAAGATCATGTGCTCGCGGATCTCGGCTGTGCTGCGCGCGCTGCGCCAAAGGCGCACCTCCGCCATCTGGCCCTTATACCCCTGGCTTTGATCTGCCTGCGCGCCCAGCGTCAAGTCGCTGTCATTCGTGCCAATGTACCCAGGCGCATCAAACTCATCGTGCAGCACACCGTCGAGGTAGAAGCGCAGCGTGCGACCATCATAGGTCACAGCCACATGGGTCCAACGTCCGGCAAACACTGTGCTGCTGCCTGTGTGCGCTGTGGCCGGGCCTGCGGGCTGAAAGCGCAGGATGTTGTGACAGAGGCCGAGCCAGTAGCCGCCGCGATCGGCTCCTTTGGCGACCAGCGTCTGACACGTCGGCAGCGTGCCATCGGGCTTGATCCACAGCTCGATGGTCATGGCCCCGACCGGCGACAGCCGATCATCCGCTTCGACGGCGAGATGCGCGCCTTCGCCGTCGAAGCGGATGGAGCGGGCCAGGCCACGTTCGGCGCGGCTAGGCAAGGTATGGGCGATCAGCAGCCAGCCGCCAAGCAGACCGAGCAGCGCAATGTACAGCAAGCGGCGCGCTGCATGGTTTGCGCTGCTCGGTAATCGGATGAGCCAATAGGTTACGGACGGGGGCAGCAGGGAAGGCACAGGGGTTCATCCTTGTTGGCGTGCGGCAGCGACAGGCAGGTTCGCTCTTATTCTGCCATGTCGTCCACCACGAATGAGCGCATGAGCGCGTCCAGCTGTGAAAGATAAGGCGTAAAGGCATCGGCTGGGGCGCTGTCCAGGGTTGCCACGCTTTCGGCCAAGTAGCTTTCGAAATCCGCGGCAAAAGCATCATAGTTGAACGGGTCGGGCAGCGTATCGGGGAAGAGTTCGGTCGAGATCGGGAAGACCGCGGCCACATAGACGCTGTTGTCGTTGGTCAAGCCCTGGAAGGTATACCAGAACCAACTGCCCAAAAGCGGTGCAACGTCTTGTGCATAGTATGTGACATAGCGCAGGCCAATGCCGTCGCCGCCGTCAAAGCTCAGATAGGCTGCGTTGGCGTGGAGCACCTGCGCCGCCCCCGCGTGGGGCAGCAACGGCAGTTCATCCAGCGTAGACGGGTCAGGCTGCTCCTGGATCAGAGCCGCCAGTTGGTCTGCCACAGCCGATTCAGGCGATTGGGCGAGGTCCGACATGCGATAGATGTAAATGGCCGGGGGAACGGTGTCGATGCCGGCAGTGGGGAACCCCTCTGCGGTCAGGACGGTGCGCGTGGGGCCGACGCTGAAATCAGGCGGGGCCGCTTCTGGATGGTCGTCGCCGATCACCTCAACGCGCCAGTCTCTTGCCAGCGTCGATTCATAGTTGAAGGTGATGCCCTCAAACTCCAAGGTATTGCCCACATCTGCCCGCGCCTCGTCCGCGGTCATGCCCTGGGTGAGCGACAGCATATCGCCGGTGAAGGTCCAGGTTTGGCTGATCGATTTGGTGGGACAGCACATGGGGTCGGTTGGCCCGTGGACGAGCAGGTCCAAGTAGATTTCGCTTCCGTCGACCTCCATACGCTCTATGCCTACACGGTCGCCGAGCAAGGTCGTGGCCGCGTTGACTGGGCTGCCGTTGTCGTTGAGCACCGCGGCCAGATAGATGAAGTGCCCTGTGCCGCCGGAGTTCTCGCTCAAGATCACCGCGCTGTCCACGTCGCCGTCGCCATCCAAGTCGCCATCGGCGCGCAGGTCGACCAGGAAGACCTGCGGGCGGATCATGCCTCCCTCTGTAAAGGGTTCGCCCTCATAGACGCCGCCCTGTAACTGGACCGGCTCTGAATAGATGCCGCGATAGGTGGCATTGGCGAGATCAAGATCGTTCAGCGGCGCGGGCGTGGCGTCCGCAGAGGTGCCGATTGTTGTGTCAATATCTTGCGACTGCGGCGTCTCCACCGGCGTGCAGGCGACGATGAGCAAGGCCGCGAGCAGCGCGGCGGCAGACAGCGCAGCCCTTAGCAGATGTCGGCCCCTCCCTCTGGTGCACTGTGCGATGTATGTGGACATAGAAAACCTCCGAGCTAGATAGTGCGCTCCTTTAGGGTATCGGAAGGAGCGGAGTCGTTCTGTCGGTGCAACGGCCGCGGCTCAGTAATTGGTAATCAGGAGTTCGCTGATTTTCCCGCGACGGTCGCTGCGGCGGTTGATCATGCGGTTCGCATAGACCCGATGGCGCTGAAAGGGCGCATAGTGACGATCAAAGAAATCATCGTCCGGATTGATGTTGGTCGGGTCAGAGTTACTCAGCATGAGCTTCGCGCCGGTCGTGTGATGCAGCCGGGCAAAGTAGGCCGCTAGTTCAATCTGCTCCGCATCGTCAAAGCGAGCCTGCGAATAGGCCGTGAAGTTGGCGGTGCGGCTGAGCGGGCGATAGGGAGGATCGAAATAGACAAAGGTCGCGGCATCGATCACAGGGGCGCTGGCATCATAGGCCGCGCAGCATAGCTCCACCCTTTGCAGCAACGCGGCGACCCGTTGCAAGTTGTCTGCATCGCAAAGGGTCGGGCGTTTGTAACGGCCAAAAGGCACATTGAATTTGCCGCGGCTGTTGACACGAAAAAGCCCATTGTAGCAAGTGCGGTTGAGAAAGAGCATGGCCGCGGCTCGGTCGGTCCAGGCCGGTTCAAAGGCATCCGGGTTGATGCGACCATAGTCAAAGGCCTGGCGCTGGGCATTGTAGGCGGCGCGCACTTGGTAATAGTATGCCTGGCGTGCTGGCTCATCTACGGCCAAGTAGCGCCGTGCATGCTCTTGCAGCCGGTCGATCAACCCGGCAACATCCTGCTGCACCACACAGTAGGCCAAGATCAGTTCCGGGTTAACATCCGTTAATACAATACGCCGCAGCCGGTAACGTTGGGCTACGGCGAGGAATACAGCCCCTCCGCCAAGAAAGGGTTCGACATATTGGGTAATCGAGCCGTTGTTGAGTTCGTCCGGAAAATGGGCGGCGATCTGGGTGAGCAATTGGGACTTGCCACCGGCCCACTTTAGGAAGGGCCGGGCTTCGTCTGATGTCGTGCGCTTCGCTTGGGACATACCACCTTGAGAATACCAACGTGATTGAGCCTGGCTCGATTCTGTGCTCGATCCTGTGGCGGGTAATTTATTTATGTATTGTTGAGTCTATTCTAACCGATCCGGCAGTAACCGTCTAGACTTTGCTTCACTTTTGAGCCGCGGTCCCTTAAAACAGAATGGGGGCAGCGCGCCAAAACGCACCACCCCCATTCTGTTTCTGCTAGACAGAGCTAGGATCTAGACAGAATGACCTTAGCTAACCGCAGTGAGAGCCGCTTCGATCCAGCCGTCGACCAGGTCGCGGTTCTGCTCGATCCATTCGGCTGCATGGCGCTGAATGTCTGACTCGTCATCTTCACCTGCGAGCATCAGTTGATTCTCGGCGGCGATGTCAGCCAGCGGGATTTCGACCTGCTCGAGCAGGGCACGCACGGCTGGGTTGTTGTCGAGGAATTCCGTGTTGGCGACCGCGCGAATGTCGTTGCCGACAAAGCCCATCGCACACGGGTTTTCGACACAGCCGGGCACGTCCTCGGTCGTTTCAGAGCCGGGGACCGTGATCCAGACTACGTCCTCGCCCAGTTGCAGATCGGCCACCGTCCAGTTGGGGGTCCAGGTGTAGAAGAAGATCGGCTCCCCACGCTGGTAGCGGGCAATGGTGTCGGCCATCAGCAGCGAGTAGGTTCCCTGAACATGGGTGATCATGTCTTCAAGCCCTTGCTCCGCCAAGATGGTGTTGACCGCACCTTCACAGCCCCAACCGGCGTCACACCCGGTCAGGTCGGCCTTGCCGTCGCCGTCTGTATCAAAGAGGGCGGCAATTTCCGGGTCTGCAAAGTCGGCCAAGCTGGTGATCCCATACTCGTCCGACGTTGCCTTGTCGATCAGGAAGCCTTGCAGCGCGCCAGCCGTGACCTGGTAGCCAACGGCTTCGACTTTGCCCGCCACGAGATCGCTTTCCAGGAAAGGCTCATGCAGCGGGAACCAGCCATTGACCCACATATCCAGGTCGCCTTGGGCCAGCGCCGGGTAGAAGGTCTCGGCAGGCAGGTCACCGGCGAGGGTCACGTCGTAGCCCAGTTCTTCGAGCAGCGTCTCAAAGACTGCTGCCTGGAACCAGCCTGTGTCCCAAGTGGCGCGGGCCATCTGGATTTCGCCGCCGACTGTTGCCGCCGCGTCCGACGCTTCTTCGGCAGCAGGCTCTTCCGCGGCCTCTTCCTCGGCTGGCTCTTCTGTCGGCTCTTCTGCTTCCTCTGCCGCAGGCTCTTCCGCAGCAGGCGCTTCCGTTGCGTCACCGGTGTCACCAGTGTCAACCGGGGCCGCCGGTGCTTGCGTGCAGCCTGCCAAAGCCAGCATCAGTACGACAAGGGCGGATAGCCACCATTGATGTTTCATGTAAGTTACTCTCCTTAAGGTGTTTGATTCTGGTCATTAAACCTCATGTGTAAGGACCAGTTGCGCCCCAAGCACCAGGCAACGTAAACATGGGGCGAACCGTCGCATGCGCCTTCGTGTGTGGGCCATGCACTACACTGGCATCACCTCCTCTCAAGAGACTCCGGCTGTTGGGAATTTCCCAACCTGTGTCAATCGTTTGGTTGCAACATGTATATTCGAGGGACCGGCAAGCCGGTCCATGCTCGCAAGAATTAATCGGCCTCGCGTTGGGTCTGCTGCTTGCGCCCCTGCGAAATGCGATCCAGCACAATCGCCAGGATCAGCACCGACAGGCCGGATGTGGCCGCGCGGCCAATGTCCAGCCGTCCAACCGAGCGCAGGATCTCCTGGCCCAAACCGCCGCCCGCAATCAAGGCGATGATGACCACCATCGACAGCGACAGCATTAACGTCTGATTCAGCCCGGCCATGATGGTCGGCATTGCCAGCGGTATCTGCACGTCAAAGAGCAGTTGGCGATCCGTGGAGCCGAAGGAGCGCCCAGCCTCGACCACCTCGCTCGGGACTTGGCGAATGCCCAAGTTGGTGAGCCGCACAATGGGCGGCAGGGCAAAGATGATCGTGGCGATGGTTCCCGGTACCTGGCCGATACCCAACAACATGACAATGGGAACCAGGTAGACAAAAGGATGGATCGTCTGCATACCATCCAGGATCACGCGCGAGGCGTTGTCCACTGCATCGCTGCGCGAGGCCCAGATGCCCAGCGGGACGCCGACCAACACCGAGAAAAAGAGCGCGGTGAGCACCATTGCCAACGTCGTCATGGTCAGTCCCCAATAGCCCAGGAACCCTGTTAGCATCAGACCGACCGCGGCCCAGATGCCGACGTTGCGCCCTGAGTTGTACCAACCCAGCGCCAGCGCGACCAACACAACAACCGGCCACGGCACGGCGTTGAGGCCGGTGTCCAGCGTCTTCAAAAGCCATTCAATCGGCATTTGGATCGCGTCGAAGAAGCCGCTGGTATGGGCTACGAGGGTTTTGACCAGCCATTCCGAACCGTCGGAGAGCCAGTCATCCAGCGGGATCAGTTCGAAGAATTCGTTCCACTCCAAGTTCTTATTCTCCCTTCTGCCGCTGCATCAGCGCGACAACGGCGGCCATTTATTCAGCCGCCACCTCTTCCGTTGCGGCTAGCGCCGCCAGAATATCGAGCGGATAGACCGCGCCGAGCAGTTTGCCGCGTTCGTTGAGGACTGCGATCGGTGTACCCTGTTGGCCCAATCCGTAGAGGTCATTGAGCGGCGTAAACGACGCCGTGGTCGGCACGTTGGCATTGACGATTTTTCGAATGTTGCCCGCGCCGTTGTTTGCCAACTGTTCCAGATCCTCGCGCGTGACCACGCCGTCCAACTCGCCCGCTTGATCGACAATGAAGAGCGCATCGGACTTGGCTTTGTTGAGCCGGTCGAGCGCAGCAGGCACAGGCGTGTTGAGTTTGATCTGCGGCGCGGGCTTCATGACAAACTCGGCGCTGAGCACGCGCGCTTGATCCACGTCGGCCATGAATTTGGCGACATACTCGTCCGCCGGTTCGGTAATAATCTCGGTTGGCGTGCCGATCTGGACGATCTCACCGTCGCGCATGACCGCGACATGGTTGCCGACGCGCAACGCTTCATTCAGGTCATGGGTGATAAAGAGGATGGTCTTCTGCAGCCGCTCTTGCAGTTGCATCAACTCGTCCTGCATTTGGCGGCGGATCAGCGGGTCGAGCGCGCTGAAGGCTTCGTCCATCAACAGAATGTCCGCGTCGGTCGCCAAAGCCCGCGCCAGCCCCACACGCTGCTGCATGCCGCCGCTCAAGTTGTGGGGGTAGTAATCGGCCCACTCAGCCAGCCCGACCAACTCCAGCGCCTCCAACGATTTGGCGCGCTGGTCGGCTTCGGGCATGCCGCGCACGCGCAGGCCGTAGGCGACATTTTCGCCCACAGTACGGTGGGGGAACAGCCCGAAATGCTGGAAGACCATCGCCATTTTGCTGCGACGGATCTCCTGCAGGCCGCGCTTATCGGCGGCGAGCACATCTTCGCCGTCAACGTAGATGTGGCCTGCGGTCGGCTCGATCAAACGGTTCAGACAACGGATTAAAGTCGATTTCCCTGAACCCGAAAGCCCCATGACGACAAAGACTTCCCCCTGCGCGACCTCGAACGTCACATTATTGACGCCGACGACGTGCCCGGTCTTTTGCTGGATCTCATCTTTGCTCATCCCTTTACGCAGCATTTCCAGCGGGCGTCCGCGTGGATTATGCCCAAAGATTTTGATCAGATTTTCGACTTTTATCTTTGTTTCCAAATTGGCATCCTTTCGCTAAGAAAATTGCCGATTGCGCGCAAAACCAAAAGCATGAGCCAGTTTGGTCCGCTGGCGATGGCTATAGGACGTATCGCTATGACGCACGCAAGGCGCGCAAAAGCCGCTTCGTTCGACTGTTGCGGTTTACGCAAACAAGACCGTAGCAGACGGAAACTAGCGAATAAACACCGTCAGCAGTAATGCGAAAATCTGGGGAAACACAAAGGGGAATTCAGACAATCGCAGCCGTGCGGCCCCGCAACCTGTCGCGCATCAAACATCAAGATGTATAACATGGTTCTTGACGGTAGCCATGCTTGGCCTATCTGGAGTGTTCTGTGTCATCGGTTCATCGTTGAATGCGACACATTGTCGGGCAAACCGAGCGCGCTGACCAACACTCCGTGGAGCACCTACAGTATCCAGTTTTCAAACCACGCCTATGGTATCACATTTAGACCAGTCATTCAAAAGGATCTTTCAAATGAGCACAGGCCAATGGGTCGCGGCCAGTCCAGCAGGCGCTCGCGCACCCGGCTATTGCAGCCGAATGCGTGGATTGAGGTAGGCATAGAGCAGGTCCGCGACCAGGTTGGAGAGGGCAAAGATCAACACAGTCACCAAGGTGATGGCTTGCAGCATGGGCAGGTCGCGACGGTCGATGGCAAAGGTGAGCAGGCGGCCCAGCCCAGGATAGTTGAAGACGTTCTCGATCACGATCAATCCGCTGATGAGCCAGCCGAAGCTGATGGCGACGACGGTGATGGTGGGCAAGAGCGCGTTGCGCAACACATGCCGCCAGACCACCGTGCGCCGCGGCAGCCCCTTTAAGGTCGCTGTGCGCACGTATTCCTGTTTGAGTTCTTCGATCACCCCGGCGCGTGTCAGCCGCGACACATAGGCCAGCAGCACCAACGTCGCGGTGATCGCGGGCAGCACCAGCATGGGCAGGGCTTCGAAAAAGGAAACCCCCTCGCGGATGGATGAATTGGCGGGCAGGAGACGCCAGCGAAAGGCAAAGAGTTGGATTAGCAGCAGGCCGGTGACAAATTCAGGCAGCCCCACCACTGAAAGCGAGCCAATGCTGATGACGGTGTCCAGCGGCTTGTCTTCATTCAGCCCGGCAACGACACCCAGCGCCACAGACAACGGCACGGCAATCAGCAGCGCCAGCCCGCCCAGCATGAGCGAGTTGCTCAGCCGCTGCATGACCAGCGCGCGGATGGGTTGGCCGGTGCTGTAGGAGGTGCCCCAATCGCCGGTGATAAAGTCGCCTAGCCACGCGACATATTGCACCGGCAGCGGACGATCCAGCCCCAACTCTTCGCGCAGGGCGGCAACGGCTGTGTCGCTTGCTTCCCGGCCTAGAATGACGCGCGCCACGTCGCCCGGCAGCAGTTGCGTGACGAGAAAGACAATGAGCGAGGTGATGATGAGCGTCAACGTCAGAAAGCCCAATCGGCGCAGCGTATAGCGCAGCATGGATCTTATGCCTCCCCCGTTTCGTCCATTGTTTCGTCCATTGTTTCGTCCGTTGTCTCATCTGTTTTGCCTGTCGCAGCCGCGGGCGCTTGCCCATTCGAGGGCGCGTCGAGGGGCGCTGTGCCCGTCGTGGTCTGGATGGGCGCTTGTGCTTGTGCTAACTCGTCCAGGGGGATATGGCAGAAGATGCGATCCCCTGTCGGGCTGATGCGCCACGGCGGCGTCTGGTTGACACAGATGTCGCCCAGAAAG
This sequence comes from uncultured Litorilinea sp., assembly GCA_964655505.1. Lineage (GTDB taxonomy): Bacteria > Chloroflexota > Anaerolineae > Caldilineales > Caldilineaceae > QEUY01. Next base: position 2,911 of record CAZZNG010000059.1, on the reverse strand, counting down.
CGCGGGCAGCGTGTGTGAAAGGGGCAGCCGCTGGGAATCTGGGTCGGGCTGGGCGCTTCGCCGTCGAGCCGGATCCGGGGCCGGTCGGCGTGGGGATCGGGCACAGGAATGGCCGAAAGCAGCGCTTCGGTATAGGGGTGATAGGGCGGCGTGAGCAGCGTTTCGACGCGTGCCACTTCCATCAACTTGCCCAGGTAGATGACCGCGACCACGTCGGCCAGGTAGCTGACGACGCTCAGATCGTGGGTGATGAAGAGATAGGCGCTGCCGTGGGTCTGCTGCAGTTCGTTGAGCAGGTTGAGGATCGACGCTTGCACCGACACGTCGAGCGCGGAAACCGACTCGTCAAAGATGAGCAGGTCGGGCTGCGCGGCAAAGGCGCGCGCAATCGCCACGCGCTGCTTTTCGCCGCCGCTCAATTGGCCGGGCAGTCGGTGGGCATACTCCGGGCGCAGCTTGACCATCTCCAGCAGGCGGCCAATCTGCGCGTCGATTTGATCCTTGTCCATGCCCGCCAGCCGTCGCAGCGGGCGGCGCAGCGCTTCGGCCACGGTGAGATAGGGGTTGAGGGCTTCGTCCGGATTCTGAAAGACCATCTGCAACTGGTGGAGCACCTGGCGATCGCGGTCTTGGAGGCTGCGCGCCAGGGGCACTTCGAGCAGGCTGATCCCGCCGCCGGTGGCTTCGGTCAGGCCGATGATGCAGCGGGCGAGGGTGGTCTTGCCGCTGCCGCTTTCGCCCACCAAGCCCAATGTCTCGCCTGGGGCCAAGTCCAGGTTGACGCCATCCACGGCGCGCACTGTCTGGGTCGGTTCGCCGCGCAGGACCTTGCCCAGGCTGCGCGGCAGCTTGAACGATTTTTCCACATCTTCCAGCGACAAGACGGGCTGTGCGGCTGTGTCGGTGTCGGCTGTGTCGGTGTCGGCTGACGGGTGGGCTGCACCCGTGGCTTGGGCTTCCATGTCCGCTGTTTCGGCCCAAGCCGCGTCGAGGTCAACGCGCCCGTCAAGAATTTCCGGCCAACGGTGACAGCGCACGCGCCGCCCCGGCAGCGGCGTATCGAGCGACGGGCGTTCGATATGGCAGCGTTCTTGAGCAATGGGGCAGCGCGGGGCAAAGACACAGCCGGGGGGCGCTTCGCCCAGCCGCGGGATGCTGCCAGGGATGGGGATCAGGCGGTTGGTGGCTTTGGTTTCGCCCAGCCGCGGCACGCTTTTGAGCAGGCCGCGCGTGTAGGGGTGCAGCGATTGGGCATAGAGCGCATCCACCGGCGCATCTTCCACCAGTTCCCCGGCATAGAGCACGGCGACACGGTCGCAGATATCCGCGACAACGCCCAAATTGTGCGAGACAAAGAGCACAGCCGTGCTGCGCTGCTTGATCAGGTCGCCCACCAGGTCGAGAATCGCGGCTTCGGTGGTGACATCGAGCGCGGTGGTCGGCTCGTCCAACACCAGCAGGTCCGGCTCCGCGCCCAGGGCCAGCGCGATCATGATGCGCTGCTGCATACCGCCGCTCAACTGGTGGGGGTAGGCCGCGGCCACGCGTTCGGGGTCGGCCAGGCGCACCATACGCAGGAGGTCATGGATGTTCTCGTCGCGGTTGCCATTGGCCCCCGGCAGCCCTTCGGCCAGTTGCTCGCCAATGCGCAGCGAGGGGTTGAGCGATGACAGCGCATTTTGTGGCACAAGCTTCATCTGGCTCGCCCAGATGCGGCGCATGGCCGGTTCATTGAGTTCGAGCAGGTTCTGCTCGCGCAGCAAGATGCGCCCGCCGCGCACCGCGCCGTTTTCAGCCAAATAGCGCAGCGCGGCCAATGCCAACGTCGATTTGCCGCTGCCGCTTTCGCCGACTAGCCCGTAGGTTTCGCCCGCGTGGATGGTCAAACTCACATCGCGTACCGCTTCGAGCCAGCGTCCTTGCTGCTGGTAGCCGATGGTGACATCGTCCAGCGTCAGGATCGGCTGCGCGTCGGGGCCGGAGCGGTGAGCGTTGTAGGTCGTGGATTTGTTGGAAATTGCCAACAAGGACTCCTCTAACATGGAGATTGGGAAAAGACGGGTCGCGCAGACTGTATCGCGCTGATTGTATCGCCTAGATCGCATCGCAGCCTGAAGCTTCCCAGAAGTTCGATCTACCCCTCGACTTGCAGCGCGCGCTTCAATCCATCGGCCATGAGGTTAACGCCGATGACCAGCAGCGAGATCGCGGCCACAGGGAAATAGAGCGCCCAGGGAGTGAGCGAGACATAGGTGCGCGCCTCGCTCACCATCAGCCCCCAGTTGGGGCTGGGCGGCTGCACACCCACGCCGAGAAAGCCCAACGACGCCACCAAGAAGATGGCATAGGAGAAGCGCAGCGCGCCCTCAACCGCCAGCGCGGGCATGACCGAGGGCAGAATCTCGCGAAAGAGGATGTAGCCGAGGGGTTCGCCGCGGACGCGCGCGGCTTCAACAAAGCCCTTGGGCTTGATGCCCAGGACAACGCTGCGCACCACGCGCGCCACAATCGGCGTGTAGACGACGACGATCACGATCATGACGCTGTTGCGCGAGGGGCCGACTGTGCCGAGCAGCAGCAGCGCCAAGAGCAGCGCAGGCATCGCCAACAGGCTGTCAAAGAGGCGAAAGGTGATCTCGTCGATCCAGCCGCCTTTGTAGCCGCTAAAGAGGCCGATGGCCGCGCCTAGAAAGACAGCCAAGAGCGTGCCCAGGCCCGCCAGCCCCAGCACATCCTGTGCGCCCCAAATGACACGGCTCAAGACATCGCGCCCCAGTCGATCCGTGCCAAACCAATGCTGCGCCGAAGGCGCTTGGCGCGCGGCCCCGGCGATCTGTTCTGTGGCCGAATAGGGCGCGAGCAGGGGCGCGGCCACGGTCATCAACAGGAAAAGGAGGACGATGGCTGTGCC
>CAZZNG010000058.1:0-23535 GCA_964655505.1 uncultured Litorilinea sp. | reverse complement strand
TTCGTCTTCGAGATCCTGAATCCGCTCGCGCTGTGTTTCGCTCAACTTATAACCCAGCCACATGGTTTCCGGGTCGGCCATGAGCGCCTCGCGGCAGCTTGTACAGCGCCACACATGTCCAATGATAAGCGCGTAATCCTGCACCCGCACAGACATTTAATATTGATCCCCTGTCTCTTCCTCCACCACCGGGTCTTGCTCCGGCGGCTTTGCGTCGAATTCCTCAATGATGTGGACGCCATAGCTCGCGCCGATGCGCGTCGCACCCGCGGCAACCATGGCACGCAGCGCGGCCGCGCTGCGGATGCCGCCGGAAGCCTTGACGCCTAGTTCCGGCCCCACGACGCGCCGCATCAGGGCCACATCCTCCACGGTCGCGCCGCCGCCACTAAAGCCGGTTGACGTCTTGACAAAGTCAACGCCCGCGGCCTGGGCCAAGACACACGCGGCGACCTTCTCGTCCTCGCTCAACAGCGCGGTTTCGATGATGGCTTTGACCAGCGCGCCCGCTCGGTGGGCCACACTGGTGACCGCGGCAATGTCATGAAAGACGGTCTGGTGTTCACCCGATTTGAGCTTGCCGATGTTGATGACCATATCGATTTCGTGCGCCCCGGCGTGGATGGCACGCTCCGTTTCAAAGGCTTTCACTTCGGCCAAGGTTGCGCCGAGCGGAAAGCCGACGACGGCACAAACCTTCACCGGCGAATCGATCAACAGCTTGCGACATAGCGCCACCCAAGTGGCATTGACACAGACGCTGGCGAAGCCAATCTGCTTGGCTTCCTCACACAGCTTGCGAATCTGGCTTTCGGTTGCGTCGGGCTTCAATAGCGTGTGGTCGATGAGACGTGCGGCGTCGGCGGCGGTAAGTTCCTTGGCGGCCACTGGACCCAAGTGTCCATTTGGTGCCGGTGTCGCGCTCTGCACGCGGTGGCGCGCCTTTTCCACCAACTGATGCAACTCTTGCTCTGACCAACTATTCAAATTCCTACAACCCCTTTCTTGGCACACAGCCCAACTAAACCCCGCTGTGTGCAATGCAAACAGTCAAAAGTGGGTATCAATGAACGCTGCGACAGTTAACAAAACAGCTAACAAATCCTGTTAAAGCAACAGGACGAAAACAAAACCCACGGCAATCAAAGCACCCTTATCACAGCACGCTAAGGGCCGGTCGCCGCGGTCGCAACGGGCACGAGATCGTAGTGGTGGATTGGGCCAAAGGCAGAGAAGGGCCAGATGCGAAACCAAGCCTTGCCCACCAAGAGATCTTCATCCAGCGGGCCAAAGACGCGGCTGTCCTGCGAATTCCCCCGATTATCGCCCATGACGAAGATCTGATTGGGGCCGACGACTGTTGGCCCATACGGTTCCCCCGGCGCAAATGGATTATGGGGAAAAGGCTCGTCAAGCGGCTGCTGGTTGATGTAGATGGTCTGATCGATCACCTCCACCGTGTCGCCCGGCAGCCCAATCACACGCTTAATATAATCTTCGTCCAGCCGCTGGGGGTTATGAAAGACGACCACATCGCCCCGCTTCGGTGCGCCCAGCTTATAGGCCAGTTTGTTGACCAAAATGAACTGGCCTTCATGAAAATTGGGCAGCATAGAATGGCTCTCAATGCGGTAGTTTTGCACCACCAGCCGGATCAACAAGAAGATCACCAGCGCCAAAACAACAGTTTCGACCAGTTCGCGCAGCAGCATCCACGCCACAGGCGGATGGGGTTCTGCATCGGCGATTGGCTCTTCGACTGTCTCTATGCGATGCGTTTCTGCCGTGGCAGCATCTGCTGGCGACAGCGTATACGCCTCGGGTAGCTCCTGTGAATTAGACATTCGCTTGCTCTTTCAGACCAGTTCAATCACCAATGGGAACAGTATAGCACCGCAGCAGGCAGCAGGACAAGAAAAATTGGGATAACCGGGGTCATCCCGACTATCCCAACCGTAATCCCAAATATCCCAATTGGGAATTTGCACAATGTCCTCGACCATCCGGCTGGGCTTGAGCAAACTGCCGCACCTTCGCCCTTACATAACCTGCTATATAGTCCCGCTATGTGAACCCTCTATCTGCTCACACCTCAATTCGAGCACGCCTCGATTCAAACATACACTGCGCCCGAACTTACTTCCGCGGCAGCTAGCCGCCACAGACAATCAATTTCACACCGGCTCCACATCTTTACCCAAAATAATCCCTAGAATCCCAATTGGGATATTGGGGATATTCCAATTGGCCGCATTTAGCCCTATCGCAGTGAATCCGGCGGCAGCCAACCTATCATTTCAAGATGTAGCGTGTTCCCCGTTTGTCGCCAATCTTGAGCAAGATGCCCTTGCTCACCAGGTCAGCCAGGTCAAGCCGCAGCGTTTCCGCGCCGACATGCGGGCAAAGCTCACGGTACTCGCGGTTGGTGATCGAATCGTTGCGCTGCAAGTACTCAATCGCCTTGATCTGGCGATCATTCATGTTCTGTTCCCACGTCTCGATCTTGCGCGTGGGGTCCTGCGAATTGTGTAGAATCACCGTAAAACGGTGGCTCTTGGCCTCGAAAGTCGGCGGCGTGTGCCCCGCGCTGATCATGTCTTCGATCATCAGATCGACGCCCAGCCCCAGCTCCTCAATGTACCCCCACTGATAGAGGCCATTGACGATGCGCGGGTTGCGGCTGTAATGTTCTTCGACAATGTTGTCGAGCGTAATATGCGCCGGTAGCCCGCCCGGGCTGGTGACCTCCAGCCGGTCGGTGTACATGCGAATTTCGATGCTGCGGCCTGTAAGCTGGTAATCACGATGGGCCACCGCGTTGACCAATGCCTCGCGTACGGCTGTGGCCGGATATTCGGTTTCTTCGTGGCGATGTAGCCCGCGCACGACGGAACGCTTGTCCATCTCTTCCCAGATCACCCGCCACGCCCGGTCGATGATCTTGGGCAACGAGCCAACGAACTCCTCGCGACGGCCATAGCCAAACGTGCCGCCGGGACCGCGCGGCTGGGTATCGGCAAAGCGCACGAAAATGGCGCGGCTCTGGGGCATGAACAACTGCGGTTCCTTGCCAAAGAGCAGCAAACCACTGACGGTCGGCACACGCGCCTCGGTCAACGCGCCAATCTGTTGCAGCAGCTTATCCTTGGGCAAGGGCATGCTGCGTGGATTGCGCTGCTGGCGCTTCTCCAAATAGGTGTCGATCACCTCTTCGTCCAGGTCATCGCGCGTGGCCCCGGCCACCTCTTGCAGTTCAAACTCGCCCCCAGGCCGATTCGCCAGCAACTGCGCGATCTCCGAGCCTTCGATGGGCCGGTTTTCAGAGCCAGTGCGGATCAGGATGCGCCCGTCCCATAGGCTGTGCGCTTCCGCTGCACGCTCGACCTGCAAGACGACCACTGTGCCGCCGGGAACCTGTTGGTGGCTCCAAGTGGTACGCACTGGAGGTCGACACAGCCGCAAAGCCGCCTGAAGCGCGTCGGATGCGTCCTCCTCCACCAGCACATCGCCCAGCTTGCCATCCACGTCCATCCCCAATACAAGCGTGCCGCCATCGGCATTGGCGAACGCCACCAATGTCTCGGCGATGGCTTCGGGATCGCTTGTGGCAAGATAGGCCAGCTTAGGCCCAGGGCTTTGCGTTAGTACAGCGTGCATAGTCTCTTTTTATTCAGCCAGCGTGCATGATGCGCTATTCGTCGTCGCCCGCGCCATCCGTGTCGCCTGCGTCGTCGGCCATCTCATCGTCCATCGACGCCGGTCCGCCAACGCTTGCCAAGACAGCTTCCCCATCTGGCAACCCTTCGCTGTCTTCGGTTCCACCGTCGACCTCGCGCGTCAAGTCCTCATGTTTGAGAACGGCGACAGCCGCCACATAGTCGCCTTCGCCCAGATTGACAATACGCACGCCGCGTGTGCTGCGTCCCATGCTGCTGATGCCTGCAACAGCCGTGCGCAGCACAATACCGTTGGCCGTCATGACCGTAATCTGGTCATCCGGGTGGACGACATGTGCGGCAACGATCTTGCCGATCTCATCCAAACGGCGATGATCCGTGGCCCAATTGCCCTGGGTATAGCGCCCCTTGGTATTAAACTCTTCGAGCGGGGTACGCTTGCCCCACCCTTGCTCATGCAGCACGAAGAGATCGCCTTCCTCGCGCACCACATCCAGACTAACGACCTCGTCGTCGTCCAACAAGCGCATAGCCATCACGCCCGCGGCAGTGCGTCCCATCGGTCGCACCGTCTGCTCATGGAAGCGCAGCGCCTTGCCGTTGCGGGTGACGACAATGAACTCCTCATAGCCATTGGTCATGCGCGCAAAGTCCAACGAGTCGCCTTCATCCAGGCTCATGGCGATCAACCCGGTCGAGCGTACATTACTGAAGACGTTTAGCTCCATGCGTTTGATACGCGCTTTTCGGGTGATGAGGGTGACGTACTCGGCCTGCTCAAAGTCGGGCACGACGAGCATGGTCGTCACCGTCTCATCGGGCATCAGGTTCAAGACGTTGGCAATGTGCGCGCCGCGCGCGGTGCGGCTGCCTTCAGGCAGTTCATAGACCTTGCTGCTGTAGACGCGGCCCGTATTGGTAAAGAAGAGAATATGATCCAACGTGCGCGCAAAGAAGAGGTTGATGATCTCGTCTTCTTGTCGCGTGCTAGCGCCTTTGATGCCGCGACCGCCGCGCCCCTGGGCGCGGAAGGTATCCGCAGGCATACGCTTGATGTAAGCGCCCGCGCTGTACGTGATCAGCACATTGTCTTGGGCGATCAGGTCTTCGTCGCTCAGGTCCCCCGTGGCATAGGGAGCAATCTGCGTACGGCGTTCGTCGCCAAACTTCTCCTTGAGCCACAGGATGTCCTCGCGCACCAGCGCGCGGATCTTCTCCGGGTGCGCCAGCAGATCTTCCAGATAGGCAATGCGCGCCATAATCTCCTGGTACTCATCCTCGATCCGCTGCTGTTCCAACGCGGCCAGACGGCGCAACTGCATGTCGAGAATGGCCTGGGCTTGAACTTCCGACAGGCCAAACCGCTCCATCAATGCACTGCGCGCCGCCTCTGCGCTCTCGCTGCTGCGAATCGTCTGAATGACTTCATCCAAGAATTGCAGCGCAATGCGCAGCCCTTCGAGGATATGCGCGCGTTCGCGCGCTTTACCCAGTTGATACTCGGAGCGACGGGTGAGGACATCGACGCGATGCTCAATATAGACAATCAGTGCGCGGCGCAGGCCCTAGGTCGTCGGCTCGTCGTTCACCAAAGCCAGCGCGTTGACGCCAAAGGTCGTCTGCAACTGCGTATGTTTGAAGAGCCGGTTCCGCACCTTCTTGGGCGCGGCCCCGCGCTTCAGTTCGATAACAAGGCGCATGCCCGTGCGGTCGCTCTCATCGCGCAAGTCGCTGATCTGGTCCAATGTGCCATTGCGCGCCAATTCGGCGATGCGCTCGATCAGCGTCGATTTGTTGACCTGATACGGGATCTCGGTGACGATAATGCGGAAGCGCCCGCTGTTGGTTTCTTCGATCACGGTGCGCGCCCGCAGCAGCACGCGCCCTCGCCCGGAGGCATAGGCTTGTTTAACGCCTTCCGTGCCCAAGATGATGCCGCCGGTGGGGAAATCCGGCCCCTTGACGAACGTCATCAGTTCGTCCAGCCCGATCTCGGTTCGCCGATCCCAGTTGTCGATGATAAAGGCAATGGCGTCGGCAAGTTCGTTCAAATTATGGGGCGGCACATTCGTCGCCATGCCGACCGCAATGCCGCTCGTCCCATTGAGCAACAGATTGGGCAGCATGGCCGGCAGGACACGCGGCTCGCGCAAGCTGTCGTCGAAATTGTTGCGCCAGTCGATAGTATCCATGTCGATGTCGCGCAACATCGTCTCGGCGATCTGCGCCAGCCGCGCCTCGGTGTAACGCATGGCCGCGGGGCTGTCGCCGTCAATAGAACCAAAGTTGCCCTGACCATCCACCAACGGATAACGCAGGCTGAAATCTTGGGCCATGCGCGCCATGGCATCATAGACAGCCGAATCGCCATGAGGGTGGTATTTACCCAGCACCTCACCGACAATACGCGCGCTCTTCTTATAGGCTGTATTGGGCTGCAACCCCATGTCGTGCATGGCGTACAAAATGCGCCGGTGGACAGGCTTCAACCCGTCACGCGCATCGGGCAGGGCGCGCGACACGATCACGCTCATGGCGTAATCCAAATAGCTGGAGCGCATCTCCTCTTCAATGGAGATCCCGCGCACGTAGCCCGCATCAAACCCATTGACGTGCCCGTTCGCGCCATCACCGTTCATGTCGCCATTCATGCCGTCGCCTTGGGCAAAAGGCGTTAGATCCTCCGGCATGTCGTGCTCACCATCTTGGGGATTGCCATTCTGTGGCTCGAAATTTTCGTCCATACCCCTACCTCAACGCCTGCATGCTTGTGCATACAGACACTAAAACAGAAACGAGTCGATACACTATTATACCTCAAAATCCTATCTTATCCCAACCTATGCCCGAACAAATGTACAACACCCTGGCCCGCCCCCTTCGGCGGCAGCCAGGGACGATTGGGCGTAAGCGGCCTGCACGATGGCGTGCGCGGATCAACATGGGCTTTTAACTCAGCAAAACGTGTACGCTTTAAGCCTGTGCGCTATTATAGAAAGCACTACACATCGGGTGATAAGTTGAGCTGCTTTTGGAGACTATGGACCTCATTAGGCTGTTTGAATATAAATTGACGCTCAGCACTGGGCTGGCCCTCATCTACTTGGTGATTGGGCTGATCCTGGCTCGTTTTCTCCCGGCGCTCTTCTCGCGCATGGTCGTCCAGTCAGCCCAGGGACGGCAGGCGACCCCGCTCAACGAGCGACGGATCGTCACCCTACGCTCCCTGGCGCATCACCTTGCGCGTGCGCTCTTGCTGATCCTGACCGTGCTCTTCATCCTATCGGCGTTTGTCGATTCAGCGGGACTGCTGACCTTCCTCGGCCTGTTCAGCGCGGCGTTCGCTTTTGGTATGCGCGGCTTTGTCAGCGACTACATCAGCGGCATCATCTTTCTGGTTGAAGACCAGTACAACGTGGGCGAGAAGGTCGAAATTGGCGGCATCGAAGGCACGGTGCTGGAAGTGAATCTGCGTACCACGATCCTGCGCGCCATATCGGGCGAACTCTACATCATCCCCAATGGCGAAGTGCGTATTGTACGCAATTTTGGCCGCGGCGAATTCAGCCTTGCCAGCCTGCGCTTCCTTGTGCCCGTCGAGCAGTTTGAGCACGCCTACAAGACGCTAACCGAACTCGCGCCCACGCTCCCACAGCGCGTCAACGCGCTGATCGAGCCGCCGCGCATCTTGACCGACGACAACGCGGTCAGCGACAAGGTGGAGATTATTGTCTTTGCCAAGGCAACGTATGCTTCCGGCGTCGAGGCGCGCAACGAACTTCTGCCCATCTTGAGCAGTGCGCTGCGCCAAGCCCATGTCGACGCCATCTTGGAGTCTTAGAATGAGCTATGCCTAAGTCTAAACCAAACCGGGCGGCGCGGGCGCGCCGGTCGCGGCCACGCCACGCCCGCACACGCACATCCCCCCGCGCACCCTTCTATACTGTCTTCTCTCGCGCCCTCAACCGCTGGTCGCCCCAGCAGATCGGCGCGGCCGCGCTGCTCATTGCCTTTACCCTGATCTACTGGGCAACGCTCGACACAGGGTTGCAGCCTTACGAATTGCGCGGCGGCGATCTAATCACCCACCAATATGCCCAAGTGCAGGCACGCCCAAGCAATGCGCCCGGCTATCCCCTCTATACCATGGGCGGTTGGCTCTGGTTCCATAGCGGACGCGGCCTGCTGCGGCTCTTGGGCAATGCGCTGCCCAACCCCATGCCCATCCTCAGCAGCTACAGCACGCTTTGGGCGCTGCTGGCGCTGTGGCTTTTCTACCGCGTCATCCTCATCATCCTGGGTGATAGCTTGGACAATCAGCGGTGCGGCCAGTGGACCCAGGTAGGGATTGCGCTGCTGTTGAGCGCCTTTTACGGCTGCACCTATTTCTTTTGGTACTACGCAACCACCACCGAACAATATAGCAGCGCAGTAGCTCAAACCCTCGCCCTGCTTTATGTCTACCTGCTTTGGGAAGAGCGCCCCGAAGATCTGCGCTTACTCTTTGGCATGGCCCTTCTCTCTGGGCTGTCGCTGGCGCACATGCTCACCGTGGCGTTCATGGTTCCGCCGTTGGTTGGCGTCATCTTGTGGCGCAAGCCGGACCTGCTGCGCAATGGCCGCGCCATTCTCGGCAGCATTGTGGCGGCTGCGCTGCCGCTGCTTGGCTACATTTATGTCTATGTACGCGGCGCGCTCAATCCCCAGTGGTGGGGCGCGGGCAGTTGGGAAACGCCCCAAGCGTGGTTCTGGTCGTTTGTGGCGACAGCGCAAGGCCGCGAAGAACTGGCATGGGCCTTCGAGCCGGATCGCCCGCTATTGGGCAATGGTTTTCCCCACCTGATCTGGCAGGAACTCAGCATTCCGCTGCTTGTGCTGGGGCTGATCGGGATCGCGGGGCTGCGGCCTGGGCTGCGCTGGCTCTTGTGGGGCACGCTGTTCATCTACGCAATCTTTTGCTGGTTCTACCGCTTCGGCAACTGGTTCCAGGTGATTCTGCCTGCCTACCCGCTGATCCTCTTGGGCCTGCTGCCCTTCTATCAGCGGCTGCAGGCGCGCTTTGATACGACCCCGCGCCAGCGGTTGGCTGTCCCTGCTGTCGCATTGGCCGCACTGGTGCTGGCCCTCGCCTGGCGCATCGACGCGTCGCTGCCCGCGGCCAACAGCCGCAACCGGCCAGAGGATACGGGGCTGGACCGCGCCGCCCTGCTCTTGGATCAACCGCTGCCGGATGGGGCAAGCCTCTTTGCCGCGGTCGACGACAGCCTGGCGCTGAACTATCTCCTGGCGATCTGGCAGGTCAACGTCGACGCTGAGGTGGTGAGCAGCCGCCAGGCAGATGACCGGATCCAATTGGGACAGATGGTGTTGAGCACAGCCGATGCCCTGCCTACGCTGCTGGCGGAAATATCGATGCAGCCGTTCCTGCAAAGCGTCGGGCCGGACTGGGTGCAGGTTGCCAGGTCGGCCCCGGCCTCCACATACACGATAGACGAACGCCGCGAGATTGTGCCGGGCCTCACCTTGATCAGCGCGGCAGTAGAGGCTGCGCCCCAAGGCGAGCCGCTACGTGTGGCTGTGCCCCCGGCTGTCGACGTGGTCTTGAGTTGGGAACTAGCCGATGGTACGTGGCCCGAAGGGGTGCAGATCAGCGTGCGGCCGCTGCGCAGCGGCAACCAAATCATCGATCCGGCCAACAACGCGCCCATCCAGCAGGATCGCCCGCGCCCCGTGCATGGGCTGTATCAAGCCCCTGCCGAAATTGACCCCGGTACGCCTATCATCGTGCATGACGGTTACCGGCTGCCTCTGCCGCCCGCGCTGGCCGGTGAAGCCAACGGCGTGCTTGTGATCGCCTACCGCAGCACCGACGACGGCTTTGAAAATTTGGCCGAGATTCCCTATGCGTTTGATCCCGCGGCCATTGGCCTCGCCCGATAGCACCCCGGTAACACAGGGCGAAGGCGAACAGAAAAATCCCCAAAGACCAGAGAGGCATAAAAAAAGCGACCGGCACTGTACCGGTCGCTTTTACGTTCTGAATCGTGCCCGCGCCAGCCAATGACGCGGCCAAAGCGCGGTTACGCTTCGGCTTCTTCTTCGGTCTCCTCAGCCTCTTCGCTCTCTACGGCTTCGGCGGCTTCAGGCTCTTGGGCCTCGACAGCTTCACCGCGCTGCGCGGCGCGCGCCTCATCCTCTGCGCGCTGTGCAGCGGCACGCGCATTCGCCCGTGCCTCGGCGTCGTCCCAAGTCTCGCCCTCGCGCACGACAGCCACCTGGAACGGGGCCGACACGTCTTGCATCAAGCGCAGTTCCAGATCATAAATGCCCAGATCGCGGATCGGCTGCTCCAGGGTAATGCGGCGGCGGTCGATCTCAAAGCCCACGGCTTCGGCCAACTTCTCAGCAATGTCATTCGTCGTGACTGACCCGTACAAGCGGTCATTCTCACCGGCGCGCATGCCAAAGAGCAGTTTCTGACCGGCGATGACCTGGGCCTGCGCTTCGGCGTTGGATCGTTCCTGTGCCCGGCGGCGAATCCCGGCCTGGCGAATCTCCTCCGCCTGTTTCAGCGCGCCCTTGGAGGCGACCACCGCCAGCCCGCGCGGCATCAAATAGTTGCGAGCATAGCCACCGGCAACGGTATGCACCTCACCGGCATTGCCCAGATCGAGCACATCCTGTGTCAACAGTACCTTCATCCGACTCATGGTTTTCCTCTGCTTTCGTCACCAACCATTGCTTTCGTTACCGGCCGTCCGGCAGATGCCCCAGTTCCGGCCAAATTTTCTCACGATTTCTACCTCAAGCCGCCGATCACCCGCAACCATCAACGCCCAGCGTCCGGCACCATATGAATGGACTGCATGAATGGGCTGCAATGATGGGCCGCCAGATGAACAAGCAGCGCATTTCCTGCATTCATCCCTCTACAGGGTTTTCTGTGTGCAACAAGAGCACAATCACTGCGCCCCGCGATGGCGTGAAATCTAAATGCACAACCTTCGGATTTTAGTCCAAGTCCTTACGATGTGGCAAATTTACCCATGGGACGCACCGATCGGGGGCCTTGCCCCGCGCAGTCTGTACGCGTCAAACCACCCCGGACGCATGGGCGAATCGGGTAATTTGTAGTACACTGCCGTGTAGTCAACACGCAAGTTCCATATCAGCCTACTCATATCAGCATAGCAACCCCCAAAGCACTTCAGGCAGTGTGTTTAGGCAGAGTGTTTAGGCGGAAAATTGACCATGCATCAACCCACCCATTCAAATGAAGCGCCGCTTGTCCTTGTCGTAGACGACGAGGCAGCCATCCGCGAAGCAGTACGAGATATCTTAGAGTTGGCCGACGTCGAGACAGTGCTGGCCGCCAACGGCCGCGAAGCCATCGAATGCTTTGAAGCCCACCGGGATCGCATCCGTGCCGTTCTGCTGGATCTACGTATGCCGGTCATGAGCGGAACCGAGACGTACATGCACTTGCGTGCAATGGACCCCAGTGTTGTGATCGTGTTGTCCAGCGGCTATGATGACAAAGACAACATCGCCAACTTCGAGAAAGATCCGGCAGTCTTCTTCCTGCGTAAGCCCTACGCAATGGACACGCTGATCGCACGCATCCAGGAAGCACTAGCAAGTTAATGACAGTTCTCGGCATGGCATCTTCCTATTCACGCGCCTTTGAATCGGCCGAGTGCGGGCAAGGAACCTCAAAAGACAACAGCCGGACAGCGGATACAAGACAGCCCGGCCCTACGCTGGCCCCACCACAGCAAAGGGCTAGTGCATGATGCAGCGCAACTGGATCACGTTGGGGCTAATTGGGCTGTTGGCAGCCCTGATAACGAGCGGCTGTGACATGCGCTCGATCTTCGTGCGCCCCACGCCCACCCCGCCCCCGACTCGCGTCGGCGCGCCGACCTTCACGCCTACCCCGGAATTCATCCAGGGGCTAGTCGTCGTTACGCCGCCCAACGCCGGGACGCCAGGCGTCATTGTGATCCCGCCAGGGGTTGACCCTCGTTCGGTCATCCCCATACCCGAATCACCCACGCCGACCAACACCCAAACGGCAACGCCGCTGCCGCCAAGCGCCACACCCGAGCCAAGCGCCACCCCTGTCCCTGGCGTGACACAGCCGCCAAGCGAGCAGTCGCCGCTTGGCACAGCAACGCCGACGCCGCTCGGTGCGCTGGTGCCGCCGCCCACACAGACGCCGCTGCCAAGCAACACGCCCAGGCCGCTGATCCCGACCCATACGCCGACCCCCACCGTGACCGGTACGCCGACGCCCTCGCCCACGCCCTATATCATGGTGGAGAGCGGCCTGGTCAACCTACGCACCGGCCCGGGCCTGGAATATCCGCTGGTGGCGCAGCTTGGGCCGAATATTCCAGTTGCCATCGTCGGGCAAAATCCCGAAGGCTCATGGTATCAGATCTGCTGTGTCAACGGTGATTCCGTTTGGGTCGCCAGAGAGCATGTAACCATCGTCAACAGTGTGGAGGAGGTCGCGCTGACCTTGTCCGACCCCCCTCCGTCGCCCACACCCACCGGTACGGTGACGCCGACGCCGACGATCACGCCGACGCCGACGTCAACGCCCTATCCGTTCCAGGTGTTCGAAGGGCCGCTCTATTTCCCGACCAACAATGAATTGTTGACAATATGGGCCAAGATTGCCGGTCCCGGCGGCCATCCGCTGCCCGGCTACTATGTGCAAGTGGAATTTCGCCACAGCGCGGAGGGTTCCGCCTTTGAAGACCGGCCCAACACCAAGGGCGAAGCCCCCAGCACAGATATCTACGAGTTCAACGTGCCGCCCGGCCCGGCCAGCGGCAACCGCGTTGAGTTCAACTATAAATTTGAGTTTCTCCCGCCCGATCCAAAGGCGGAAGACCCGCAATCGACCCAAACGCGGGCGTCTCTCATAGATGGCTATTGGCGTATGTATGTCACCGATGCCTCTGGCACGCAGCTGTCCGACGCAATCGAGTTTGACACGCGCGCGGGCAACATCAACCGCGAAGTCTACGTCGCATGGATTCTGGCAAGATGAGTCATCTGCCGTCATCGCACCCATCGCATTCGGTTGACGGTCAACCCGTTGAGCAGCAGCCGCGCCATGCGCTGCGCCGCTGGTTGATCCCACTGTTCGTCTTTGCGCTGTTGGCGTTGGGCTGTTCCGCCGCGGATCTGGTACAGCGGCAGCGTGTCACGCCCACCCCCACAGAGGCCGCTGCGCTCGCCGCAACCTTCACACCGACGCCGACAACCGAAGGAAGTCTGCTCATTGTGACGCCACCGGCGACCGACAAGCCAGGCGTGATCATCGTGCCGCCGGGCACTGACCCCGAATCGGTCTTGCCGATTTTGCCCACATCCACGCCCACGCCACCGGCAACCGCCACCGCCACTGCCGAGTCGCCCTTACTGCCTGTGACGGATACGCCTGGCCCTGGCGCTGAATCGCCATTGGCAACGCCCGGCACGCAGCCGCCCATACTGATCCCAACCGATACGCCGCTGCCGACTGATACGCCTCTCCCCCCAACACCCACCGTTCCCCCTACGCCCACGCCCACCGCGACACCCTATATCCTGGTTTCCAGTGGATTGGTGGCGCTGCGAACGGGGCCGGGGCTTGAATACCCCCTGCTGGCCCAGTTGGGGCCGCAGATTCCAGTTGCGATCATTGGGCGCAGCGAGGACGGTGCATGGCTGGAGGTCTGCTGCATCAGCGGTGAGAGCGTGTGGGTGGTCGCCTCCCATGTGGAGGTCAACAATGACATCGCCAACGTACCGGTGAGCGTCAGCGCGCCGCCGCCGCCGCCCACCCTATCGCCCACGCCAACTTTGACGCCCACGCCGACCCTGACGCCTACGCCAACGCGCTACCCCTTTGAGCGCGCGATCGGGCCACAATTTTTCCCCACAAATAATGAATATTTGACGATCTGGGGTAAGCTGTATGTCGGCGTATCGCCCAATGAGGACGCGGTCGAAGGATACGCGTTGGCTGTGAAGTTTGAAGGGGTGGACCGACCCAATGCGCTGGGGCCTGAGTTCAGCCAAGACGAATTTCACTTCAGTGCGCCGCCCGGTTCGGGAAGCCGAGTCCTCTACAATTACAAATATGAGTACCGCCCGCCCGACCCAAGCACCCTCAACACCGAAGCAACGCGTTTGCAGTTGCTGGGAACAGGCACATGGACTGTCTACGTTACGGATGGGACCGGCGCGCAATTATCGGAGCCTGTCACCTTTACGACCGCGCCGAGTAATCCAAATCGCGAAGTGTACATTGGCTGGATACGAGTACGTTAATGATGGTTGATTGTTCAAGGCAAGTTTGTAAGAGACGCCCCTGGGCGCGGCCCTTCTTGCTCTCCCTGCTGTTGGCGGGTGTCTTGGGAGCAACAGGCTGCGGGCTGCTGGCCTCGTCACCCGGTGACGAGCGCATTGCGATCCGCACGCCCAAGCCCACCTTTACGCCGACACCCACCGACGCGCCCACCGCGGTTGACGAGGCGGCCCAAGCCCCCCCAGGCCAGCCGGTGGACGCAGCAGGCAGCGCCCTCACAGCGCCCGTCGCCAATAGCGGAGCCAAAGCGGTGGTCAACGGCCCCTTAGTCAACATCCGCAGCGGGCCTAGCACCGATTTTGACGTGCTTATCATGGCAGAACGGGGCGCAGAGTATGATATTGTTGGCGTGAACCCCGAACGGACTTGGTGGCAGGTCTGCTGCATCGACGGCGCAGAAGGATGGATCATCGCCGAATATGTCGATACGCTGGGCGCGGTGGACAGCGTGGCTGTCGTCGGCGGCACGCCAACCGCGGCCGCGACTCCGGTGCCCGCGCCGGATCAAGCAGCCGCACCCGTCACCCCCACGACACCCCCCCAGCCTGCCGTCAACTTTACGCTACAGACACAAGAGCAGTTTCCCGAAACAAGCCATGTGCGGATTTTCCTCTACGTCTATTCGGGCCAGAGCGCGCTGGATGGCTACAGCTTGCGCGTGACCAAAGATGGCGAATCGCTGCCGGTGGACGGGGAGTCGTTCGGCGGCCAGCCGGCCTTTACCTGGCCCTTCGCCGATGCGCGCCAACGCTTTCAGAACTTCAAGGTCGAATTCCCGGATGTAGAAACGGCAGGGCAATGGGTTCTGCAACTGGTGGACAGCAACGGCACACCCGTTGGGCCGCCAGCCACCTTTATATTGAGCAAAGATGACCCTCAACAGGAGCTATACGTCCGCTACGAGCAGCAGTAGCCAGCGGCTGGGATCGATCCTCCTCCCGGTGCTCGTCGGGCTTCTATGTGTGGCTGGGCTGCTCCTGCGTATGCAGCGTTTGGCCTGGCAGCCGCTCTGGTGGGATGAGGGCTACAGCATCTATTTTGCAACCGAGTCGCTGGCGCGCATGACGTGGCTGACCGCGCGCGACATCCACCCCCCGCTCTACTACGCCCTGCTCCACGCTTGGTTCAAGCTGTTCAGCGCGTCGGACGCCGTCACCGCGCGCTGGCTTTCGGTGCTGACCGGGCTGTTGGCCCTCCCGGCAATGGCTTGGGTGGCGCATCGCCTTTTTCCCCAACGACCGCGCGTGGTCTGGCTGTCGGTCTTGCTCCTGACGATCAGCCCATTTCATCTTTTCTATAGCCAAGAAGTCCGCATGTATGGGTTGGCGCTGCTGCTCTGCCTGCTGGCGACCGGCTTCTTTGCCGATCTGATCCATGTTCCGGCGGAAGGCACGCGCCGCGGCAGATGGGCTTTGGCGGGCTATGTGCTAACCGGCGCGTTGTGCTTGCTCACGCTTTATTACAGCGCGTTTGTGCTGGCTGCCCACCAGATATGGGCGCTGGTACAGTGGTGGCGAACGGGCCGCGTGCCGCGCATCGCGTGGCTGGCCGCGCTGTTAATCCTGCTACTGCAACTGCCCTGGTGGGGCTATGCCATCCCCAAACTGCTCACCTATGTGCAAGATAAAGTCATCGCGGATCAGGATGAGCCGCTGGCTGTGTGGACTTACCTCTGGCGGCATGTCGTAGCGATCACCGCGGGGCATCTCCCCTGGCCGGGCGACCTCGCCACGTGGCGAGTCCTTGCGCCGCTGGTCATCATTCCTCCCATCGGCGCGGCGTTCATCGCTACGCGCAACCACGTCTCGGCCAGCAGCACCGCGATGGCGATCCTGGTTGTCGTTCCGCTCACCCTCGGCTTTGTCATCAATCTGCTCTACCCCTTCTTTCCCGAAGGCGGCGAGCGGCTCATGCTCTTTGTGCTGCCCTTTGCGTTGATCCTCTTTAGCCGCGGCATCGACCGGGTTGCCGCGGAGAGCCAGCTGTTGGGCATAGTCGCCGCGCTGCTGCTGATGACCCCGGCCCTCATCGGCTGCTATGTTTTCTTCACAACGCCGCGTTATGTCGAGCATGACTACCGGCCCATCGTGCGCTTTGTGATGCAGAACGCGCGCCGCCATGATACGGTTCACGCCCTCTTCCCCTGGCAAGTGGGCTATTGGCGCGCCTATTCACCGCGCCAAGCGGATGGCAGCTATCTGCCGCCCCAGCCCGCGCCGCTTGACCAACAGGCGTTGATCTGGAATCCGGTCATGCGCGCCGAGTTGGACGCGGCCTTGCACCGGGGCACGGTCTGGTTCCCCGCGCCCCTCTCCTTTGGCAGCCGCCTGCCGGGAGAGATCGAGGCGTATCTGCAGACCAAAGCCCGTAACCTGGAGAATCAGTGGTTTTCCCCAGCAACGCGCTTGAGCGCGTGGGTGGGGCACACAGAAGCGCCAAACGACACAACCGAGACGATCCAAGCCCTGTATGACGACCTCACGCTTGTCAGCGCCGCGGTCGGCCCGGCCATGATCGCCAGCGACAACGCACCGCTGCGTGTCGATTTGACATGGCAAGGCACAACAGAGGGGAAGCGCGCGTCGCTGCGCCTGTTGGACGAAGCCGGTGTGCAATGGGGGCAGCGCGATCTGCCGCTGCTGGGGCTGCCGCCCGCGGATGGCGACGCCGCGGCTGCCGAGCCGGTCACCGCGCAGATCGCGTTCGTCGTGCCGGTGGGTCTGCCGCCTGGCCCTTATCACTTGTTTATCGGCGTCGGCCCGGCGGAGAGCGAACAGTTTAGCCGCCCGCAAGGTCTTTCGCCCGATGACTCGCCGTTGATCCCGCTGGCCGCGGTCGACGTGATCGCGCCGGAGCATCCCCCTTCGGTCTACCGCCTGCCGGTGGACGCGTTCATCACGCCGCCGCCACAGTTGGCGGGCATCACCCTGCTCGGCCATGCAGGGCTGTCACCCTCGCCCAAGCTGGCAGGGACCGACCTAGCGTTGCGCCTCTTTTTTGCCAAGGATGCGCCCGGCCCCGATGCCCAAATCTATCTAAGCCTGATCGATGGCTCAGATCGCGGCGTCGCTGGCATACAGGAATGGCCGCTGCCCAGCTATCCGCCCAATGCTTGGCCCGACAATGCGCTGGTGCAAGTGCCGGTTACGCTGCCGCTGCCGCCCGATATACCGGCAGGCAGTTACCGGCTGGTCGCAGGGATCGCCACAGATAGTGCCACAGCCACAGGCACGGACACAGCCACAGCAGCGCGCACGACACCGGCCCCGCTGGGCCAGGTGATCATCGAGCGCCGCGCCGTGGCGGTGACGCCGCCGCCGCTGGATGAGCCGGTCGATCCGGCTGTGCTGTTCGGGAGCCATGCCCGGCTGGTCGGCTACAGCACCCGCATAGAGGACAACCGCCTGCATGTCAGCCTGACTTGGCAGATCGAGCAAGCGCTGCGTCCCCCGCACCATGTCTTTGTCCATTTGCAGAACGGGGCCGGTGAGCGCATCGCCCAGGCGGACGATCCGCCCATCACCGCGGATGGCCCCGCGCCGAGCGGATCGTGGCTGCCCGGCGAATATCTGACCACGCAACATACGCTGACGCTGCCCGCAGAGATGGATGAACTTGACAGCGAACTTGGCGACGCAACGCTGCATGTAGGGCTGTACGATCCAAAAACGCTGGTGCGGCTGCCCGCCAGCGTTGACGGCGTGGTGCAAGGCGATGATGCTGTCCTCCCACTCTCCCAGCCTTGAGCAAGGGGCTTTTTTTGCAACTTTTACGCGCTTTGCCCGTAGTGGTATGCTGAATAGGCGATGAGTATCTAGTTGCCGAGGAGGGCAATGATGGAAACTGAAAATCAGACCAGCCAAAGTCCTGACCAAAACCCTGAATCGGAGGCGGAACAGAGCGCCAGCGAATCGCGCAAGGCCGGTCAGGAGTTGATCGACGAGCTAACGCGTCTTGGTCAGAAATTCGCCGAGGTTGTCGACGTTGCCTGGAACAGCGAGCAGCGCCGCAAGATTGAAGAAGATCTGCGCACGGGGCTTACCTCGGTTGCTACGTCGCTGGAAAGCGGCGTTAAACGCGCCGCCAGCAGCAAAGAGGCCCAGGAGATCTTGGACGCGGCGGAAGATGTGGCCGAACGGGTGCGCACGCATAAGATCTCGGTCGAACTGGCGGATGCGCTGGCGCAGGCGCTGCGCAAGGTGAGCGATAAGCTCGACGACCTGGCGGAAGAGATGCAGGAGAAGAAGAGCGAAGAGATGTCGAAGGGCAGCCAAGACGACGACAGCGACGACACGCAGGATATTCCAATCACGAAAGTCTAGGCGCAAGCGCCAAGAATCGGCAACGCCCCATCCAAACAGAACGCCCTACACCGGCGCTTGGTGTGGGGCGTTTTTATTGTCATCTATTGTGAGCTTCCCAAAAGCTCGGCGCTTCCGGGGGAGTTGAGGGGATTCAGAAGAACAGCTTGGCGAGTCCCAAAATGCCTTGCTTCCACGGAACCCGGTGCGACACGCCCGACTTGCCGGAAAAGCTCGCCAAGTTATCGATATACCACTGGTAATTGCGAATGAGGGCCTGCTTGTTAGAGTACTTAGGCTTAAAGCCCAAGACGCGCTCGGCTTTCTCAATCGAGACAAAGGAATCCTCGGTCACGGTTTCGTAGACCCACTTGTAGAGCGGCGACAGATTGAGCTTTTCCAACACCCGCAGCGTCCAGATCATGGGCGCAGCAGGCAGCGAAACAATGCGCTTGCCGTGCCCCGCATAATCCAACACAGCCTGGTAATCCTCGCGCAGGGTTGTGAACTCCTTCGCGCCGATGTTAAAGACATCGTCGACCACCGCGCAATCGCCGGTGGCAACGAGGTAGATGGCATCGCACAAGTCCTCCACGTCGAGCAGTTGGTAGCGGTTGCGACCGCTGCCCAAGACGGGAAAATTCTTGCCGTCCTTGGCCCAGTCATAAAGCAGCGCAAAGACACCCAGGCGCTCTGGACCGACGAACGACTTGGGCCGGATAATCGGAATGCACAGCCCCTTGGCGCGGAACTCGGCACAGATCGCCTCCGCCGCGACTTTGGCTTCCCCATAGGGGCCGACCCCCTGCAAGGGATCATCTTCATAGAGCGGGTGATGATCCGGGATGCCATAGACAGCCGTGGAGGAAATATGCACCACCCGCGCCACCTGGTGGGCCAGCGCGGACTCCAGCACAATGCGCAAGCCGTCGATGTCGGTGGAGTAGATATCCTCCGGCTTGTACAGCGGCAGCGCGGCGGCTGTGTGGATCACCACATCGACGCCTTGCATGGCCCGGTCCACGGCTGCGCGGTCGCGTATGTCGCCGGTGATCTCGGTGATCTGGCTGCGCTCCGGGTAGTCAAAGGGAGCAATATCCAGCGAGACGACTCGATGGCCGCGCGCCAGCAAATAGCGGGCCAGGTTAATGCCAAGAAAGCCCGCGCCGCCGGTGATCAAATAGGTTGCCGTTTGGGCCTGCGCTTGATCCGGCGCGGCCGTTTGGGTCTGCGTCTGTTCCATCACGAATGATCTCCAAGCCGATTTGCGGCGGGAAGCGCCGTACCGGCAAGCCACCGTCGCAGCAATTCATGGGTCGAGTCAAAAGCAATATCTTTGGGTAGATTCTGCGCGTTGAACCAACGGGCATCGGCTACATCATCGTCACCCAAGACGACGGGGCGCGCAGCCTGCTCCACCTTCACATGGAAGGCCAGGACGATCCCGCGGCTGATGGCGGGTTCATCGGCCACAGCCGAGCTAACCATGGGAAAGATCTCGATCAGCGGCCCGATCTCTGCGTGCAGGCCCACCTCTTCGACAAGTTCACGCGCCAAGGCTTCTTGGGGCATCTCGCCCGCGTCCATGTAGCCGCCGGGCAGCGCCCACATCCCTTTCATGGGTTCAATCGCCCGCTGGATCAGCAGCACAGCGTCCTGCCAGGTCACCAGTCCGATGACTGCCACCTTTGGGTCAGGAAATTGGATGTACCCACAGCTTGCACAGACCGGACGCATCCGGCCAAAGACCTCTTGCTGATGCAGGTCCGTCCCACAATAGGGGCAGTAGACAAAATCGGTTACCACAAGTGATCTCCTTAGATCGCGCGCGCTTCCGGCTGCTTTCCTGGGCGATCCCCTGGCGCATTATACCCTTTGGTCGAGCAGCAGCGAAAGATGCGGGCCAAAAACATGCAGCACCGCGCGGAATTTCGTCGGCACGGGCCAGAGGGCAGCCGGTTGGCGCGGGCGGTTTACCAGGTGAGAATCGCCAATAGATTTGGCACATCCCAAAGCTGACGTCTATAATTGCCTCTGAAATCGCCTCCGGCAGTCAACAACGTCCGGCGCAACCAGCAGTCGTGACAATCCTTTCAAAAAGCACTCGCTTGGCGCATCATGCAAGAGCCACTGTGCAATAGCGCAGATGCCGATGGAGTCTGCACAAAAGCAACAAACCGACGCACCCTCATCCTTTAAACCTGTGTCGTCAAGGAGGATCGACCTTGAATCTACACGAATATCAGTCTAAACGCATATTTGCGAAGTATGGCATCCCCATCCCCACAGGTGAGGTTGCGAGTACCCCGCAAGAAGCCCGCGCCATCGCCGAGAAACTTGGCGGGCCGGTAGTGGTCAAAAGCCAGGTGTTGGTGGGCGGCCGCGGCAAGGCAGGCGGCATCAAGCTTGCCAAAACCCCGGACGAGGCGGAAAGCCGCGCCAACGACATCCTGGGCATGAACATTAAGGGGCTTACCGTCAAAAAAGTCTTGGTGGACGAAGCCGCCGATATTCGCACCGAAATCTATCTCGGCGCGGTGCTGGATCGCGCCCGCCGCCGCGTCGTGCTCATGGCGAGCAGCGAAGGCGGCGTGGAGATCGAACAGGTCGCGGCCGAGACGCCAGAGAAGATCATTACCGTGGCCGTCCATCCCTTTTTGGGGCTGCGCGACCACCAGGCGCGCATCTTGGCCGATGGCATCGGGCTGCCCAAGGAACATGTGCGCGCGTTTACCACGATTGCCAAAGGACTCTACCAGGCCTATGTCGAATCCGACGCCATGCTAGCCGAGATCAACCCGCTGGTCATCACCGGCGATGATAAGTTGATCGCGGTAGACGGTAAAATCTCGCTGGACGACAGCGCCCTCTTCCGCCATCCCGACTTGGCCGAGATGCGCGACCTCGATGCCGAAGACGAACAGGAACAAGAGGCGCGCGAGGCCGGTCTGAACTACATCAATCTGGAGGGCGAAATCGGCTGTATGGTCAACGGCGCGGGCCTTGCCATGGCAACCATGGACATCGTCAAGTTCTATGGGGGCAACCCGGCCAACTTCTTGGATGTTGGCGGCGGCGCACAGGCCGACAAGGTTGCGACTGCGCTCCGGATCATCCTGGCCGATGAGCGCGTCCAAGCCGTGTTGATCAACATCTTCGGCGGCATCACCCGCTGCGATGAAGTGGCACGCGGCGTGCTAGAGGCCATCGACACGCTGGAGCGCAAGGTGCCCTTCGTGGTGCGCTTGGTCGGGACCAATGAAGAAGAAGGCCGCCGCATCTTGGCCGAAGCCAACCTGATCACTGCCACCAGCCTCGCCGACGCGGCCCAAAAGGCGGTGGCCGCAGCAAAAGGAGAGAGCGCATGAGCATCCTTGTCGGTAAGGATACGCGACTGGTCGTGCAAGGCATCACCGGCCGTGAGGGGTCGTTTCACACCCAACAAATGATCGACTATGGCACAAACGTCGTCGCGGGCGTGACGCCCGGCAAAGGCGGCGAATGGGCCATCGGCAATACACCCGTCTTTGACACGGTCAAAGAGGCTGTGGACGCGACAGGGGCCAACACAAGCATTATCTACGTGCCGGCTCGCTTCGCACCGGATGCCATCATCGAAGCCGCGGATGCAGGGATCGAGCTAATTGTCTGCATCACCGAGAATATCCCCGTGCTCGACATGGTCCAGGTCCATGCTTATCTAGACACCATGTCGACCCGGTTGATCGGCCCCAACTGTCCCGGCTTGATCACCCCCGGCGAGGCCAAAGTCGGCATCATGCCCGGCCACATCCACACGCCCGGCAATGTGGGCATCGTCAGCCGTTCGGGGACGCTCACCTACGAGGTGGTCTACGCGTTGACCGCGCGCGGCATCGGCCAAAGCACCGCGGTGGGCATCGGCGGCGATCCGATCATCGGCACGAAATTTATCGACGTGCTCCAGCTTTTCCAGGACGACCCCCACACCGAGCAAGTCGTCTTGATCGGCGAGATCGGCGGGACCGACGAGCAGATCGCGGCGGAGTTCATCGCCAACCACATGACCAAGCCGGTGACGGGCTTCATTGCCGGTCAGACCGCGCCGCCTGGACGGCGCATGGGCCACGCAGGCGCGATCATCTCCGGTGGGGAAGGCACAGCCGCGGAGAAGATCGCGGCGTTGAAGGCCGCAGGCGCACAGGTTGCGCGCCACCCTGACGAGATCGCCAGCATCGTGGCCGAGAACGTCAGCAGCAAGTCGATGTAGTCTCGTCGAGACAGATTCGCGTCCGTTATCCAGAGCCGTGCCCCACTTGGGCGCGGCTCTGTTTTTTTTGCACGGCGACCCCAGCCGTGCATTGGATGGCGCATGACGGAGCGAGGGGGTGGGCTGTGGCATGGTGGATCGACCCAATTCACCGAGAGCCACTGCCATGAATGTGCCGCTACGCCTACTCATAATTGCCCAAGACGCGCTGACCCGCGCCGGTTTGGCCGCCATCCTGAGCCAGACCGATCAACTCGAACCCGTTGGGCAAGCCACGCCCGCCGATAACCTGGAGGAAGCCATTGCCGCTTTCCGCCCGGATTTGCTGCTCTGGGATCTGGGCTATCCAAACGAAGAGGAAATCGCACGGCTGGACGATCTGGTTCAGCCGGGCTATGCCCAGCATGGCGTGCCGTGCGTGGTCCTGCTCAACGACGCAGAGTTGGCGCGGGAGGTTTGGCGCTCAGGCGTGCGCGCGGTGGTCAGCCGCAGCGCGCCGCCTGCCAAACTGGCTGCAGCCTGCGCCGCGGCTGACCAGGGGCTTGCTGTGCTCGACGAACAATTTCTGAGCGCGGCGCTTGAGACGCGGCCCGAAGAAAGCCTTGCGCCCATCGAACCGCTGACCCCGCGCGAGCGCGAAGTGCTGCAACTGATGGCCCAAGGGCTGCCCAACAAGTCGATTGCGCGCACGCTCCAGATTAGCGAACACACCGTCAAATTCCACGTCAACGCCATCCTCACCAAACTCGGCGCACAGAGCCGCACCGAAGCGGTCGTGCTTGCCTCACGCGCCGGGCTAGTCGTTTTCTAGCCCACACGCAGCGACAGACTAGCCTGCCCCCGATCCTATCCATTCGATTAGGGGACACCTAACCGAAAGAGCGATGCAGCCGACAGCCTTTCCTGGCATAGTAGGGACAAAGGGTGTACCCACCCATCCAA
>CAZZNG010000057.1:0-23859 GCA_964655505.1 uncultured Litorilinea sp. | reverse complement strand
CTCTCTGGAATGTTGCCCGTGCCCAACAGCGTGGTCACCACCGGAATCTCGGCCCGTTCCACCAGTTCGAGCAATTCCTTGGCAACCCCTGCCAACTTGACCCCATGCCCGGCCAAAATCAGCGGGCGTTCGGCCTTGTTGATCAGTTCCGCGGCGGCGCGCACCTGGTCCATCTCCACCGAGGGCCACGGCTCAAAGCCGGGCAGGTCGATCTCCATGTCGTAGCGGAAGATGCCCGTCGCGTTTTGTACATCCTTACAGATGTCCACCAAGACCGGGCCGGGGCGGCCTTCGCGCGCGATGTAGAAGGCTTCCTTCATGATCATCGGCAGCTCTTCGATATTGGTGACCAAAAAGTTGTGCTTGCACACAGGCTGGGTCACGCCGACCACATCCGACTCTTGGAATGCGTCCGTCCCAAGCAAATTGGTGGGAACCTGGCCGGTGATGGCGACAACCGGCACGCTGTCCATCAACGCGGTCGCCAGGCCCGTCACAAGGTTGGTGGCGCCGGGGCCGCTGGTTGCAATGCAAACGCCCACCCGTCCGGTCGCACGGGCATAGCCATCCGCCATGTGCGCGGCGCACTGCTCATGGCGCACAAGGACATGGTGGATCTTGCCGGACGCTTCATAGGGCGAGAGCGCGTCATAGGTCGGCAAAATTGCGCCGCCAGGGTGGCCGAAGACGACATTGACACCCTCTTGCAGCATCGCCTCCCACACCATCGTGGCGCCTGTCATGGGCCTGGGCGCTTCAGTCTCTTGGGACCGATGCCCGTTTTGCCTCGACTGGGTCATCTTCACTTACTCCTTAAAATGGTGGGTACAAAAAGACCCTTCCCGGTCGGGAAGGGTCTACAGTGACCAAGATCTGTGTAGGCTTGTAGGTCTACGCAGCTTCTCCAACCAGCATTATCTTCTGGGCGCTAAGTACTACGACCAGAAGTTCGGCAATAAGGCTAAGTACCAAAATGCTGGGGAGAATTGCAGAAATCGCAGCCATGACTCTCTTTATATCCGCTAAACCTTAGCGTACAGCCAACAGAACCGTACAGACAGTCAACCCACAACCAACCATCGTTGGTTGCATTTGCAACAACTTGCACAAATGAAATTAAGCAAATTGCTGCGGCGGTATCGCTAGTATAGCGAACCGCCGGGAGTGTGTCAACTGCGA
Source organism: uncultured Litorilinea sp. (assembly GCA_964655505.1). Classification (GTDB taxonomy): domain Bacteria; phylum Chloroflexota; class Anaerolineae; order Caldilineales; family Caldilineaceae; genus QEUY01. Next base: position 22,680 of record CAZZNG010000057.1, on the reverse strand, counting down.
ACCGCGCCAATTCGCGCCTTGGCAGTTTGCCGCGCGCGGCCATGCGCCCGGATCGAGATAAGGGGCCGCGCCCTTGCCTTCGGAACGGCTCTTACTTGGCGTTCACCCTGCCCTACGCTATACTATTTGTAGCGTCGGCTTGCCCCCTGTCCTTGTCACAAGCAGGACCGTGCAGGAACAGTCTTGCAACTTGCTCTATTGGGCATCTGTTGGGCAACGGAATCGGAGAAACACAACCCGCCTGCCGGAGCGGTCTTGTCAGCATGAACGCTCCGGAATTGCAGCGCGGTTCGCAGGCGCGACGCATCTTCGACCGTGCCCCGACGACGAATCTAGTGGAGTCGATATGACGCAGGGAAGTATCTGTGCAGAACAAATCGGCGCAGAGGCACCTACAGCAGAGCAGACCACAGAACAGGCCACAGAGCAGGCTGCTGTGGAGCCTCCTTGTTCTTGTTCGCCCCATCATAACCGCGTAACGCTGCGCACCATTGTCTATGGCCCGCAAAGCAACCCCAACGGTTTTGCAGCGCTCAAAGCCGAGTGGAATACACTGCTACAGCGCAGCCGCTTCAACACCATCTTTCTAACCTACGAATGGCAGACAACCTGGTGGGAGCACATGGGCGAGGGCGAGCTTTGGCTGCTCGCCATGCGCCGTACCGATAATGACGAACTGGTGGGCATTGTCCCCCTCCATCTAAGTGTCCCAAGCGCGGGACGCTGGGCCGGTAAGCGGCGGCTCAACTGGGTCGGCTGCATCGAGATCAGCGATTACCTGGACTTGATCGCGGCCAAAGGTTGGGAAGAAGCCGTCTACGCGGCCTTCTATGCCTGGCTGCACAGCGACAGCGCCCCGGATTGGGAAGTGCTTGACCTCTGCAATCTGCCCCAAGACAGCCTCACCTATACGCTCTTTGCCGAGTTGTGGGACCCGGATCAGGTCGATGTGCGCGTGGCAAAAGAGGACACCGCGCCCCAATTCCGTCTGCCGCTGCGCTACGACACCTATCTGCTAGAGCGAGTCGAGAAGAAGCAGCGCCACGAAATCCGCCGCAAGCAGCGCCGCGTCGAACGCGAAACCGATGTGCATTTCTATTTTGTCGAGCCGGGCGATGATCTGGCCGCGGAGATGGACGATTTCGCCATGCTCCAGCGCGCCAGCCGCGAGGACAAGGCCGAATTCATGACGCCCGAAATGCGCCGCTTCTTCGGCGTCATGGCCCAGCGTATGCAAGAAGCAGGCTATTTGCGGCTCTGCTTCCTCACGCTCAACGGTCAAAAAGCCGCCGCGCTGCTCGCCTTTGAATACGACAAGCGCTATTTGCTCTACAATTCAGGCTATGACCCCGAAGCGTATGCCCATCTCAGCCCCGGCTGGGTGCTGCTGGCCTATACGATCCAATATGCCATTGCCGTGGGCTGCAAGGTCTTTGACTTCATGCAGGGCGACGAAGAGTACAAATACCGCTTCGGCAGTGAGGATTACGACGTGATGCGCGTGGTCGTGGCGCGGCACACCTAGGCGGACGGCACATTTAAGCAGGCGGCACATTTAGGCACACTGCACCCCGCGCACCATAGGATCGCGCACCATAGGATAAGGAGCGTTCGTTCAAGAGGAGGGCAGCGATGAGCGCACCCGAAGCGAAATCGACGGCCACGCCATCCGAGGCGGAGATTGAAGCCGAGCAAGCCCAGGCAGACAACCAGGCACGCGCCAACAATCGCGCCAAAGCCGCGCAGCGTGACTATGAACCGCACCATGCGCGGCCGGGCAAGCGCCGCCCCGCTGATGATCGGCCCGACGCGTTTAACAAGCTCGCTTGGCTAGTGGACGGTGCGACCGGCCTTATCGAAGAACTGCGCCACAGCGACTTGGGGCTTTCAGAAGAGTTCTGGGTGCATGTGTACGCCATGCGCCGCGAGGGGCTGCTGGCCGCGCGCGCTGCCATCGACAGCCTCTTGGAAAAGAGCGAAGAGGCCGCAAAAGCCGCCGAGGACAAGGAAGAACGTAAGAAGCGCCGCGGCCGCGTCTCGGTCGATTTCTAGCGGACGCCCAGCAGGTATCACCCTGATCTTCCCGGAAGCTACGCCCATCTGCTCGCGAGATGGCATGTCATTTCACGCCCATCTGCTCGCAAGATGGGCATGAAGCTCGGAGCTTCCGGGAAGGTGAATCCCCAGCGGATGCTATTGCACCGTAAAAGTCAGCGTCTCGCCTGCGTCTGTGCGCAGCGTTAACGTATCCCCCTCAAGTGTGTAGGCAGTCGCCCCACCAAGTAACTCCACGTAGCGCGCCTCCTGCGCCATAACACCCGGTTCAGGGCAATACATCTCTGTTATCATCACTTCAAGCACGCCAAACGTGTCCCCGCTCAACTCATACGACCCGCTATAGCTGTTGCAGCCTGCGTCTCCCTGGAAAGTATCTCCACCGGAGTCAAACGCCAGCGTCACCGCTGCATCCGGCAGTGCCGCTTCGCCGTCGATCGACTGCAAGAGCCATGTTTCCCCAGCCAACGGGTTCGGCGGGTCAGACGGACGGGTGATTGGGTTACACGCGGCCAAGATCAACAAGATCAAGACGATGACAGCCGCCATTAGGCTGTAAACAAACTTGTCGAAAATCTTCTGCATCAACACCCCCCCACGATCAGACATGACTTGAATATCATCCCTCCTCCGGCAGCACCGCGGGCACGACCATCGTCTCCTCACCGCGAAAGTGTACCTGGCCGGGTCTGCCCCCTGGCTGCCGCGTCACCAGCCGCTGCTCGGTGATCGCTACGGGCACAGCACGGTCGCCGCGCCGCGCCGAGTAATACGCGGCCAACTGCGCGGCCATGCGCTTGGTCGCCTCGTCCACCGCGCGGCCGCCGGTGCGGATCAACACATGCGCGCCGGGCGCATCGCGCACATGCAGCCACAAATCAGACGCGCGGCCCAGGGTAAAGGTGATGTAATCGTTCTGGCGTGCATTGCGCCCCACGACGATCTCTTCGCCGCCAGGCCCATAAAAGCGCAGATAGGCAGGCTTGGGCGCGGGCGGCGTGCGCCGGTTGGGCGACGGCGGCAGCAGATCGCTGCGCCGCAGTTCATCGATCACTGCGGCAATCTCCGGCTGATTCTCGGCCAGGGCCAACTCCGCGGCCAATTCATCCACATACGCCAGATCCGACTGCAGGCGCGCCCGCCGCTGGGGGATGAACTCGGCGGCGCGTTCGGCGCGGCCTGCCTGCTTGAATTTACGCTGGGCCAGTTCGACCGGCGTCAGCGTGGGGTCAAGCGCAATGTCCAGCGTCTCGCCGTCGCCCAGATCCACCGTCAGGGTCGTCTGCCCCGGCTCGATCTGATGCTGCAAAGCCAGCAGCCATTCGGCTTCAGTCCGCAGCCGCCGGGCTGCGTCCGCGTCAGGCTCATCGCCAGCCAGCGCGGCCAACTGCCGTTCGACGCGCCGCCGCGCGCGTGCCACCTGGGCCGCGGCCTGTTTGCGTTGGGCCGCGTAAGGATCAACCGTCGCCAGAGCCGGAGACGGGGCCTCACCCTGGGTGTCTGTTACCGCATCTGACGTACCGCCCGCCGACTTTGTTCCCGCGTCCCTCGCAGCCATGAACGCTTCAATCGCCGCGCTGATCGATTCGCTTGGGATGAAGCCAGGGCGAAAGTGGACCGGATACGCGCTGTAACCCACCACCTGCCCTTCTTCCAGCCATACGCCCGGCTGCCAGGCCGCCGCGCTGTCATGCACCGGCGACCACAGTTCCTGCAGGGCCTGCACCACCGCGGGCAGCGGCACAGCTTGCGCGGCCGCGTCCACATCGCCCGCGGCGCGGTACGCAACCTCGCGGCCCACGGTGGGGCTGGCTCCGGCAATGCCGTTGGCGATCACCCGCCACAGCTTGTCCGGCGTGTCAAGCAGATCGGCGAAGTCATCGTAGTAGGCATCGCGACCGTCGTCCCAGGGCGACAGGCGATCCTGCGCGGGCGGCGGCGTATAGGCGCGGCCCGGCAGCAGCACGCGCTGGGCATGTTCGCCGGGCCGCACGCGGTGGACACATTCCAAGATCGTGTTGTCCGGCTTGAGCAGAAAGAGGTTGCTCAAGCGGCCCATCGGCTCCGCCACCAGTGTCGTCACACCGTGGGCCGGGTGGTCAAAGACCAGATGCATGATGCGCTCGGTGGGGTCAGGCTGGCGCACCGCGTCGAGGATGCTGCCGCGGGCATACTTACGCAGCAGCAAGAGCAGCGGCGTCTCCTTTTCCACCCCGCGGCGCAGCTTCTGGCCCATAAGGTGCACGCGGCCATTGCCCGGCTGCGCTGAAAGCAGCAGGTAGCGGCGCGCGGGGCGTGCGTAGACCTCCAGCCCCACGCTGTGGGCATCGGGCAGCACGACCTGTTGGATGCGCCCGCCCACCAGGGTGTTCTGCAATTCATGGGTGACGCAAGCCAGCGTCAACGCGTCATAGTGCATAAGTCAGCAGTCCATCCGTTAAAAGAAAACGGGAGAGGCTGCGGCCATGCCGTCCTCTCCCGCGCTGGACGCTATTCTTTGCGGCTAGACCAGGATGCGCACCGGCTGGCCGCCCTGGCTGGCCGACGCCTGCACAGCGTCCCACAGCCGCGCCATGCGCAGCCCGATCTCCGGCGGGCATGGATTCGCCATCTTGCCCGCGCGCACGTTCAAGAACTGCTCCCACTGGCCCATGGACTTGGGCACGCGCACCGGCATGGCGCGATCTTGGCCCTGGCGCTGCACCTCGAGCCGCTCGCCCCAGATGCCTGTACGCAAAATCGCCTCGGTGCAGTAGACGCGCACATCCGAATGGCATGATTTGATGGCGTCGCCGCACGCGCTCATGGTGATGAACGCGCCCGACTGGGTGCGCGCCATGATCGAGCCGAGAATGTCCACCGGCGTGCCGCGGTTGTCGAGCCAGGCCGCCACCTCGGTAAACTCCTCGCCGACCAGGTCGGAGACTGTATTGAGCATGTGCGCGCCGGTGTCAAAGAGGAAGCCGCCGCCCGACATGACCGGGTTTTGCCGCCAAGTGCCCATCGTGCCGTTCTTCCAGCTTTGCCACGCCACGGCATGCACGTTGAGGATGCTGCCCAATTCGCCGCTGCGCAGCATATTGACCGCGGTGCGAACCTGGGGCGACAGGCTGCCGTTGAAGGAAACCACCAGCAGGCGGCCTGTGCGGTCGCGTGTGTCGATCAAGCTCTCGGCCTCGTCCGCGGTCATGACCATGGGCTTTTCGAGCAGCACATCGATCCCGGCTTCGAGGCACGCCTTGGCCTGCTCATGGTGCAGCACATGGGGCGTGATGATGAAGGCCGCGTCGATCTCGTCGCCCCGCTCCTTGAGCAACTTCTCCAAATTCGGCTCATTGGGCGGCGGCGTCAAACCGGCTTCGTCAAAGAAGGCACAGAACTCCTCATAGGCTTGGCCTGACGGCTCACATGTCGCCACGATTTTCGTGGTGTCCTGCTGCTGCAGGATGCGCGGGAGATGCAGGCGGGCCATGCCGCCACAGCCGATCATCGCCAGACGAACCGGCTCTGCCCCATTGTTCATAGCATTCCTTTCCGCCGCCGGAGCGTGGTTCACGGCGGGTGTTGGGTAAGTTGCGGGTGTTGAGTAAATTTAAATTGATGTGCAATCAGGTCTCAGTAGGTCATTCGGCAAGCGGCTCGGCAGGCCGTTGCGCAAGATTCGCAAGCGATCAGGCGCATCAAGACAACTTTCGGAGCGATTGGGTTGAGGAACATTCAACTCGCGCGAGTATAGCCAATTCAGGCGCAAAACGCCAGATTATCAGCGGCATCTTCGCTCAACACGCGCCGCCCCTGTGGTGCGTGTGCGGGCTGCTGTGTCACCTTCTCGCCCCCTTCCAGCCGCAGCCAGGTTGTGAAGTCATGTTCGCCTTCGACAAGCCGGATGACGCGCGCGCCGCGTGCCATGCCCTCGCGGCCATAGGTGTTGTAGCCGGTGGCGCGGCCATAGGCCAGGCGAATGCCGTGCAGGTCGCCGATGAAGTCGTTCACATGGTCATGACCCACAAAGACGCCCATCACATCGCCCATTTCGTGCATGGCCGCAAACATGCCCGTGTTGATGCGCGGGCAGCAGACCGGCTCATACTTGACGCCATAGCAAGTCTCATAGTCCCACACATCGTTGTATTCGGGCAGCGGAATGTGAAAAAAGGCCAGCGCGGGCAGCGGCTGTCCCCGATTGGCATTGGTTATTTCCTGCGAAGTCGCCACATACCAATCGATCTGGTCGCGCTTGATCCAGCCGTAGCCGCCGATGTCGGTTTCGGCGTAAGCGTTGGAGTCGAGACAGTAGAGGTGGGCCGCGGCCCGGTCTTCCTCTGCCGACCAGATGGGCAGCGCATAGTTGCCCACGCCTGAAATATCGGATGGCCCCATGTGGGCCAGGCAGCCGGGCATGGCGCGCTGTCCGTGCATCAGATCATAGCGATCCAGCAGCCCTTCGTCGTCGTGGTTGCCAAAGACCGCGGCCCACGGAATCCCGCGCGAGGCCACCGGCATGACCGCGCGCAGCCATGCGTCGGCAGGGTCGACACAGTGCTTGCCGTCGATCACGTCGCCGGTGTAGATCACAAAGTCGGGTTGTTCCGCGTCGAGCACGCTGCGGATCAAGTCAATCGTCTGTCGGTCGGGCGTCTCGCCGTTTTGTACATGCGTATCGGTGAACTGAACAATCGTGAAGGTGCGGTCGGGGCGAAAGCGCAGCGCAGGCGGCATAGTCAATCTCTTTCCAGTGGAGGTCGCGCTTCAAAAGGAACAATCATTCGCGCAGATATGAATACAGGGATGAACACAGGGATGAACACAGGGATCAATACGGATACAAACATTAAGCTTTGTGGGACGAAGACAAGTTCATTTTACTTAGCTTCCATGAAGGTTGAAAAACCAATAGCAACATCCTCCCCATCATAGGATTTCTACATACCCTTCTGTTCCATGCACGCGAATCCGCTGCCCGTCTTTTATCAGCTTAGTCGCATTGTCCACGCCGACCACTGCGGGCAAGCCATATTCACGCGCGATCACGGCTCCATGGGTCATCAGCCCGCCGACTTCGGTGACAAGGCCCTTGATGGATACAAACAAGGGTGTCCAACTGGGGTCAGTGAAGGAGGTAACCAATATATCGCCATCTTCCAGATCGGCATCTTCCATGTTTAGGACGACGCGCGCCCGCCCCTCTATCACCCCGGATGAAACCGCTAGACCGGCCAGCGCGCCGGCTGGCAGATTCTCCCGTTTGTACGCACCTGTGATGATTTCACCGTCCGATGTGATAACACGCGGCGGCGTTAACTTTTCATACCATTCGTACTCGGCTTTTCGCTGGCTGATGATGCGGTCATCCACTTGGTTTGTGCGTACAACGTCGCGCAGTTCTTCAAAAGTGAGGTAGTATGCATCTTCTGCTTCACGCAGAACGTTGGCCTGCACAAGCCGCCTGGCCTCTTTCAGCAAAGCCTGCCGATAGATGAAGTAGTGATTCATCATGACGTATTTTGGATACTCCCGATAACCGGCGAAATTCCGGATCAGGTCGATCATCCGTTTTGTCTCTTGGGCTTTTTGTTCCCCTTCCGGCAGCTGCTTCAACTGCGCCAGCAGCGCTTGTTCTTTGTTCAAAGCCTCCTGTCGCCCCTGCTCAAATTTCCGCTGACCGGCGTTCGGCTCCAGGTTTTTGATGTTGCTGAGAATCATGGGGACAAGCGCCGTTGGTTTTTCGCGCCAACGAGCTTTCGTGATATCGATTTCTCCGCTGCATCGCATTCCGTATTTGTCGAGGTAAGCATGGATAGCGTCCCGGGCTGCCTGCCCCCCTTCAAACCGAACCAGTCCATCCAAGAAGCTATCGTCTTCTACATGCTGTAAATACTCGATCACTTCCGGATACGGGCGAATCACATCCGCGACATCCAATAAGGCCAGGCCCATTTCCGAAGTGATATTGTTTGGCACAGATTGAGAAAGCGTGTCCGCTACGTTCTTTTCACCTAGCCACGCATTCATCTTCTTGTTGATCCACAGTGCAGCATTGATGGCGGCCAGAATCAGTCCCATACTCTGCGGATCAGACAGGCTCTTCGTCAATTGCTGGATATCTTGCAGGATGAAATCAAACAGTTCCGGCCCTGATTTCGTCTGGATGGTATGCTTTAACGCTTCTATCGATGCTTGACTGCGCTCAATCAAGTCAGAGACGATTGCCGGGTTGTCTCCGGCTTGCGCCTGAATATCCGCAGACGACATACCTTTATTGCTTTTAATCGGACTCAAGTCGGTTTGATCATCCGGCAGCGATGGCAGAAAGTCCCCTCGCTCAATGATGGTCAGCAATGCGTCTTTTATGAGCGGGTCGGATTGGCCCAGAACGTCCACTAAATTTTCCCTGGTAGCAGGCGAGGCCAGGCCGTTTGTCACGTCAACAAACAACCTGCCCCCGGCTGTACGCATGGGCGCACGGGTCGTTAAGAGGTAAAAAGACAATCCCAACGGTTTCATGGGGTCGGTCATCATTTGTTGATGGCCGACAGAGACATAAACGTGATTCCCCTGTTCAGGTGCTTCAGGGATGGGGTATAAAGTCGTGATTGGGCGGCTCTGGACAATGTAAACTGTATCATCAGCCAGACACCATTCGATGTCTTGGGGCTGGCCGAAGTGTTCTTCGATCTTTCTGCCGATGCGCTCAAGCTGCAAAACCTGAGCATCCGTCAGGGCTGGCTGACTCTGCCGCGCAGGCGCAATCGCCTGTTCTTGCGTACCGCCACCTGTTCCGCCACCTTGTGAAGCATAAATCGCCAGTTTCTTGGCGGATATCTTCTTCTCGATAATCTCGCCGCCGCGCACTTTATACGTGTCGGCATTCACCAGGCCGGAGACCACGGCTTCACCAAGTCCGAAGCTGGCATCGATGGATGACACCTTCCGATTGGAAGTGACGGGATCGGCAGTGAACAAAATACCCGCGGCCTGGGGGAAGACCATCTTCTGAACCACCACAGCCAGATGGACTTTACGGTGGTCGAAGCCGTTTTGCAGACGGTACGTGACAGCCCGCTCCGTAAACAGCGATGCCCAGCACTGACTGATGTGTTTTAAGATGGCCTCCTTGCCGATGATGTTCAAATAGGTGTCCTGCTGGCCTGCAAAGGAGGCAGTCGGCAAATCCTCTGCCGTTGCGCTGGACCGTACGGCATAGGCTTCTTCCTCCCCGATCCTGGCGAGAAAGCGAGCGATCGCTTGGTGAATGTCTTCCGGGATGGCTGCCCCCGCGATCATCCTGCGAATCTCACCGCTCAGTTCACTGATTCTGTCCCGCTCTTCCACCTTGAGAAGCGATAACTCATCGAGCAATGGGTCAATTGAAGCCGATTCCCCAATGACTCTTTTAAAGGCTTCGGTTGTGAGACAAAAGCCGTCCGGCACGCGTATGCCTTCAATCTTGGCAAGTTCCCCCAGGTTCGCGCCTTTCCCCCCAACGACCAGGCGTTTTGTCTTGTCGATGTCGGCAAAACCAAGCACATAAGAACGCATCTATCCCCCTCGCATTATCAACTGTCCAGTCTGTACCTGTTCAGATCGGTAGATGCCTGGCGGGTGGTGGGGTTGGCTGTCTGTAGGCCGGGCCAGGATAGTCTACGCCAAGATCGGCTGCATCCGCAATGATTGGCCCGCGCCTGCCCACGCGGCGACTTTGCAGCCACGCCCGGAGCATGGCAGGATCTAGGCAAAGGCGATAAAATCCTGTGCGTATGCACCCGCCCGCGCCTATCTCAATCTCCATCCTCATACCCGGAAGGAAGCAAGCATGAAGATTACCTCTGTGCAGGCTGTGCCGCTGGCGTGGCAGTTGCCGCCCGCCAGCCAGAAACATTACTCCGACTATGGCCCGCGCACCGAGTCCCACGCGGTGATCGTGCGCGTCGAGACGGATGAAGGCTTGGTGGGCTACGGCGAAGTCCACCCCGGCTATGGGCGCACGCGCGGCGCGGCCTACAGCGCCAAGGCCATCGTGGAAAAAGAGTTGGGGCCGGAGATCCTGGGCGAAGACCCCACGCGGCCCGAATATGTGTGGGAGAAGATGTACAGCGGCCCGCGCACCGACCTATCGCTGACCTACGGCCATGCTGCACCCCGCTTGGGTCGGCGCGGGGTGACCATCTGCGCGCTGGGCGGCATCGATATGGCCCTGTGGGACATCTACGCCCAATCGCTAGGCGTGCCCCTCTACAAGCTCTTGGGCGGCGGCTATCGCACGCGCATCCCGGCCTATGCCAGCGGCGGCCACGCGCCCGCAGAGGAGGCAGGCGAGGAGGCGATGGGCTACATCCGCCGCGGCTTCAAGGCCATGAAGATGCGTGTGGGCGGCATGGACGCGCCCAACCAGGTCAGCGGCTCGATTGCACGCATCCGCGCGGTGCGCGAGGCGATTGGCCCCGACATCAAGCTGATGATCGACGCGCACGGCTCGCTCAGCGAGACCATGGCGCTGCAATTGGCGCGTGCCGCGGAACCGTATGACATTGCCTGGTTCGAAGAGCCGGTTGCAGGGGACGATTGGACAGGGATGGCGCGCGTGCGCGCGGGGACGACCATCCCGATTGCCACCGGCGAAAATGAGTTCACTGCCTACGACTTCCGCGACATGATCGCCAAGGGAGCCGCGGACATCTACCAGCCCGACCTGGCAGTGGTGGGCGGCTTCACGGCTGCGCGGCGCATCGGCGCGTTGACCCAGGTGCACAACCTGCAATGCGTGCCCCATGTGTGGGGGTCGGCGATCCTCTTTGTCGCCAGCCTGCACCTGGCCGCGGCCCTGCCCAACTGCTTCACCTTTGAATTTCGCCAAGGCGCGTGCGGCTACTTCACCGACTTAATCGAGGAGACCCCGGCCATCGACGCGGACGGCTGCGTGGTTGTGCCCGACAAGCCGGGGCTGGGCGTCACGCTCGACCTGGACGAAGCCCAACGCCAGTTCCCGTTCGAGTAGGTTGCATCAACCGGTAGGGATGATCTTCCCGATAGCCATGATCTTCCCGGACGCTTGCAGCGTCCGGGAAGGTAAGTTCTGCCGTTAGCCCTGGGCGGGCGTACTCAGCGCGGGCAGTCCGGCCAGGGCCGGGAAGCGCGGCACAAGATGGCGCAGGAACGACAGCGCCACCGGCGCAAAGTGCCGCCGCTTATCCCAGATCAATTTGAGCGTGCGCGGCAGCGGCTCTTCTTGCAGCCGCAGCGTACGCAGCCGCCCTAGCGCGGCGTCGTCGCGCACCGCGTAATCGGGCAAGACCGACAGCCCCGTCCCGGCCATGACCGCGCGCTTGATCGACTCCACGTTGTCGAACTCGGCCCCGATGCGCGGGGTGATGCCGTGGGCGGCGAGACTCTGCTCCAGCCAAATGCGTGTGCGGCTGCCGCGCTGGCGCACCACCAGCGTCTGATCCGCCAGGTCGTCCAGCGTCACCGTCTCCCGCGTCCAAAAAGGATGGCGCGGCCCCACAATCACACAGTGCTGCACCGGCTCCAACTCCAGCACACCCAACAGGGCAAGCTGTTCTCCGCTCAACTCCCCTTCGATTAGCCCCATTTCAAGCTGCTTTGCCAACAGCGCGTCGATGATGCGCGGCGTGATGTCGGTCAGCGTGTGGACGGTGAGATTGGGGTAACGCTGGCGAAAACTCTGCACCAACTCGGCCAAGACATAGACGCCCACGCCTGGCGTCGCGCCCACGTCTACATGCCCCTCGGCCAACTGCGCCACATCGGTCACCGCGGCTTCTGCCTCCGCCACCAACGCGGCAATGCGTTGGGCATAACCATAGAGTGTGCGGCCTGCCTCGGTCAGCGTCACCCCGCGCGGGCTGCGCTGAAAGAGGGTGACGCCCAATGCACGCTCTAAGTCTTGGATGTGCTGGCTAACGCCCGGCTGGGTCATGAGCAGGCGCTCAGCGGCCGCGCTGAAGCTGCCTTCTTCGACCACTTGGGCAAAGATTTCGAGCTTGTACAAATTGAGCATGGTGAGTTTGATCGGCGTGGAGTGCGTACGCCGAGCCGTCTAAATTCCGCCATATCCTCTACAATCCTGCCCATTATAAGCTAGAGCTTATGGCAGATCCAAGCAAGTGGGGAGAACGCCGCAGCGCAAACCCCGCTATACTTTGCGTAGTGTCTAGACACAGAGAGAAAGAGATAGTCAGTATGATGGCAATTAGCCTATTCGTGTTCGTTGTTCTAGCCGCCGTGATCGGCGTGATTGTCTGGCAGAGCAGCCAGAACAGGAGTGAATCTGTGCATCGCGTTCAGCGTATCAGCCCGGCTCAGTATCAAGCCAGTTATGTTACCGCCAAGCAGCCCCACGTCCTGGTCGACGTGCGCACCCCCGAAGAATTTGCCTCCGGCCACATTCCGGGCGCGTTGAATCTGGTACTGCAAGACCTGCCGCACCAGATGGACTCGCTGCCCAAGGATCAGCCAATCGTGCTCTACTGCCGCAGCGGCGCGCGCAGCAACGCGGCCGGGGAAATGCTTCTGCGTGCCGGTTACGCCGATGTCTATAACCTGGGCGGCATCGACGACTGGCGCGGCCAGGGGCATGAAGTCCAAACCACTGCATCGGCCCGCTAGCGGCCCCCTAGCCATGCAAACCATTTGTCTATAACAAGCAATAAGCTACCTTGCGCGCTTGTTTACATATCCGGCGCTTGTCCGGCTGTTGAAGGAGAATGACCATGCTGCTCAAATACTTCTATGACCAAGAATTGGCTCAAGCTTCGTACATGGTGGGCTGTGCCGCCAACGGGGAAGCGTTGGTGATCGACCCGGCGCGCGATGTGACGCCCTATTTGCAGGCCGCGGCCAAAGAGGGGCTGCGTATCACGCAAGTCACCGAGACTCACATTCACGCCGACTATGTCAGCGGCAGCCGCGAACTGGCGGCACGCACCGGCGCGACCCTCTACTTGAGTGACATGGGCGATGCAGACTGGAAATATGGCTATGCAAGCGACCCCAACGTCATTTTGGTGCGCGACGGCGATAGCTGGATGGTGGGCAATGTCAAAATCGAAGTGATCCACACACCGGGCCATACGCCGGAGCATATCGCCTTTCAGATCACCGACACGGCCACGGCCAATCGCCCCATCGGCATCTTCACGGGTGACTTCCTCTTTGTAGGGGATGTGGGGCGGCCCGACCTGCTGGAAGAGGCAGCGGGCATGGTCGGAACCAAGGAGGCCGGGGCACGGCAGCAATTTATGAGCATCCAGCGCTTCAAGCAGATGCCCGACTACCTGCAAATCTGGCCTGGACACGGCGCGGGCAGCGCCTGTGGCAAGGCGTTGGGCGCGATCCCGTCGACCACGCTGGGCTATGAAAAGCTTGTGAATCCGGCCTTCCAGTTCGACGAGGAACAGCCCTTTGTCGATTGGCTGCTCGAAGGGCAGCCCGAGGCGCCGCGCTATTTCGGCCAGATGAAACGCGTCAACAAAGAGGGACCGGCCCTGCTCTCGACGCTGCCGTCGCCGGTGCGGATGCAGCGCCGCCAACTGGACGAGGCAATTGCCCAGGGCGCGTTTGTGGTCGATCTGCGCGCGGCGGGCGACTATGCCCAAGCCTATGTGCCGGGCACGGTCAACATTCCCGCGACCGCAACCAACTTCACCACCTATGTAGGTTGGTTTGTGGACTACAGTCGCCCGCTCTATCTGATTGTGCCCGACGTGGCCGCGATTGGCGACCTGCTGCGCAGCCTGCGCGCGATTGGGGTGGACAATGTGGCGGGCTATGCCGGGCCGGATGTGCTGGCCGGGCCGACCGAACAACTCCCCGTCATCGATGCAGAAGAACTGGCCGCACGCGCGCCGCAGCAGGGGATCACCATTGTGGATGTGCGCGGGCGCGGCGAATATCGCACCAAGCATATTGCCGGTGCGCGCAATATCCCGTTGGGCTTCTTGCCCCAACATCTGGACGAAGTGCCGCGCACCAACACGGTTGTGACCCAATGCGCCAGCGGCTATCGCTCGCAGATTGCCGCCAGCCTGCTGCGGGCGCGCGGCTTTGAGAACGTGGTGACGCTGTGCGACACCGAGGCCAATTGGCACACGAAGTTAGAGACGAAAGAAGCGCCTGATTGTGCCGCGGCGTAGCAGGGTGACCGCGAGGATGGTCAGACTGCCGGGAAGAAGGTTAAGAAATTAACTGGGCCATCAGGCACGTTGGCAAATCCAACTCTGGAGGCAGATCTTCCGGGACGCTCATATACTTTCTCGCCGCCACTTGTTTGGCTACAGTTGCCACTTGAAGCAACGGCGGCGTAAGCGTCCCGGAAGGTAAATCCGCGCATGAGTGGGATGACCCCGTTTAATTCTTCATGTTCGTGAACTTCCCGGCAGGTTAAAAATGGCTGTGACACGCGCAAACGGGCGCGCATGAGACAGGATCGAAAGACGTGGATGTATCGGCATGGGTGATTGATTTAATTTTAGGGTTCGGCATTGGGCTGGTCTTGGGTTTTTTGGGCGGCGGCGGTTCGATCCTTACGGTTCCTGCACTGGTCTACATTGTGGGGTTAAGCCCCCAGGCCGCCATCACAGCCTCGCTTGTCATCGTCGGAGCCAATGCCGGAATGGGTGCGTTTCTGCACCGCTGCCACGGCACGCTCAACTGGCGGGTGGCCTTGATCTTTGGCGGCGTCGGCATGATCACAGCGTATTGGGCCGCGGGGCTTTCGTATCTGCTCTCGCCGACCCTGCTGCTGACGCTCTTCGCGCTGTTGATGGTGGTCGTCGGCGTCTTGATGATCATGCACAAGACGCCGCGGCAAAGGGAACGCAGCACAGGCAATTGGGTGGTCACCGTCGCCAGCGGGGCAGGCGTTGGCGTGTTGACCGGCTTCTTGGGCGTGGGTGGCGGCTTTCTCATTGTTCCGGCGCTGGTGATGCTGGTGGGGCTGCCCATCCGCCAAGCGGTGGGAACTTCGCTGATCGTGATCGCCATGAACAGCCTCGCCGGGTTGCTGGGCCATCTCACCACGACATCGCTTGACATGGTGGTAATCGGCATTTTCATCGTGGCCGGGTTAGCGGGCGCGTGGGCAGGAACACGGCTGACGCGCACCCTCAAGCCCGAACAACTGTACACTAGCTTTGCGGTCTTTGTCGTGCTGTTGGGGGTCGTTCTGCTTGTGGATAACGTAACCAAGTTCATCGCGTAAACACGTTCATGCGATCCGTCTCCTGCCAGTGCGCTGGTTGCACAAGCGCCACCGTTGGACCGACGACAGAACCGGCCAGCCGATAGCTTGACAAGGGCGCACGATCGCGCTACCATCCAAATACACATCTTAGCGGGGAGTAGCCACCTGCCCCACAGGCCCGAATGCCGTCAGTCCAGCAATTCAATGCTCGGCATTGGGATCGTGTCTAGCGATAAATGACCGACACGACAGGCGAGACCACTACGACGTTGATACGCCGTGGCGGCTCGCCTTTTTTGATTGGCGCTGAGTAATCAACTCAATCAGCGTTGAAAAAGCGGCCGCCCCATTGCAACAGAGTCTGTTGATTAAGGAGAAAAGAGTCTATGGACCTGCTATCGATTGCTTTTTTGATAGGAGGGCTTATCCTCCTCGTGTTGGGTGCGGAATGGTTGGTGCGCGGGGCCGCGTCCTTAGCCACTGCGGTCGGCGTGACGCCGCTGGTGATTGGGCTGACAGTCGTGGCCTATGGCACAAGTATGCCCGAATTGGCAGTCAGCGTGCAGGCCAGTTGGCTCGGCCATGCCGATATTGCGATTGCCAACGTGGTCGGCAGCAATATCTTCAATATTCTCTTGATTCTGGGCCTCTGCGCGCTGATCTTGCCCTTGGCGGTATCCAGCCAGTTGATCCGCATTGACGTGCCCATCATGATCGGCGTCTCGTTCCTGGCGATGCTGCTAGTCCTGGTCGATGGCCGGTTGCAATGGTGGGACGGGCTGCTGCTGACCGCGGGGATCGTGGTGTATACGGTCTGGTCAATCCGCAAGAGCCGCGCCGAGACGCGCAGCCTGCAAGAAGAGTTTGCGGAAGGGGTTCCCACGGGCATACCCGCCGACGGTCACCCCCGGCGCGCGCTCATCTTGAACATCCTCTATGTGGTGGGCGGGCTGGCTGTTCTCGTCCTAGGGGCGCGCTGGCTGATCAACGGGGCGACGGCCATGGCGCAGGCGCTGGGCGTCAGCGACACGGTGATCGGGCTGACCATTGTGGCGGCAGGTACATCGCTGCCCGAACTGGCGACCTCGCTGGTGGCGACGGTGCGCGGCCAACGTGACATCGCCATCGGCAACGTGGTCGGCAGCAACATCTATAACATCCTGGCGATCTTGGGCGTCTCTTCGCTCGTCACGCCGGGTGGGCTTGTGGTCAACCCCGTCATGGTTCGCCTGGATATCCCGGTTATGCTGCTCACCGCGATTCTCTGCTTCCCCATCTTCTTCACGGGTCTGCGTATCGCCCGCTGGGAAGGGGCGCTGTTCCTCTTGGCCTACATCGCCTATGTCACATACTTGATCCTGGGTGAGACCGGCAGTTCGCTGCAAGTCCCCTTTGGCAGGGTGATGATGCTGGCCGCGCCTATCGCGGCGCTGATCGTGATCGCTACCGCGGTACGCGAATGGCGCGCCGGGCCACAGCACGCGCTTTCGCAGGAGTAGCGCACTGGCTCCGTTTAGAAACGGCACACAGGGGAAAGATAACGCTTGGTATTCCCCTGGCGTGCCCCCGATCTTAGAAGCTGAAACGGGGAAGCGGAACAGTGAAACTGAACGATGTGGACTGTCCCCCGCTACAAGAGACGATCCCTCACAGTTGGCGAACAAGTTTGTTTTATAATGAAGATACGCTATGAAAATCCAACCCGCTGCACCGGTGACGCTACGCCTGGTTCAAGCTGGGCCACACAACATGCCTATATAACATACCAGTACAACATACAAGCTGCATTGACAGCTTAACGAGCAACAATAACCACCATCAACACAAGTATGTCTTGCATGCCCGACCCCGCAGTGCAGTCTCGGTGATGCAGTGATGCAGTCGAGGAGCAAATTGATGACTACTACTGTTACTGTCGAAAGTGCGCCCAAACCAGCCACGGCTTGGCACACGCTGCAGAAAGATGAAGTGCTGGATGTTCTAGAAACTGCCCCTCGCCAGGGTTTGAGCGACAGCGAGGCAGCAGAGCGCCTCAAACGGTATGGCCCCAATGAATTGGTGGACACGGGGGGCGTCAGTTGGATCAAAATCCTCTGGGGTCAAGTGACCTCGATCATGGTCGTGGTGCTTATCATTGCGGCAGTGATTGCGGCCATTCTGGGCGACATGGAAGACACCATCGTGATCATGGCCCTGGTCGTAATCAACACCCTCATCGGCTTCAGCCAAGAATACCGCGCCGAACAGTCCATCGCCGCGCTCAAGCAGATGGCTGTGCCCACGGTGCGCGTGCGCCGCAACGGCAGGGTGCAGGAGATCGACGCGCCCAAACTTGTGCCAGGCGACATCGTCCTGATCGAAGCGGGCAACCGCATTCCCGCGGACGGGCGCTTGCTCATCAGCGCCGGGCTTCAGGTGCAAGAGGCCGCGTTGACCGGCGAGTCGGTGCCGGTGGTCAAGCGCGAGGGCACGCTCAACCAGGATGACATTGCCCTAGGTGACCGCTACAACATGGTCTATATGGGGACGCAGGTCACCCATGGGCGCGGCGAATTTACGGTTACAGCCACCGGCATGGACACCGAGTTGGGCAAGATCGCGGATCTTATCCAGGGTGTAGAGGCCGAACAGACACCGCTGCAACAGCGGCTGGATCACTTGGGCAAGCAGTTGGCCGGGCTGGCCCTTGCCATTGTGATCATCGTCTTTGTCCTGGGTTGGTCTCGCGGCGAGGATCTAAACATTCTCTTGCTCACCGCCATCAGCCTGGCTGTGGCTGCTGTCCCCGAAGGGCTGCCGGCCACGGTGACCATCGCCCTGTCATTGGGCGCGCAACGCATGTTGCAGCGCAATGCGCTGATGCGCCGGTTGCCGGCTGTAGAAACGCTCGGCTCGGTCACGGTGATCTGCTCGGACAAGACCGGCACGCTCACCGAAAACCGCATGACCGTAACCGTGCTCGACAGTGCGGGCAACCAAGTCGAGTTGGCCGGGCGAGAGGCGCTGCCCATCCCCAATCTGCATGATCGGCCTGGGCTGGCCTTTCTGCTGGCGGGCGGCGCGCTCTGCAATGATGCCAAACCGCAGACGGTCAGAGCCGAAAATCCTGATGATATCCTCGGCGACCCGACCGAGGTTGCGCTGGTGGTGGCGAGCAACTGCCAGGGAATGGATAAGATTGCGCTGGATGAACTCTTTCCACGCGTGGCCGAAGACCCCTTCAGCTCGGAACGCAAGCGCATGACGACCATGCACCGCCGCCCCAAGCCCGACGAGGTGCCAAGCGACGCGCATGAGCAAGTGCATGAACTGATCAAAGACTTGGAGACAGCCGGTCCCTCCACCTATATCGCCTTCACCAAGGGCGCGGTCGATGGGCTGCTCGACATCGCCAGCCATGTTTGGGTAGATGAACACATCGAACCCATGGACGACACGCTGCGCGAGCGCATCGCCACAGCCAACAGTCGCTTGGCCGAGGGCGGGCTGCGCGTGCTGGGGGTTGGCTTCCGTCTGCTCGACGCTGTGCCCAAAGAGGTGGAAGAAGGTGAAGTCGATGCGCTGGAAGAGGACTTGGTGCTGGTCGGCATGATCGGCATGATCGACCCGGCGCGGCCGGAAGTGCGCGACGCTGTCCAGACCTGCAAGGAGGCGGGCATTCGCGTCAAGATGATCACCGGCGACCACCCGGCCACAGCCGAGGCCATTGCAAGCGAGTTGGGCATCGTCAACCATGGCGGGCAGACCATCATCGGCCAGCAGATCAACAAGCTGGACGATGAAGAGTTAACCAGGGTGTTGGAGGAAGTGTCCGTCTTTGCCCGTGTTGCGCCGGAACACAAGCTGCGTATCGTCAAGGCGCTGCAAAACGGCGGCGACATCGTGGCGATGACCGGCGACGGCGTTAACGATGCCCCTGCGCTCAAACAAGCTGAAATCGGCATTGCCATGGGCATTACCGGCACGGATGTGACCAAAGAAGCCGCGGATATGGTGCTGCGCGACGACAACTTTGCCACCATTGTGGCGGCTGTGCGCGAGGGCCGCGTCATCTATGCCAACATCCGCAAGTTCATTCGCTATCTGTTGACGGGCAACGTGGGCGAAATCTTCGTCATGCTCCTCAGCCCCTTCTTGGGCATGCCCCTTGCGCTGCTGCCGCTGCAAATCCTCTGGATCAACCTGCTGACCGATGGGCTGCCGGCCCTGGCGTTGGGCGTGGAACCGGCGGAAAGCGATGTCATGCGCCAGCCGCCCCGCTCGCCCAGCGAAAGCATCTTGGGCCAGAGTATGGGCCGACGCATCATCATTAGCGGGATTTTACTTGGCATCCTGTCGCTTGCCGTGGGCTTTTGGCAGTTCAGCGCGGACAATCCGGACTGGCAGACCATGGTCTTTACCACGTTGACCTTTGGTCAGATGGCCGCGGTGCTTTCGCTGCGCTCGGAAAGCGAATCGATTTTTGAGATCGGCTTCAACCGCAACCCCTATCTGTGGGCTTCCGTGGCCTTGACCGTGGTGCTCCAACTGGCTGTGACCTATGTGCCCTTCTTGCAAGAGATTTTTGAAACGCAGCCGCTCACCTGGATCGAGATGGCGATCTGTATCGGGTTGGGGCTGATCATGCTGCTTGCTGTGGAGGCAGAGAAGCGCTTCTTCCCGGTTCACGAACGGCCAACGGTACAGCCGGTGACCGCGTAGTTCCTCGACAACTGATTCGGTACGAACATCCGGGGAGTTGCACAACTCCCCGGATTTCAATTGGGGGCTTGTCTATCACCTGCCGCGGCGCTGTTAGCGGCGTGATCTACCTCGAAAGCTCGTCCCGCGCAAAGCGCCTGTTGAGCAGAAGCCGCGCATAGACAAACCAAAGGATCAAGCTCATTGCAGCCATCTCGCCGCCGTCTTCGATCACATCAAAGACACGCTCTAGCGCGGGAAAAGGCAGCATGATATGGAGCAGATCGGCGACAACGGCAAAGAAGGCAAAGACGAAGATCAAGGCAAAGAGTCCCACTGAGGCGCGCCGGAAATTGCGGCTGCCGACGCTATAGGCGATGAGCAGCAGCACAAAGAAGAAGCCGCCGACTAGCATGTAGAAGCCGAGTTCGCCGAAGTCCTGGCCGCGCAGTCCCCATCGATCCCCAATTCCCAACTGGATCGCAGCCGCCGCGCCGATATTCTCATGCAGCATCAAATAGTCGTCGGCCAGCATATAGCCAAAGAGCGCGGCCCAAACCAGGTAGCGCGGGTCGGCTGCGCGGCGTGTCTGCCAGACCAGCAGAAAGCCAATCCAAAACGCCTTGAGGTATTGAAAGAACTCTGCATAGCCCTGATCTTTGCGCAGCGAGAAAAGCTCATTGCCCAATAGATCCGTGTAGAAGAGCATGAAGTGCGCCAGGATGAAGCCAACATCGGTCAGCAGCAGCATCCACAACAGGGGCGAGGCCAGACCAACATGGGGCACAGTCCCCCGCGGCCAGAGATCGGCTTTCACAGCTTGCCAGGAGGGTAGGTGAGGCTCAAGATAGCGAGTATAAGGGACGACCCAGGTGGCAGGAAGGCGCAGGCTGCTCATACTCTCTCCAATCTGTAGGGCAGGTTGGTGGGGTAGGATTGTGCATAAAAACGCCCGCGGCATTGAGCACCGCGGGCGTCTGTGTTGTTCCTATTTTACACGGATGCGTTCAGGCGTCTTGCTTGACTGATCCTGCACCATTTGGCTCGATATTTGGCTGGGCATCTGGCTGGGCTGTGGCGGCAGGTGCATGAACTGGCGTGCCGCAATTGGCGCAGAACTTGTGCGTAGGCTCCAGGGCCATGCCACAGTTGGTGCAAAAGCGCACCTCGCCGCTTGGCGTGTCAGGGGCATGTGCGCCGGAGCCATTGGCGGCCTTGCTCTCGGCCGCAAGCGCGCCTGTGGGGACTGCGTGGGTCTTGCGCCGCTTGGCGATCTCGGCCTCCAGCGCATCGTCCAGCGCGGCCATATCGGGTGCGAGTTTCTCGATCTGCTGCATGTAGCCGATAGCTTGACGCCGCAGCCGTTGATCCAGCCGCTTGTAGTCTTCCTCTTCTATCTTGCCGACGTGGTAGTCGAACTCTAATTCCTTGATGGCGCGCAAGGTCGCATCCTTGCGTGTCAAAAGCTGGGACAAGCGGTCATCCTCGACGATCAAGTCGCCGCGCCCCGGCTGTAACAGCGGCAGCACCACCCAAAAGACCGCTGCCAACGAAATGACGGTCGCCGCGATCACCGCGGCAACCAGGCCCAAATCACTCATGCGCGTGCTCCCGCCGCACCCAAAGCAGCAGTCTGGGCCGCCTCACGTCGCTGCGCCACAGGATGAGGCCAAACAGCCAGCAGCGTCCCCAACACAAGAACGAGGCCGCCGACCCACATCCACATGGTCAGCGGATTGACATAGATGGTAAAGGTCGCGGTGGCCCCGCTGTTTTCCCAGCCGTTGAGCACCACATAGACATCCTCGACCGGCGACATGTGCAGCCCGACCTCGCTGGTGGGCATTTCAGGGTTCTTGTGATAGATGTTGCGGTGCGGTTCAACCGTCGCGATCAGCCGGTTCGTGCCCTGCTTATAGACCAGCAGCGGTGTGGCAAACTCCACACGGTTGGGGCCTTCGCGTGTCTCTAGCCCGCCATAGACCAGTTCATAGCCCGCCAGCGACACCGACTCGCCCTGCGCCAGGGTTACATTGGTTGTGTGTTGATAGAACTCATTGCCGATGATGGCTAGACCAATCAGCACGATGCCCAGGTGAACCAGGTAGCCCCCATAGCGGCGGCCATTGCGCCGGTAGAGATTGACAAACGCCAGCAGCGGATTTTCACCTGTGGCGGCGCGGCGTGCGATCACCCCGCGAATGTACTCTTGTACAAGCGTGGCTGTAACAAAGGCCAGAATTGCCAGCCCCAAGATCGGGAAGACATTGCGTGTGGTCAACAGCGCCAGCCCAGCCGCCACGACCGCGGCAGCCAAGGGCCAAGTAAACTGCTTGCGTAGCGCACTCGTGCTTGTGTGCCGCCAGCCCAACAGCGGCCCCGCGCCCATCAAAACCAGCAGGATCAAGAAGAGCGGGCCATTGACTTTATTGAAGAAAGGCGCGGCCACGCTGATGCGGTCGCCGGTGAAGATCTCGCTGAACATGGGGAAGAACGTCCCCCACAGCGTGGCAAAGGCAATCGCGGTGAAGAGCCAGTTGTTGCCCATGAACGCGGCCTCGCGGCTGGCGTAGGAGTCAATCGACTGTTCATCGCGCAGCAGCGGCAGGCGCTGGAAAAGCAGCCAGAGACAGCCGAATAGGATGATGGTCAGAAAGACCAGGAAGAAGGGGCCGACATCGCTGCGCGCGAAGCTGTGGACGCTTTCGATGATACCGCTGCGCGTGGTGAACGTGCCCAAGATC
>CAZZNG010000056.1:15748-23966 GCA_964655505.1 uncultured Litorilinea sp. | reverse complement strand
GCCTCATGATAGGACGCAAGCAGTTCGCGGAAGCGCGCTTGGGTCGACGAGTACAATGACTCGTTGTGCCAGAGCGTATCGTCGGCATCAAACCCGATCGTCAACATAAGTAGTTCCCATGTGGGTAAAAATTAAAACAGTGAAACTTGAGACGCAGGCTTCCAGCATAGTGGACCGGGGACGTTTACAGCACCGCTCTATCCCTGCGGGTGGGCTTTAGGCTCGGCCCCTTCGCGCCCGGCCAGTTCATACATGCCGCTGGTACGCATGAGAAAGCCATAATCGACCAGGTAACGCCGCAAAGTCACATGATCCACGCTATGCCCCTTGAGCATCTCGTTGACCTCGCTCTCAGGATACTTGCGGTCCTTCTCAAAGAGATTGGCGAGCCAGGTCAGCACAACCAGCCGCTTGGTATGCAGGGCCGGTAGCAGTTTGATCCGCCCGTTCTCGATAAAACGGGCCAAAACTGCTTCCTCCGGCGTGCTGGAATCAGGATTCTGCGCGTTATTGAATTCAGGAACATCGGTCATGGTGGCCCCCTTGTTTAGGGTACAACATCGTCAAGCGAAACGGCCCTAACACAGCAGCAGTACAGACCCAAGCGTCCATCTCACCTGCGTACAAATCCATACTGTTCGCTAAGGCCAATCTGTGTACCATTGTACCACCGGGGTAGAGGTGACCCAAGCACAATTGCCACAGCCCGGAACCAAATCGCCCGCCTGCCAGTCTACACAACAGGTCAATGCCAGCAGATTGATTTCAATCGCAGAATGGGATGCAAGTGACCATTCAAGTAACCATCCAAGTGACGTTGAGTAACCATTAGTAACCATTGAGGAGGGAACCATGCGTCTGAATTGCCGGTCCATGTTGCTAAGCCCGCTGTTGTGTGCTGCGCTCTTCTTGGGTGCATGCACTGCGATCCAGCCCGTGACGCCCGAAGCCACACCCGCAGAGACATCGGCCGTGACACCAGCTGTAACACCGGAAGAGACAGACACGCCACAGGCCGAAGAGGAGCCAGACACAACGCCAACAGAAATGCCCACAGAGATGCCGACAGAGGAAGCAGGAGAAGAGCCGCAGGCAGACGGAGCCGGGGTCGATATCGGCGAACTGGTGCGCCAGGTGTTAATGCAGCAGCTTCAGGTCGATGCAGATGAGATCGAAATTGTATCCGTCGAGGAAGTCGAATGGCCCGACTCATGTTTGGGCGTCTACACCGCGGACGAACTCTGCGCCCAGGTCATCACGCCCGGCTACCGAGTCGTGTTGGAAGTCAACGGCGACACCTACGAATATCACACGGACGCAGAAGGCATGGCGATTCGTCTGGCCGAAGCGCCGCAAGCCAGCATCGAGCAGCCGTTGATTCTCTTTGAGGCGCGCACAGAGGGCTGTACTACCGCCCAGATCGGAACCACAGGGGTCGCCTATGGCCCCTGTGGCGGCGTGCAGATGATGGGTCAGTTGGTCGTGCCCGAACGGGCCGATCAACTGGCCGAGTTGGTTTCGACCTTTGCGCCCTTCACAGCCAGCACACAGGCCGGATCGGTGGACTTCTATGGCGCAGGCACAACCGAAGCAACCCCGGCCCAGCAGCGCATGATCGCCGAATGGTCGCGCAATGTGCTGTTAGAGGCCGAGAGCGGGCGATCCGGCGCATCGTGGGGCCTGGCCTTCGCCTGGCATCGCGAAGGGGGCATTGCGGGCTTCTGCGAAGACGTGACCGCTTACGTCACCGGCCAACTCTACATCACAAGCTGCCGCGGGCAAACGCCGGAGACCATCGAGGCGCGCTGGCTGACCGCCGAGGAACTCGAACAGATCTATGCCTGGCAGGATCGCTTTGCGCCCTTTGAGATGATTCAGAGCGACAACGCCCAGGCCGACAGCATGACCGTGCGTCTGGTCTTTTCGTCCAGCGGCGACACAGAGGCCTCTGCCGCGGATCAACAGGCGATTGCCGATTTTGCCGCGGATCTCTTTGCCCAGGCTACCCAGTAGCAGATTGGGAGATAGAGGCTGTACAGTCTCCGGCGCAAGGCGCTGTTTACGCGTCATGGTTTACGAGTCGTCGTGGGAGAGGTACGGGATCTGGGGCCGGCGGGTTGCCAGGTCATAGCCGATCCCCTCAGTCAAGACATGCAAGCGCATGTCTGTGATGGCAACAGGTTCGTACTGTTTTGCCTGGTCCAAATTGGTGTAGCTCATCTCCATCCCATCCACCACAATGACCGAGCCGCGACCGATCACTTCCAGCTTGTGCTTGGGATGCAGGATCGCGGCGGTATCCTCGTCAATGCCCAGCCCGATCAAATAAGGATTGTAGGCCACTGCCAGCATCAAACGGCCAATGCGCCCGCGGCGTTGAAAGTGTTGGTCGATAATCACCCGCTTGGTCAGGCCCATGCCCGGTGTAAGCTGCACCATGCGCTGTGTAGGCCATTCCCCGGCGCGGCCAAAAGCGATCATGTTTTGGCACAAGATAGAGGCCCCGGCGCTTGTCCCCGCAACCACCACGCCTTCATCCGAACGCTTGTGGATCAGATTCCCCAACAGCGTCCCACCCAACAAGGTTGCCAAGCGCACCTGGTTCCCCCCGGTGAGAAAGATGCCGGTCGCCTGCTCCAATGGGGCCACGCATGATTCGTTTTGCGCGTCTCGCCGCGAATGGACATGCACCACATCGACGCTGGCCGCGCCGATCTTTTGAAACACGGAATGGTAGAGATCCCCTACCGCGTCTGCCTGTGTGGAAGCCGCGGGAATAATGACAACCCGCGCCTGTTTCCCCCCGGCCAATGTCAAAAAGCAGTTGAGAATACGCCGCGTCTTTACCTTATCTTCCGCCCCGCCGATAGCCATCAGCGCGCCGCGCTCGCCCTTTGGCGCAGTAGGCGGGAAATTCTCCATGTGTTATCCCTACCTCGCTGTCAATTGAACAATGCCGACTACACGTTATGTACACTTCTGCACCGCTACCCTCAGCGCGCTAGAATAACATAAAGACAGAGATGGACCAAGAAGTTAGACGATACCCCACCCCATGCCTTCACCCTACCCGCTTCATCTTATGAGCAACTTGACCCAGAACGATTTTCTATCTTTTGTGCTATCCCCAACCTATGCAACAGCCCATGTTGAACGCGTCATTTGACTGTATCATCGTGGTATGCGGATCTCACTGATCGATCCCCACGCGCACATCATCGGCGCAGGCGGCGAGCCAGGCTTCGCCAGCCGGATGCCGGAGATCCTGGTAAGCCACTGGTCGCCGCGGGCATCACGACCGTCATCGGCTTGCTTGACATGGACACCAGACAATCTCACTGAAACACAACACGCGAGCCAACGTTGTTCGTGCGGACAAGGGTGTCCGAAGGTGTTTGAGTAGATGGGCGTCATTCGCTCTAGTCCAGCGAAGGAGAAACTTGTGAGTAGGAATCGGGTTGTTGTTCGCGAAATGCGCGTGCTGCGCGGGCCGAATCTATATGCCTATATGCCTGCCTTGCAAATCACAATGGATATCGGCCCCTATGAAGAGTTGCCCAGCAACGTCTTTCCCGGCTTTGTCGAACGGCTCGTCAACTGGCTGCCAGGGCTGCACAAACACGAATGCAGCCTCAAACGGCCCGGCGGGTTTATCGAACGGCTGGAACGCGGCACCTATCTCGGCCACATCGTCGAACACATCACGCTTGAATTACAGTCACTGATGGGCTTTCGCGTCGCCTTTGGCCGCGCACGCGGCACAGGGGAGCGCGGCGTCTATCGAGTGATCATTGAATATAAAGAAGAAGAACCGGCGCGCGCCGCCTTTGAGACCGCGCTGCGCCTGACCTTGGCGGCCATGCACGACGAGCCGTTTGATATTCAAGCCGAGTTGGAGCGGCTGCTGACCATTGCGGATGAATATCGCCTGGGGCCGAGCACAGCCGCGATTGTGGCGGCAGCCAAACGCCGCAACATCCCCATTATGCGCATCACCCCCAACCGTGGGCTGGTTCAACTGGGCTATGGGGTGTATCAAAGGCGCATCCAAGCCTCGGAAACCTCGCTGACCAGTTCAATCGCGGTGGATCTGTGCCAAGAGAAATTGCTCACCAACCACATGCTGCGCCGGGTCGGCGTGCCTGTGCCGGAAGGCGAGATCGTCAAGTCCGCGGCAGAAGCGTGGGAAGTGGCCCAGGCATTGGGTCTGCCGGTGGTGGTCAAACCGGCGGATGGCAACCAGGGCAAGGGCGTCAGCATCAACTTGAGCGATGAAGCCAAGGTCGCCGAAGCTTTTCACATTGCCGCACAGTACGGCCAGGAAATTCTGGTGGAGCAGTTCATCGAGGGCGACGACTACCGCCTGCTGGTGATCAACGGCAAGCTCGAAGCCGCGGCCCGCCGCGACCCGGCCCAAGTCATCGGCGACGGCATACACAGCGTGGCGCAGCTGATCGACATGTTGAACCAAGACCCCAGGCGCAGGCCGGGCCACAGCGGAACCCTCAGCCGGATCGAGGTGAACGAGTCGATCCAGTTGACCTTGAGCCAGCAGGGGATGGATCTCTCCAGCGTGCCCGCCGCAGGACAGCAGGTCAAACTGCGCCGCAACAGCAACTTATCCACCGGCGGCACAGCCACGGATGTCACCGACATCGTACACCCCAGCAATGCCCAGATTGCCGAACTAGCCGCCCAAATCCTTTCGCTCGACGTAGCAGGCATTGACATTGTCTGCCGCGACATCACCCGTCCCCTGGCCGAACAGCACGGGGCCATTGTCGAGGTCAACGCCGCGCCGGGCCTGCGTATGCACCTGCACCCGACCACGGGACAGCCGCGCGATGTCGGCGCGCCCATCGTCGAAATGCTCTACCCTGGCGACAGCCCGTCGCGCATCCCTATCATCGCGGTCACAGGAACCAACGGCAAGACCACGGTGACCCGGCTGATCGGCCACATGTATGAGACAGCCCGCTGGACCGTGGGCATGACCTCCACCAATGGCGTCTACATCGACAAGGAATTGATCATCAGCGGCGATTGTTCCGGGCCAAAGAGCGCGCAAGCTGTTCTGCTCCATCCCCATGTCGAAGTCGCGGTGTTGGAGACCGCGCGCGGCGGCATCCTGCGTGAAGGGCTTGCGTTTGACGAATGTCTGGTGGGCGTTGTTATGAACGTGGCCGCGGACCACATCGGCCAGGGCAACGTGACTTCGCTGGACGAACTGGCGCAGGTCAAGCAGGTGGTCGTCGAAGCAGTCAGCCGAGACGGGGCAGCCGTGCTCAACGCGGAAGACAGGTTGGTGGCCGAGATGGCCGCGGCCTGCGAGGGCCGCGTGGTCTACTTCAGCCGCAGCGCAAATCATCACATCATGGCCGCGCACCTGGCCGAAGGGGAATCGGGCGTCTTTGTGGAAGATGGGATCATCACCCTTGCCACAGGCCAGCAGCGTGTCGAACTGGTGGAACTGGAGCGCATCCCCTTTACGCTGGGGGGCAAGATCGAGTTTCAGGTCATGAACGCGCTGGCCGCCACCGCCGCGGCTTGGGCCGCGGGGCTGAACCCGGCCATGATCGTGCGCGCGCTCACCACCTTCCAGACAGACCACGCCACCGTGCCCGGTCGTTTCAATCGCATCGAGCTACGGGGGGTTGAGGTCATCGTAGACTATGCCCACAACGCGGCCGCGCTCAAGGCGCTCGGCCAAGCGGTTCTGGCGCTGCCGCCGCGGCGCACGGTGATGGCCTTGGCGCTGCCTGGCGACCGTCGCGACGAGGATTTGCTCGAAAGCGGCAAGGCGACCCTCTCCTATGTGCATCATCACGTCTTGTTTGACCTGGCGGATCGGCGCGGCCGCGCCAAGGACGAGGTGCCACGGCTGCTGTGCGACACGCTGCTAGCTGGCAGACCCTGCGACATCGCCCCCGTTGAACACGAAGCCATTGCCCAGGCATGGCGGCGCGCACAACCCGGCGACCGGCTGATTATCATCTGTGATGAGCCGGTGCGAACGATCGAGACGGTGCAACGGCTGGCGGAGCGCATCGAAGAAGATCAGGCATGTGAGAACCCCCTTATGGAGTTACCGGAAACAGCTCACACGCGCGTCCAGCAGACCTATCCCGCACCACAGGGGATTTCATCCCCCCTGGGCAAGAAGCAAGGACCATCCAATTCTATGTCCCTCTTTCGACAATAGGCGTGATGAACGGCAAGGGGTCCGGCGTTTTAGGAGGCGTGTTGTATGGAGGTTATACACGTTGACAAAGCGGGTAAGCGCACTAATCCAACGGCGACCCGTTCACAGGCCCGCGCAGTAGCCCCTCTTGCTGCTTTCAGCCAGACAACCGGGGGAGCGAGCAATCATTCGCAGCCATCTATTGCCCCTCCCTTACACGAAAAGACCGGCGCACATGACAGCCGGTCTTTTCCATTGGCTGTACAGGTGGATGGTTACACAGGCAGATGGCTGTACAAGTGGAAAGTGTGGCGAACGGGCCTGTAAAAGTGCCTAGCAGCGGGCACACGGCTATAGTACAATAGAGGGAAGAATCCTGCTCAAGCCGGTGTGTGGGCAATGCGCCAGCCCGGCTGTTGTGCCGCCCGCGCGGTAGGAAAGGACCCTGCATTCATGAAAGCTTTGATCGCCTTGAGCAGCGCGCTGCTCCTTGTCGCCCTGGTCGGGTGTATGCCGGTCCTGCCCGAATCTGATGACGATAACCCGTCGGGTGAGGCCGCGGCCACTGACCCGGGCCTCTTGCCAACGACCCTTGTCGCCGCGGCCACCATCACCGGCACGGCAGCGGCCACCATCACCGGCACGGCAGCGCCCACCCAGACAGTCGTGCCGACCACGACCACCGCACCCACAACAACCGTTGTTCCAACAGAGACAACTGTGCCGACGGCAACCACTGTGCCGACGGCAACCACTGTGCCGACGGCAACCACCGTGCCCACAACCACCGTCACACCCACCAGCACCGCGCCGGTGACAGGCACGGTTACGCCAACAACCACTGTCATACCAACGACCACTGGCACGCCAACAACCACTGGCACGCCACCGCTCACCACCACGCCGACCAGTACCGTACCGGTGACAGGAACCGTCACCCCCACCATGACCACGACGCCAACAGGCACGGTTGTGCCGACAGGGACCGTGACAGCAACCCCCACGACGCCGCCCGGCACGCCGGGTACGCCTGGGCCAACGCCGCCGCTGACGCCTGGCACGCCCACAAACACGCCATCGCCCGGTACACCGTCACCCACCGCGCCGCCCACATCCACAGCCACGCCAACGCCCACCGAGGGGCCTTCGCCGACCCCTACGCCCTTGCCTAGCACAGTCTTTGCGCGCAACGACAGCACCTACACCGCGGACAACAGCCTTTTCGTCGTAGGCGAAGTGGTTAACGGCGCACCGGCTCCCGTTTTCAACGTGCAAGTCATCGCCACCTTCTACGACGCGGGCGGCCAAATTGTGGGTGCAAACAGCGGCATGGCGCTGCTGCCGCGCACCCAGACCACCCAGGCCAACCCCTTCAAGTTGCAACTGTCCCCGCCGCCATCCGGGGCCACGCGCTATGAACTGTCGCTTACCTGGGACGAGTTGACCATCGCCACCTATGACCGGGCGACCATCACCCGTGAAGAATTAAAGCAGGAGACGGGTGTCGAAATCGTGGGCGACGTGCGCAACGACCACCGCAGCGAACTGCGTAACCTGCAAGCCGTCGCCACGTTCTACGACGCCAACGGCGTTGTCGTCGACGTGGTAGCCGGTTCGCTCGGCGCGAACAGCCTAGCCCCCGGCGCATCGACCACTTTCACCATCCAGACCACCCGCTCGTTCACCTTTGACCGTTACCTGGTGCAGGTGGAGGGCATGCTGCTACCGTAAAGGGCAGTAGGAGGACCGGCCCGCAAAAGAAGCATCCCGGAAGCTTGAAGCTTCCGGGATGCTTTTTAGTACAGGGTTGTCACGCGCAGATGCGCTATGGCGATGGGGCAGGCTCATTGGCGCGGCGGATGTCGTCCTCGGCGATCTGCACCGAGTAGGCGTCATTCCCGCTGTTTGCGCCGGGCCTGTCGAGCGAAGTTGTCTCGCCCGCGGGTTCGTCACTCTCCCCCTCGTCCGGCGGCTGGTCGCCTTCCGGCTCATCGCCCTCGCCTGGCTCATCCCCGTCGCTTGGCGGCGCATCACCGT
>CAZZNG010000056.1:6708-15648 GCA_964655505.1 uncultured Litorilinea sp. | reverse complement strand
CATCACCGTCATCGCCGCCCAACGGGATGCTGATCGATGCCGTGTTGTCGTTCTCATTCGTCTCGGTGATCGTCTCGTCCGCGTCGGCGGTAATCTCCAACTCGCGCGTGCCGGTCAGATCAGCCGTGTCGTAGATGACCGTCACCGAAACCGTCTCATCCGCGTCAATCGTGTCAATCGTCTGGTCGTCGCCCACCTGCACCGGCTCGTCGTCGGTGACATCCATCACGCGCACCACCACATCCTCGGCAGCCGCGTCGCCGTCGTTGAGCACGTCGATGGTCAGGGTGACCGGCTCGCCGGGCACAGGCTCTTCCGGCGCGTAGATTACCGCATCGTCGCTGATGACGAGATTGGGCAGAACCTCCGGCTCCTCTTCCGAAGGCGGGTTCACCGTCAGCGTGGCCTCGACCTGGTTATCCTCCTCGTTCAGTTCCTCGACCAGGTTGCTCGGATCGACCACGCCCTGAATCGTGCGCTCCCCTTCCTTGCCCGTGGTGTCATAGATCACCTGGGCTGTGCCGGAACCACCGGCAGGGATGCCGCCGATGACCTGCACGTCGCCGATGGGCACTTTGCCGCCATTGGTCGTGTCAAAGACTTGCACTTCGACACGGCTGGCGTTGCGCTGCCCCTCGTTCAGCACAGTTATCGAGACGGTCACCTCGTCGCCCGCCACCGGCGCAGCGGGGCTAAAGCGTACGTTGCTCTCCGTCAAGACCAAGTTGGGCGCGGGCGGCGGCGCGATCGTCATGGTTGCCAGCGCTTGATTGTCCTGCTCGTCCGACTCGGCAATCGTGTTGTCAGGGTCAAGCGTAACGCGAATGGCGCGATCGCCGGCCTTGCCCGTGGTGTCATAGGTCACCTGCACCGCGGCTGATTCCTCCGGCGCGAGCGAATCGATCAGCCGCTGCTTGCCGATCAAGACCGGGGCCGCGGGGTCGGTCACATCCTCAATCCGCACCACCACGTCGATGGTGCCCTGCGCACCGTTGTTGAGCGCGGTCGCCTGAATCGTGACCAGGTTGCCGTCCTGTGGCTGTGCGGGCATGAATTCGATGTTGCTGCTCAACATGACCAGGTTGGGCGCGGGCGGCGCGCCCACGACCAGCGACTTGGTCGCCTGGTTGTCATTCTCGTTGCTTTCGAGAATGAAGTTGTTCGGATCGACCGTGACTTGCAGCGAACGCTCACCTTCAACGTCCGCGGTCGGGTAGGTGACTTGCACCGTGGCCGCGCCGCCCGGAGGAATGCGCGCGACAGATTGAGGCGTGCCGATGGGCCGTTGCGCGCCCTCGCTCACATCGCTGAAGAGCACCATCACGTCGCGCGCCTCGCGCACGCCATGATTGAGGATGACCGCGCGCACAACCACCGGGTCGCCCGCGGTCGGGGCCGCCGGGTCGAAGTTGATGTTCGTAGCCGTGACGATCAGGTTGGGCTGGTCTGGCCCCTGCACGTCAAGCGATACAGTGGCTGTGTTGTCGGTTTCGCTGCTTTCGGAAATGAAGTTGTTCGGGTCGGCTGCCACACGGATGCTGCGGCTGCCCGGCTTGCCCGTTGTGTCATAGGTGACCTCGACGGCTGCGCTGCTGCCCGCGCGGATCAGCGGAATCACCTGCTGCGGGCCGATGGGCACGCTGCCCCCATCGCTGGTGTCGGTAAACTGCACCACCACATTTTCCGCATCCGCCGCGCCTCGGTTGAGCACCACCGCGCGGATGGTCACCAGATCGCCCGCGACCGGGCTGCGGTCGAAGGTTACGTTGTCCGTGGTCAAGACCAGGTTGGCCTGGCTGCTCTTGCTGCGCGCCAGCGTCGCCGTGGCCTGGTTGTCGCTCTCGCTCGACTCCAGAATGGTGTTATGGGGATCGACCACCACCTGAATGCGCCGGTCTGTACCGCCAGGCGGGATGGCATAGGTCACTTGGGCCACGCCGCTCGCGCCTGGGCGAATCCCAGGGATCACCTGCGCTTCGCCGATGGGCGTAGAGCCGCCATCGGTCACATCCAAGAACTGCACCAGCACATCCCCCACAGGCAGGCCGCCGTCGTTGCGCACAGTGGCATAGACGGTCGCTGTGCCCTCTGTGCCGATCTCCGGCGGGTCAAACCCGATCTGCGTGCTGCGCAAGACGAGATTCACCATAGGTGGCGTGGTGATTTCAAGGGTCGCCATGGCACGGTTGTCGTTTTCGTCGCTCTCCACGATCAGGTTGTTGGGATCAAGCACGACTTGCAGCGTGCGCTCGCCAAAGTTGCCGCGCGCGTCATAGACGATCTGCGCGGTCTGCGCGCCGCCCGGCGGGATCGAACTGATCACGGTACTCGTGCCGATGGGCGTTGCCGCGCCGCCGGTCGCATCCATGAACTGAACGACGACATTCTCGGCCACTGCGCGCCCGGTGTTGAGGACCGTAGCGGTCACCACAACCGGCTCGCCTGGGTTGGGCGTTGTCGTGCTGAAGCCGATGTTGGCGGGCAGCGCGGTCAGGTTGGGCAGCGCCTCGGCAGCCACGCGCAGCACAGCCACCGCTTCGTTGTCGGTTTCGTTGGTCTCTTTCACAATGGCATGGGGATCGGCCACCACGCGGATGCGCCGTTCGCCCGCCTTGTCGCTGGTGTCATAGGTCACTTGCGCGGTGGCGCTGCCGCCCGCCGCGATTTCGTCAATGGTCTGCTTGGCGCCGATTGGCTCCGCGCCGCCATTGGTGACATCCACGAACTGAACCAGCACATCCTCTGCCGTCGCCGCGCCCGTGTTGAGGATCGTGATCGTCAGGGTGACCACCTCCCCTTCCACCGGCTCCGGCGGTAAGAAGCCCAAGTTGCCGGCCAGCACGACCAGGTTGGGCGCGTGCGCCGCCATGATCGCCAGCGTCACCGACGCGCGATTATCAGTCTCGTCGGTCTCGGCAACAAAGTTGTTGGGATCAACCACCACACGCAGGACACGATCACCGGCTTCTTGATCGATCTCAGGCGTATAGGCCATCTGCAAGACCGCAGCGCCGCCCGGCTCGATCAGTTCAATCCTCGCCACGTCGCCCACCGGGGCCGGCTCACCGTCGCTGATGTCGAGCAACTGCACTTCCACATTCCTGGCCGCCACCGCGCCCAGGTTCTGCACCACAATGGAGACAGTCACTGCCTCGCCCGCGGCAGGCTGCTGCGGACTAAAGCCGATGCCCGTGCTGCGTACAACCAGATTCGCCAGTTGGTTGGAGCGGATGGGCAGCGTCGTCGCGGCTTCGTTGTCGTTCTCATCCTCTTCCGTGATCAGATTGTTGGAATCGACCAAAATCTGGATGCGCCGGTTGCCCATCATGCCGGTCGTGTCATAGGTGACCTGCGCGGATGCGCTGCCGCCCGGCGGGATGCTTTCAATCGTCTGTTCCAGCCCGATCGGGTCAAACGCGCCGTTGGTCACGTCGATGAACTGGACCAACACTCGCTCCGCCGCAACCGCGCCGTTGTTGACCACCACAGCCGTAATGCTCACCACGTCGCCCGCGGTTGGCATAGGCGGGTCAAAGATGAGATTCGTCGCCATCATCGACAGATTGGGCGCGGGCTGCGCCGCCACCGTCAGTGTCTTGCTGGCTTCGTTGTCCTCTTCGTTGGCTTCGACCACAAAGTTGTTGGGGTCAACCACCACTTGAATCTGGCGTGCGCCGCTGCGCCGCGTGGTCGAATAGACCACCGACACCTCGGCGCTGCCGCCCGGCGCGAGCAGCGGGATCTCCTGGCGTTCGCCAATCGGCAGCGTCGCCCCCGCGGTCGCGTCGAAGAACTGCACCACCACGCCCTCAGCCGTTGCGCGCCCGATGTTCTGGATCACGGCACGCACCGTCACATCCTCGCCTTCCACCGGCTCTGCCGGGTCAAAGCCGATGTTATTGGCAGTGACCGTCAGGTTCGCAATGGCAGGCGGCGTAACGCCCAGGGTCACGGTGGCTTCGTTGTCGGTTTCGCTCCTCTCCGCAATGAAGTTATACGGGTCGACCGTGATCTTCACCTTGCGGTCACCCGCCAGGCCCGTAGTGGGGTAGGTAACTTGCGCCGTCGCGCTGCCGCCCGGCGGAATGATCTCGATGGTCTGCGGATCGCCAATGGGTGTCTCGCGGCTGGACAGGGTCGTGTCTGCAAACTGCACGACCACATTTTGCGCGGCCTGTTCGCCGTTGTTGAAGATAGTCGCTACCACCGTGACCACATCGCCTGTTGCAGGCGACGGGGGGTCAAAGCCCACGTTGGTTGAACTTAGATAGAGGTTTGGCTGAGGCGTTGTTGCCAGGCTGATCTCCGCGTCGGCCTCGTTGTCCTCCTCGTCGCTCTCACGAATCGAGTTCTGCGGGTCGAGCACCACGCGGATATCCCTGTCCCCCAGTAGATTGACGGTGTCATAGGTCACCTCCACCGCGGCTGTGTCGCCAGGGGCCAGCAGATCGATCATCTGTGTGGTTCCGATCAGCGTAATCGCGCTGCTCTCGGTCACATCCAGGAACTGCACCGCGACGTTCTCTGCGGCAAGGTCGCCATCATTGCGCACCACGGCATGCACGGTCACCTGGTCGCCCGGCTCCGGCTCGGCAGGGTTGAACGCAATGTTGCTGGTGTCGATCACCAGGTTGGGCAGCGCGGGCAGCGTCACGGTAAAGGTGCGCTGCGCCTGGTTGTCCGCCTCGTTGCCCTCGGTGATCAGATTGAGCGGATCGACCACCACCTGAATCGTCTGGCTGCCCTCCATGCCGGTGGTATCCAGCGCGATCTGGGCTGTGGCCGCGCCGCCAACGGGCACACTCGCCAACGTCTGCGGCCCGTCAATGGGCACAGGGCTATCGCCGCCCGCGTCCATGAACTGAACGCTGACATTGTTTGCCACCTCGCCGCCGTTGTTGAGCACCACCGCGGTCACAGTCACCTCGTCGCCTGTGGTCGGGTTTGGATGGCTCAAGCCAATGTTGCCCTCGGTCATCAACAGGTTTGGCTGCGCCGGTCCGGCTCCGGGCACGCTCGGCTCGGCCACCAGTATCGACACATCGTCGACAAACCAGCCCTCAAAGGAGTTGAAGCGGTTGTCAATCGAATCGAACCAGAAACGCACCTGGAGCGTGTTGCTGTCACCCATATAAGGCGTCAGACTCACGTCGCGCTTGGCCCAGTCGCCGTTGGTCCCGTTGGATTCAAAGACCGTCTCCCACGTATTGCCCCCGTCGATGGAAAGCTGGACGCGCGTGCGGTCGAATGTGCTGCTGCTCTCGGTTTCGCTCCACTCGTGGAAGGTAAGCAGCACATCGTCATTCGTCGTTAGCTCAATCGGCGGCGATGTCAGGAAGCCCGCCACCATCTCGCCGGTGTCATACGTGCCCGCATCCTCATCGCCAAAGTACCAGGCATGAGTCGGGCTGTTGCTGCGCCGCTCGGAAAGATGCCAGAGGCTGTTGCTTCCAGTGCTGGTCCAGCCATTCTCGCCGCTCTCCATGTCGTCCTCAAAGATGATCGAACCGGCGCTGGTCTTGCCGATTACAACGTTGGAGAGGGGCGAAGCATTGCCCACATTGTCGATCACGCGCAGCGCGAAGTAGTAGGTCGTATCCGGTTCCAGCCCGCTAACCACAAAGGTTTCGGTAGCGCCGGGCTGCTGGGGTACAGGCTCGCCCATTGCCTGCTGTGCGCTCTCCCAATTTTCCGGTGTGAGCGGCGTTGTCGCATAGCGCACGTCATAGCCATTGGCCTGGCCGGTAGAGCCGTCGTCGCCTGTCGCCGTCCAGGTCAGCGCCACCTGGGTCAACAGCAGCGACGTAACGGACAGATCGCCCACAGGCGCGGGCGGCGTCTCGTCCTCTTCCATGGTGTTAAAGACGTTGAGACGGCCATTGGTGATGGTGGATTTGCTTGTATCGGCCAGCGGATCGACGCCGGTCAGAATACGCTGGCGGATCTGGTCGCGATCCAATTCCGGGTATTGCGCCGCGATCAAGGCCACCGCGCCGGTCACATGCGGCGTTGCCATGGAGGTGCCGCCGACAATGGCATAGCCCGACGGATCGCACAAGGGGCAGGAAGTTTGGGGCACGGTCGAATAGATGGCCGCACCGGGCGCGGCCAGATCGACCGTGGAGCCGTAGTTGCTGAAGTCGGCGTACAAGTCGCTGTGATCTGTGGCCGCCACCGAGAGGATATTGGGCAGATCGAACGCGGCCGGGTAGCTGGGAATGTCGCTGTTGGCGTTGCCCGCCGCGCAGATATGCAGCGGCTGTTCCGGCCCGGCCATTGCGTCTTCCAGCGCTTCAGAGGGCGCGCCCCCGCTCCAACTGTTGTTGGTCGCGACAATGTTGACGCCTTGCTCATTCTTGAGTTGATTCACATAGTTGAAACACTTCACCGCGTCGGCCACTGTGCCGCCGCCGCTGGCGCTCAAGAACTTACAGGCGATAATGCTCACTTCCTGGTTGACGCCGACGATGCCGAGGGCGTTGTCGCCCTGCGCGCCGATGATACCGGCCACATGCGTGCCGTGGCCGTAGTCATCCATCGGGTCGCCGCTGTTGGCAACGGCATTGATGCCATAGAAATCATCCACATAGCCGTTGTCGTCGTCGTCCACCCCGTCCGCTACACAATTGCCGTACCCTTGGGGACATTCGGCCTCGTTCACCCACATATTGGGGCCTAAGTCCTCATGGTTGTAATCGACGCCTGTGTCGATCACAACCACGACCACCTCGTCGGAGCCGGTGTTCACCTCCCACGCGTCGAGTATGGAGACATCGGCCCCCGGCACACCGCCGGTCTGGCCTGTGTTGTTCAAATTCCACAACTGGTCGAAGTCAGGATCGTCGGGAAGGTCTTGCGCGATCTGCAAGATGTAATTCGGCTCTGCATAGACCACCCTAGGGTCACGCTCCAGGGTATCGATCAGCGCCTGGTTCACGTCGACAGGGACAAACGCCAGCTTGAGGGCTTGAGGCTCTTCCACGGGCGCAGGATCGAGATCGTCCATCTCGGCCAACCCGTATTCCTTGTAAAACGCCTCAATCTCCTCCGGTGTCGTGCCCGCTTGAAAACGCACGATCAACTGGCCGGGCACAAAGGCTGGCACAATCGGCTGGTCGAGAACCTCTTGAGCGAAGCTACGTTGCCCTCCTGGCAAGACTACTGCCGGCAAGACTACCGCCATCAAGGCCAAGACCACCACAAGCGCGAAATGGAGCGCAGGCCGTCTCATAGGATTCTTCTCTCCCGTCGATATGCCGTAGTGCGTCCGAGGAATCTACTGCACCAACAAGTTAAATTGGACTACGGGAAAACTATGCAAAAAACATGGAAAACACGCCGTATTGCCCGCTATTGTAACCGATGGTAAAAGGCCGCGCAATCAGCAAAAACCGAGCCGGATCAGCTGGTCGCCAGGACAGCGCGAGCAGCATGATAGCCCGCCATCCCGTGAACACCGCCGCCGGGCGGCGTGGCCGCCGAGCAAAGATAGACACCCGGCAAGGGCGTTGCATAGGGGTTGAATTGAGCCACAGGCCGCGTCCAGAACTGACGCCAATCCTGCAAGCCTGAATTGATGTCACCCCGCACGTAGTTGGGGTTATAGGCCGCCATCTGCACAGCCGTATGCACCCGCTGGGCCAGGATCGTCTCGCGGAAACCGGGCGCAAAACGCTCGATCTGCGCGGTGATGCGGTCGCTCACGTCCAAGGTGGAGCCATTGGGCACATGGCAATAGGCCCACAGCGTATGCCGGCCTGCCGGTGCGCGTGTCGGGTCAAAACGGCTGGGTTGGGCAACCAACACAAAGGGCCGCGGCGGATGCGAACCGCGACCGATGGCAGCCTCGCCCTGTGCAATCTCGTCCAGCGTACCGCCCAGGTGGAGCGTCCCGGCCTGCGCGCAGAGCGGATCGAGCCAGGGAACCGGCTCGGACAGCGCATAATCGACTTTGCACACCCCCATGCCATAGCGATAGCCCTGGAGACGACGGCGATAGCTTGGCGGCAGGTCATCGCCCGCCAGCGTCAACAACTGGTCGGGCGTCACATCCAACAAGAGGGCACGCGCCCGCGGCAGTTCGCACAGCCGCTTGACCCATTGGCCGGTCACGATCTCGCCGCCCAACGCTTGCAGATGCGCGGCCAGTGCATCGGCAAGCGCCTGCGACCCGCCTTGCGGCAGCGGCCAGCCCACCGCATGGGCCAATACGCCCAATACCAGCCCAAACGATGCCGTCAACGGGTTATGCAGCGGCTGCAGCGCGTGGGCCGACAGCCCAGCGAAGAGCGCGCGCGCCCGAACGCTGCGAAAGAGCGCGCGCGCCAGCCAAGTAGCAGGCAAGACGCCAGGCAGTCCAAATTGCGCCAGCAGCAGCGGGCGGCGCAGATCGGGAAAAGGAGCCAATAGGGCAGGCGCAAGGTCATGCCAATGGCGCGCCGGGTGGGCCGTTAACTGCTGCCAGCGCAGCCCGTCGCCCTGCCCGTCCGCGTCCAACCCGGCTGCCGTGGTTGCGGGTGAACGGTGCAGCACGACCGCGGGCCGGTCATCCAGCGGGTGAGCCACTGGCAGCGGCGCATGAATCCAACGCAGGCCATAGCGCGCCAGGTTGAGCCGCCGGAAGAAGGGCGACCCCACGCCCAACGGATGGATCGCGGAGCACATGTCGTGGCGAAAGCCCGGCTCTGTCAGTTCAAGCGTGCGCATCCCGCCGCCGACCGTTGCCGCCCCCTCGATGACCAGCACGCGCCGACCGGCCTCGGCCAGCGTGATCGCCGCGGCCAAGCCATTCGGCCCGCTGCCCACGATCACCGCATCGTAATCGTAAGCCGAACTCATGCCGTGCCCTCTGCGCGCGCTCGCGTCTCGACCGCCATGTGCCCACAGGTTGACAAGGCCCGTCTGCGCCCGCTCTCTAGCTTTATGCCTGCTAACTTCATG
>CAZZNG010000056.1:0-6608 GCA_964655505.1 uncultured Litorilinea sp. | reverse complement strand
AAAGGTGAATCGTGGCGTACACGCTGTTGTCCTTGAGGATCATGAGGATCAATTGTTGTCCTATCCCTCGTCTGACACCCCTTCATCGGAGAGGGCCGGGGTGACATCAACCTTCTTGACCAAAACCTTGTCGACGCGCCGCCCGTCCATATCCATCACTTCCAGTTGCAGCCCGCCCCAGTCGAACGTATCGCCCGGCTTGGGCACGCGTCCGAGTCCGGCCATCACAAAGCCGCCCACAGTCTGATAATAGCCCTCGGTCGCTTCGGGCAGCGCATCCAGATCAAAGAAAGCCTGAAAATCCTCAATGTCATACAGGCCATCGACCAGCCAAGTGCCATCGCTGCGCTGGATCACATCCGGCTCATCCAAATCCTCTGGGTCTGGAATCTCGCCAACGATTGCCCCCATGATGTCGTCGACCGTCACCAGCCCTTCGACGCCGCCGTACTCGTCGATCACCAGCGCGATCTTGCTATGGGTCTGCTTGAAACGCTCGACCACCAGCAGCGCGGGCATACTCTCCGGCACAAAGAGCGCCGGGCGCATGATGGCGGCCAGGTCTAACGGCTCCCCGGCCAGGCTTTGGGCCAGCAGATCTTTCGCCAGCACAATGCCAAGAATTTTGTCCAATTGCCCATCCGCCACCGGATAGCGCGAGCGCCCACTCTTGGTGATCTGTTCGCGCTGCTCTTCGAATGACGCGTTGATGTCCAGCCATTCCATTTCAGTGCGCGGCGTGATGAGCGCGCCGACTTTGCGGTCGGCCAGCCGAAAGACCTGATCGACAATGACCTCTTCAATCGGCTCAAAGACCCCTTGCTCTGTCGCTTCCGAGAGCATCAAGCGCACCTCTTCTTCGGTGACCGACGGCTCCGGGGGCGCATCCCGTCCCAGCAGGCGCAAAACAGCCTCGGTCGAAGTGTTGAGGATATGCACAAAAGGCCGCGCCACCTTCGCCAACCAGGCCAACAGGGGCGCGATGCGCGCGGCCACGCCTTCAGCGTTGAATAGGGCCAGCCGCTTGGGCACAAGTTCGCCGAGCACCAGCGATAGGTAGGTCAGCGCCACCACCACGACGCCAAAGGCAAGTGGATCGGCGTAGGCCGCCAGGGCAGGCACTTTGGCAAGCTGCACGCTTAAGGCACGCGCCAGCGTAGCGCCGCCCAACGCACCGGTGAAAATGCCGACCAGCGTAATCCCCACCTGCACGGTAGAGAGAAATTGGCCTGGCGACTCGGCTAGCTTTAACGCGTTGGCTGCGCCGCGCGAGCCGTTTTCAGCCATCTGCTGCAAGCGTGGTTTGCGCGCCGATACAACCGCTAATTCGGACATGGCTAGCACGCCATTGATCAAGATCAAAATGAGGAGGAGAAGGATCTCGACGACTACGATGTCCATGAGCTTGCTTATACCCTACTTAACTTGATATCGCACTTAGATGACACAGGTATGGCGGCAATTCCACTGCTCGGCTCAACCAGGGCCATCGGCGCTTCCGCGTCTCAATTGTTCTAGTCCCCATGCAGCCTATACGAGATATATCCCATACGATATATAAGGTGAGATATATGATATGGCATATATCATATAGGCTTGCATTCCATATGCTACATTATGCTACATTGCGACAGCCGCTGCGCAGAGGCTGTCAGCCTCCATGCAATTGCCAGCCCTGATCCGGCCCGCTGCGGCCATCCCTTCCATCATCCCCCAGGTAGATGCGCCGGGTATGCGCTTGTGACCCTTACTTGTAACCATCAATACCCATTAAACGGTAAAGCACTCGACAGCGGCAGGGGAAACTGACCATAAAACAATTGACAAACGTATCGTTTTATGTTAGCGTTGCGTCGTTATGACTAAGGTCATAGCTATGACACATGTGTTATGACTCATGTCATAATATACCGGTCGTAATATACCGGCGTTGATGGAGACGAGTAGTCATCGACACGTTGCACAGCGAGCCTGGGAGGGTGGAAGCCAGGTGAACCGGTCGGCGACGAAAATCCCTCCGGAGCTGTGGTCCGAACGGCAGCATATCGCCCAGTAGAGACCACCGGCGTTGTGGCCCGTTATCGCCACAGCCGACTCGTGCAGCAGCGTAATGAAGCGCTCGCGCATGGCTTGGCAGCGAGGTGCTTGCCGTCGCCCTTTGGCGGCGCAAGAACCGGGGTGGTACCGCGGACTCTTAAGCCCGTCCCCGTTGTGGGGATGGGCTTTTTGTTTGCCCTTGAGAGAACGAACAGCCATCATGACCGATCTGCTTGCTACGCATCTGCTTTATTACGACGACGCTTATCAGCGTGAATTTAGCGCGACCGTTACAGCCGTCGAGGG
Organism: uncultured Litorilinea sp.; assembly: GCA_964655505.1. Lineage (GTDB taxonomy): Bacteria > Chloroflexota > Anaerolineae > Caldilineales > Caldilineaceae > QEUY01. The sequence goes on along the minus strand of CAZZNG010000056.1, from coordinate 4,265 downwards.
CCGCGACGGGGCGACGCGCGTCGCGCTCGACCGCACAGCCTTCTACCCCGGCGGCGGCGGGCAGCCCAATGACCAGGGCACGCTCACCGTCAACGGCGAACGCTATGCCGTTACCCAAGTGAAAAAGGAAGGGGCGCAGGTGTGGCACACGCTGGACCGTGCCGCGCCGTCGATTCAAGTGGGCGACAGCGCAGCGGGCGCAATCGACTGGGCGCGGCGCTACTTGCTCATGCGTACCCACACCGCCATGCACATCCTGTGCGGCGTGGTCTGGCGCGACTATGAAGCCAGCGTCACCGGCGGCAACATGGACCCCGGCAAAGGGCGCATGGATTTCGAGTTTGCATCGCTGACGCGTGACTTGATCGGGGAGATTGAAGCCAAGTGCAATGCAGAAGTCGCGGCCGCGCGGCCTATACGCACCCAGATCCTGCCGCGCGAAGAGGCCTTTCAGATCCCGGATCTGATCCGCACCAAGATCAACCTGCTGCCTGCCGGGATCACCGAAGTACGCACGGTCGAATTGGTTGGGCTGGATTTGCAGGCAGACGGCGGCACACACGTCGCCAACACGCGCGAAGTCGGCACAATCAAAGTGGCGGATTACAAGAGCAAGGGCGCAATTAACAAGCGCATCTACATCGAATTGACTGAAGAGTTGGTTGAACCAACCGCCTAGCCCAGTGGATCATCCTCCAGCAGAGGGATACACATGGCGAGTACGGCGATAAGGTCAACTGGCTCCGATGCAATGACGCTCCCATCGGCAAGATGGCAGTGATGTGGAAACGTAGCCAAATCGGGATAATGCGGTGCATTGTCCCACCGCCGCACAAGCGCACCGTCCGCACGCTGTAGGTGATATCGGTATTTGTCACGCACAAGGTTGGGGTCGGTGATGACGTATTCGGCTACGTGCAATTCGTTGCCACCCGATAGAACTAACCGCCCACGAAGATAGGCGATTGAACGGTCAATCTCATCGAAATCAAGTTGAATGCCGGTGACCAGCACATGCAGCGTAACGTGTTCAATCAAGCGGAGGTAATAGTCACGCGCAGTCACACAGAGATCTCACTCAGGATACGGAAGCGACGGTCCCAATGCTCGAAGGCGCGCAAGGCAGCCAGCCAGTCAAACCATTCAGCATCGTCTCCAAGCTCGCCGGATGCGAACTTGGCCGAGAATTCTGTCGAACTGAGACTATGCGCTTGCTCAAACGCCGCACAACGACTTTGGTAATAATCTCGGCGCTGACGAGCTTCTTCTAGTTGATTGGCGAGTGCATCGGCAATGGTGCGACGAATGTCACCGATTGAGAACTCGGAATTATTAACCTTGAGCGCGACTTCCATAGGGATCCCCTCGTGAATACTTCACGAACGCGGTCCAGCAGACAACAATGCCGGTTCGTTTCGTCACGCAGTATACGACAGCAGCGAGCCGCCATCAAGCGACTTGAAACAGGGACACCCGCCACAGGGCACTTGTGGCGGCAGACATCAGACATATCGCACCAGGTGCGATAGGGAGAGTGGATACACAGATGGAAACGAGGACAAAATTCCGCGAGGTAAGCACCTCGGTCAACTACCCGGAGATGGAGGCGGGCGTGCTGAATCTATGGCGCGACCGCAACGTCTTCCGGCGCAGCATGGCCGAGCGTGAAGGCGGGCCTGAATACGTTTTCTTTGAAGGGCCGCCCACAGCCAACGGTCGCCCCGGCATCCACCATGTCTTGGCGCGCGCCTTCAAGGACATCTTCCCGCGCTACAAGACCATGCAGGGCTATCATGTCCTGCGCCGCGGCGGCTGGGATACCCACGGGCTGCCCGTCGAGATCGAAGTCGAAAAGAAGCTCGGCTTCAGCGGCAAGCAGCAGATCGAAGCCTATGGCGTCGAGGAGTTCAACCGCCTCTGCCGCCAGTCGGCCCAGGAATATATCCAGGAATGGGAGCGGCTGACCGAACGCATGGCCTTCTGGGTCGATCTTGACACAGCCTATGTGACCTTCGAGAACGACTACATCGAATCGCTCTGGTGGATCCTCAAACAATTTTGGGACAAAGGCTTGCTCTACCAGGGTCACAAAGTCGTGCCCTACTGCCCGCGCTGCGGCACGCCCTTGAGCAGCCACGAACTGGCGCAAGGCTATAAAGAAGGCACGGTCGATCCCAGCGTCTATGTCAAGTTCGCCGTGGTCGATCAGCCCAATACTTACTTCCTTGCCTGGACCACGACCCCGTGGACGCTGCCCGGCAATGCAGCGTTGGCGGTAGGTGCGGATCTGGACTATGTGAAGGTGCGCGACAGTTCGGGCGATACGCTCTACATGGCCGCGGCCCTGGCCGAAACCGTGCTCAAGCCTGGCTATGACGTGCTGGAACGCATGAAGGGGCGCGACCTAATCGGGATGCGCTATGAGCCGCTCTACCGCTTCTTCCCGGTGGAGCAGGACTATGCTTATGTCGTCGCGGCGGATTTTGTCAGCACGGACGACGGCACGGGCATTGTCCACATCGCCCCGGCCTTTGGCGCGGACGACATGGAGGTGGGCCGCCGCCACAACCTGCCGCTGATCATGACCATCGACGCCGCGGGCCAGTTCCTGCCCCAAGTCGAGCCGTGGGCAGGCGTCTTTGTCAAAGAGGCCGATCCGGCCATCCAAGACGAGTTGGCAAGCCGCGGGCTGCTCTACAAGGCAGGAACCTACGAGCACACCTATCCTTTCTGCTGGCGCTGCGATTCACCGCTGCTCTACTATGCCAAAGAGACGTGGTATGTACGCACCAGCGAGAAAAAGGATCGACTCGTCGCGCTCAACCAGGAGATCAACTGGTATCCGGAGCATATCCGCGATGGCCGCTTTGGCAACTGGCTGGAAAACAACGTGGATTGGGCGCTAGGTCGTGACCGCTACTGGGCCACGCCGCTCCCAATCTGGAAGAGCGACAAGCCCGGCTCGACCTACATGGAATGTATCGGCAGCGTCGCCGAGCTAGAGCAGAAGGTCGGGCGCAAGCTCGACGATCTCGACCTGCACCGGCCCTATGTCGACCGGCTGACGTGGGATGCGCCCGACGGCGGAACCATGCGCCGCGTCAACGAAGTGGCCGATGTCTGGTTCGACAGCGGCGCGATGCCTATTGCCCAATGGCACTACCCTTTCGAGAACCAGGCGCTGTGGGAGCAACAGAAACAGGCCGACTATATCTGTGAAGCCATCGACCAGACACGCGGCTGGTTCTACACGCTCCACGCGGTCAGCACGCTGCTCTTTGATCGTCCGGCCTTCAAGAACGTGATCTGCTTGGGCCACATCCTGGCCGAAGACGGCAGCAAGATGAGCAAGTCGCGCGGCAACGTAGTCGATCCGTGGGAGGTCTTTGACACCCACGGCGCGGATGCTACGCGCTGGAACATGTACACGGCAGGCCCGCCCGGCAACAGCCGCCGCTTCAGCGTGAATCTGGTGGGCGAGACAGTGCGCCGCTTCCTCAATACGCTCTGGAACACCTACAGCTTCTTCGTGACCTATGCCAACCTGAGCGATTGGGCGCCGCGCTTCGACTTCGCCGACCGGCCCGCGCCGCAGCATGAATTGGACCGTTGGGTGCTGTCGGAACTGCATATCCTGGTGCGCGACGTGACCACTGCCATGGAAAATTACGATGTGCCAGGGGTGACGCGGCCCATTGGCGCATTTGTAGACAGCCTGAGCAACTGGTATGTACGCCTCAGCCGCCGCCGCTTCTGGGAGGGCGACGCAGCCGCGCTGGACACGCTGCACGAAGTGTTGGTCACAGTCAGCCAACTGCTGGCCCCGACCACGCCCTTCATCGCCGAGGAGATCTATCAGAACCTGGTGGTCAATGCTGACCCGTCCGCGCCCGACAGCGTACACCTAAGCCGCTGGCCCTCGGTCAACCTGGCGCGCATCGACGAGCAGTTGAGCAGCGACATGGACTTGGCACAAAAGCTAACCAGCCTCGGCCATGCCGCGCGCCAATCGGCCAATCTCCGGGTGCGCCAGCCGCTGGCCCAAGTGGTTGTACGCACGCGCAACACAGCCGAACAGGAGAGCCTCAACCGGCTCCAGCAGTTTGTGCTGGACGAACTGAACGTTAAGGCGCTGACCTTTGCCGATGCCGCTGGTGATCTGGTCGATGTAGAAGTCTTTCCCTATCCCAAGCAGCTCGGCCAAAAGTATGGCAAGGGCTATCCCAAGATTCGCCAGGCCATGAGCCAGATGGATCAATTTGAGT
>CAZZNG010000055.1:0-24733 GCA_964655505.1 uncultured Litorilinea sp. | reverse complement strand
GACGACATGGCGCGCTTCAAAGATCGCAACGACCTCGACTATGTGCTGGGCATGACCCACGAAGAGGTCGTGGCCGAGCTGGCCGCGTCGGTGGTGAGCAGCTATCGCCAACTGCCCTTTATGCTCTATCAGATCCAGACCAAGTTTCGCGACGAACCGCGGCCGCGCGCCGGTGCGATCCGCGTGCGCGAGTTCACCATGAAGGATGCCTACTCCTTTGACCGGGACTTTGCCGGGCTGGATGCGTATTACCCCAAAGTCTATCAGGCGTACTTCAATATCTTCCGCCGCGCTGGGCTGGAGGTGGTGGCAGTGGAGAGCGACACGGGCATGATGGGCGGGACCATGGCCCATGAGTTCATGGCGTTGACGCCGGTGGGCGAAGATACGCTCTTGATCTGCGACAACTGCGGCTACAGCGCCAACCGCCAGATTGCACTCTTTCGCAAGCCCACGCCGCCCGATGTCCCGGCGCGACCGGTTGAGGAAGTGCATACGCCCAACATCACCACGATTGCCGATTTAGCGCCCTTCCTGGAGATCGACCAGGCCGAGACGGGCAAGGCCATCTTTATGATGGCGGAGATGGAAGCATCAGAGGGGAACGTGGACGCGGACAAGACACATGATCAATTTGTCTTTGCCGTGGTGCGCGGGGACATGGAACTGAACGAAACCAAGCTGACCAACGCGATCAAGGCGCGCCGCCTGCGGCCTGCCACGCCGGAGGAGATTCGCAGCATCGGCGCGGAGCCAGGCTATGGCTCGCCCCTGGGCATTGACCGCGAGCGCGTGCTCTTGGTGGTGGATGATTTGGTGGCGGCCTCGCCCAATCTGGTGTTGGGGGCCAACAAGGAGGGCTATCACCTGCGCAATGTCAACTATGGCCGCGACTATACCGCGGACATTGTGACAGACATTGTGGCCGCGGCGGACGGCTATGCGTGCCCCAAATGCGGCGGCGCGCTGCACAGCGTGCGCGGGGTCGAGGTAGGCAACATCTTCAAGCTGGGTACGAAATACAGCGAGGCCATGGGCGCAACCTATTTGGACGAAAATGGCGTGTCCAAGCCCATGGTGATGGGTTGCTATGGCATCGGCTCGGGCCGCATGATGGCCTGTGTGATCGAGCATCACCATGACGAACAGGGCATCAAATGGCCCATTACCATCGCGCCCTATCAGGTCATGCTGGTGAGCCTGGCAACGGAAAAGACGCCGGAAGTGCGCGAAGCCGCGGAGGCGCTCTACAGCGAGTTGCAGGCTATCGGCGTCGAAGTGCTCTATGACGACCGCGACGAGCGCGCCGGGGTGAAGTTCAACGACGCCGACTTGCTGGGCATTCCTTTGCGGCTGACGGTGGGCGGCAAGGGGCTGAAGGCCGGTGCGTTCGAGTTGAAGCTGCGGCGCAACGGCGAGATGCGCGAGATCCCGGTCGAGGGCGCGGCCGCGGCGCTGGCTGCGTTGGTGAACGAAGAGATCGAAGCGATCCACGCCGCTTTAAAGCCTGAGCCGCTGGTATAGGCCGACCGTGAGCGAACAAGCGAATTTTCCATATTACAATACGCTCGACCAGATCTATCACGCCGACTGGTCGACGGCCAAGCTGGCGCGGCTCGAACTGCTGCGCGAGTCAATCAAGACACTGTGGCCCCAGGGCCATCCGACCCGGCTGGTGCATGTAGCCGGAACCGGCGGCAAAGGATCGACCTGTCGCTTTCTAGAGGTGGGCTTTGGCGCGATTGGCCGTTCTGGCGCGTTGATGAGTCCCCATCTGTTTGACTACCGCGAGCGCTTTAGCGTGGATGGGCAGTTTGTCAGCCAGGCGGACATCAATGAGGTCTGGCAGCGTCGGATCCAGCCCCACTGCATCCGCATGGCGCTGCACAACCCGCACCATATCCACACCTTTCACGAAGTGTCGATTTTGATCGCGCTGGCGCTCTTTGAACTGCATGATGTGCAGTGGGCAGCCATCGAGACAGGGGTGGGGGGGCGCTATGACCAGACCCACGCGCTGACTGTGGCCGCGACTGTGTTGACCAACGTGGGCAGCGACCATGCCCATCTGCTAGGCTCGATGCTCTGGCAGCGGGTGCTGGACAAGGCAGGCATTGCGCGGCCAGGCGTGCCCTTTTGGACGACGGAGCGCGATCCGCAGGCGCAGGAGATCATCCAAGCGGTCTGTGCCGATGTCAATGCGCCGCTGACGCAGATCGGCCCCGATGATGTTGACGCGTTGGCCGCGGCGCTGAATCAGGCGGGCTTGTCGTCCATTCCCGACGAGTCGCTGCTCAATGCGCGTTATCAGAAGTGGAACGCGGCCTTGAGCCTGGCTGTGGTGCGCCATTTTTACCCGGATGTAGACCCGGCTGTAATCTTGCGTCGTTTTGTCGATGCGCGGCTGCCGGGGCGCTTCTGGCGCGTGGAAGAGGGCGTCTACGCCGATATCGCGCACAACGTGGAGAAGATGCGCGCCTTGGCCGGGGAAGTCGAGGAGAAGTTCGTCGGCAAGGGCAAGATTTTGGTCTTGGGCATCAGCGGGCAGCGCGCGCCGGTGGAGGTGTTTGCCGCGCTGGCCCAAGTTGCCAAGACAATCATCTTGACCGGCGCGTCGTACAAGGGGCAAGACCCCGCGGGGGTGCGCGAGCAGATTGCGGCGTTGACAGGCGAGACGCCGGTCTTGGTCATTGCCGACCCGCGCCAGGCGTTGAACGTGGCGCGCAGTATGCGCCGGGCCGACGACATCATTCTGTTGACCGGCTCGACCTATATGATCGAGCAGGTGCTCAACCCTGACCCGCAGTTGCGCCACCTGCACGCGACCTTTGGCTGGCGCACGCGCCAAGAGCAAGAGGCGACGGGAACGGTACAGTTGAAGCTGCCCCCGGAGCGGCGGCATTTTCCGTAACCTTTGAGCGGCTTTGTCTTTCGGGCAGTTCCAAACTGCCCGAAAGTTCGATAGGAGAAAGAACCCAGTTTGACAGACCCTGAACACGACGCGGCCCTGCTGCCCGAATCATCCCTGCCGCCCGACCACCGCAGCGGTTTCGTCGCTGTGATCGGGCGGCCCAACGTGGGCAAATCCACGCTCTTCAACCGCATCCTCGGCCAAAAGATCGCCATCACCAGCCCTAAGCCACAGACCACGCGCGACCAATTGCTTGGCATTTGGACCGAAGAGGACGCGCAGATCCTCTTTTTGGATACGCCCGGCATTCACCGCGCCCAGCACAAGCTGGGCGCATACATGAACACCGTGGCGCAAGAGACCATCGAAGACGCGGACGTGATCCTCTGGTTGGTGGAAATCGACACGCCGCCGACTGAGGAAGATATCGCGATTGCCGCCATGTTGACTTCGCTTGCCAAGAAGGCCAGGGGCGACTTTGGGCCGTTGGTCTTGGGGCTGAACAAGGCCGACGCGGCCCAGGTAAGCGAGCCGCCGCAGTTGGTGGATGAATATGCCGCGCTGTTGGGCGATCTCCCTTTTCATCCGGTGGTGCTGAGTGGGCTAACCGGCTCCGGCGTCGATTCGCTCATCGCGCTGCTGCGCGATCTGCTGCCGGTGGGGCCGCGCTATTACGAAGCGGACCAGGTGACCGACCTGCAAACGCGCTTTATTGTGGCCGAATTGATCCGCGAGAAGGCGCTCAACCTCTTGCAGCAGGAAGTGCCCCACAGTATCGCGGTGGTCGTCGACGAGTTTACCCCGCGCAGCGAGAACCTGACCTACATCGCCGCGGTGATATATGTCGAGCGCAGCAGCCAAAAGGGCATTGTTTTGGGCGAGGGCGGGCGCATGATCAAGCGCATTGGCCGCGCGGCACGCCCGGAGATCGAGGAGTTGCTTGGCACGCGCGTCTATCTGGAGTTGTGGGTCAAGGTGTGGGAGAAGTGGCGGCGACGCGAGCCGATGCTGCGCCGCTTGGGCTATGCGACCTAATGCGCGTGCCGTGACCGTTGCAGGAAGATCATGCCACCCAGATCATGCCCCTAAGATGCACTGGGTTAGCGGTCATTGGGTTGTGCGTGTGGGTTGTGCGTGTGTTATGATGATCGGCGCAAAAGTCGATAGCGTAAGCCCTGGCCGGGGCTGGAGTCCGGCCATACGGTAGATGAATCCACGAACACTGAAAGTTCTGGAATACGATAAAATTCTAGTGCGCATCGCCGAACATTGTTCGTTCAGCGCGGGCGCGGAATTGGCCGAGTCCTTGCTGCCTAGCGACGATTTGGAGACCATCCAAGAGTGGCTGGCGCAGACCCAAGAAGCCTATAAGCTGTTGGACCAGAAGGCCGATATTAGCTTCGGCGGCGTACACGATGTGCGGCCGCTGTTGGATCGCGCCGAGCGCCATGCCTCGCTGTTGGCAAGCGACCTCTTGGAAATCCGCAATACGCTGCTGCGGGCGCGCACGCTGCAAAACACCCTGACCAAACTAGAACATAACTTTCCACGGCTGGCTGAGATCGCGGCCAATATCGAGCCGTGCAGCCATGTGATCGCGGAGATCGGGCGCTGCATCAACGACCGCGGCGAGGTGAACGACAATGCCAGCGACGCGCTGGCGCATATCCGCGGTGAACTGCGCGTGGCCCAAGAGCGGCTGTTGAGCACGCTCGACCGCATTGTCCACGGCGAGGACATTCGCCCCTATTTGCAGGATGCGCTGATCACCCAACGCCAGGGTCGCTATGTGATCCCCGTGCGCGCCGAGCACAAAGGCAACGTCGCGGGCATTGTGCATGACCAATCGGCCAGCGGCGCGACCTTGTTCATCGAACCGTTGCGCGTGGTGCAGCAGAACAACGCGCTGCGCGAGTTGGAACTGCAAGAGGAGCGCGAGGTTCGCCGCATCCTGACCGAATTGACCGAGTTGGTGGCCGATGAAGCGCTTTACATCCGCCGCGACGTGGGCATCCTGGCCGAACTGGACTTTATTTTTGCCAAAGCCAAATATGCCTTCACGCTGGACGCGACCGCGCCGGAGATGGTGGCGATCCAGCCCACCAGCACGCCGCTAGCCGCTTCGGTGGTGGATGGCGACGACAGCCGCGCCGTCTATCATCCCGGTACAGCCATCGATCTGCGCCGCGCGCGCCATCCCTTGCTCGACCAGCAGATCGTCGTGCCCGTCGATGTCTATTTGGATGACGAGACATACATCATTGTCATCACCGGGCCGAACACGGGCGGCAAGACGGTCACGCTCAAGACTGTGGGCTTGCTCGCGCTCATGGCACAGAGCGGCATCCTGCTGCCGGTCGATCCAGGCTCAAAGCTCAGCGTCTTTGAAGGCATCTATGCCGATATTGGCGATGAGCAGAGCATCGAGCAGAACCTGAGCACCTTCAGCAGCCACATGACCCACATCATCGAGATCTTGGAGGAGGCGGACCCGGCCAGCCTTGTCCTGCTGGATGAGTTGGGCGCGGGGACCGACCCGGATGAAGGCTCGGCCCTGGCGATGGCGCTGCTCGACAACCTGCGCGATCGCGGCATCACCACCTTTGCCACAACCCATTACAGCGATTTGAAGCTCTATGCCCACAATACGCCGGGTGTGCGCAATGCATCGGTGGAATTTGACCTGGAGACACTCAGCCCCACCTATGAGTTGAGCATTGGGCTGCCCGGTCGATCCAACGCGCTGGTCATTGCGCGGCGGCTGGGGCTGAACCCGGTGATCGTGGAGCGAGCCGAGAGCATTGTGCGCCCGGATGCGCTCCAGGCCGATGCGCTGCTCGACGACATCAAGCGCGCCAAGCAAGAGGCGCTGCAAGCCAATGCGCGCGCCAAAGAGCGCGAGCGACGTGTGCAATTGATCGAGACCGATCTGCGCTACCAGTTGGCTGGCATCGAGGAGGCGCGTCGCACCGTGATCGCGGATACGCGGGCGCTCATGCAGCAAGAACTGGAGCGCTTGCGCCAGGAGATCGAGCAGACGCGGCGTCGTCTGGGCCAAGGCGCGCCCTTTGGCGGCTCGACCCATGAGCAGTTCTTGGCCGAGGCGCAAAAGGAGATCGCGCGCCGCCAGCGCAGCGTGGAAGAGGTGGACCGCAACGTCATTGTGCCGGGCGGCAGCAGTGAACAGTTGGCCGGGCCAATTGAGGTTGGGGATCGGGTTTGGGTTCCCAATTTGCAGGCCAGCGGCGAGGTGCTGGCGCTCAACCCGCGCGGCGATGAAGCCGATGTGCAGATTGGCAATTTCCGGCTCAAACTGCCGTTGAAGCGGTTGGAACTGCGCCAGAAGGCGATTCGCGATGAAGCGCCGCCGGTGCGTGTCAATGTGCAGGCTGGCGCGACCGTTGCCAGCCCTGGCATGGAGTTTGACATACGCGGGGAGCGCGTGGAGGAGGGGTTGGCCCGCCTCGAACGCTATTTGGATGATGCTTATCTCGCGCGCCTGCCGTGGGTGCGGATTATCCACGGCAAGGGCACAGGGGCCTTGCGCGACGCCGTGCGCGCCATGCTGCGTGAGCATCCTGTAGTAGGAGAATTTCGCAGCGGCGACGCGGGTGAGGGGGGCGACGGGGTGACGGTTGCCAAGTTGTTGTCCGATGAGTAGCCCCGCGCACAGCGGCGCACGCCCAAGCAGCCCGGCTGCGCGCCGGGCAATGAGCATGAGGAAAGAAGATATGTCGGGAGCAACCCAGACCAAACTGGTCTGTAGTGTCGGGATCACCGCTTACAACGAAGAAGAGAATATCGGCCATCTACTCGAGGCGTTGCTCGAACAACATCTGCATCGGGTGACGATTGCCGAGATCATTGTCGTCGCCAGCGCCTGCACCGACCGCACTGTCCCCATTATCCGCGAATATATGGCGCGCGACCCGCGCATCAAGCTGATCGAGCAGGCGCGGCGCGAGGGCAAAACCAGCGCGATCAATCTCTTTCTTAAGGCCGCCCAATCCGACATCTGTGTGCTGGAGAGCGGCGATACGCTGCCCGACGAGTATGCAGTTGAGCATCTGGTGCGAATGTTCGAAGACCCTACGGTGGGCATGGTCGGCGCACAGAAGATCCCGGTCAACACGCCTGATCATATCGTGGGCCTCTTGAGCCATCTGCGCCTGCGTATGGAGCACGAACTGTGCATGGAGATCCCGCGGCTGGGCGAGATGATCGCCTTCCGCAAGTTCTTTGACCAGATCCCGCCCGATGTTGCAATGGACGAGGCGTTTGTCGAGGCGCTGGTGATCCAGCGCGGGTTGAGCGTGCGCTATGCGCCCGACGCCGTGGTCTATAACACCGGGCCGACGACCATCAGCGACTTTGTGCGCCAGCGTCGGCGCAACCACGCCGGGCATCTCTACTTGCGCCACAAGTATGGCTACGCGGTCAGCAGCATCCAGAATGGCCGCGTCCTGCGTGTGGCGCTCAAAGAGTTCTGGGGCGTTTTGCAGTTGGTCTGGGTGCTTTTCTTGCTCGCGGTGATCGAAGCCTGGAGCCGACTGCTGGGCTGGTATGATTTCGCGGTGAAGAAAGATCGCCATGTCGAATGGAGCATGGCCTGGAGCCAGAAGCAGGATGTGTATGCCGCGCGCAACGGCTTGGCCGAGCGGGACGGCAATCGGCATAAGACTGCGCAGGGCACTGCGGCAATCTACTCGGCAGCAGGGCCAGCCAACGGATCAGGCACAGGGTCTGCCGGGGGCGCGGCGCGGGTCGGCGATGTGATGGACGAGCACCGTCCCGCCGCACAAGCGTAGCGCGGCGACCGGTGAGCGACCAATGAGCGATTGATGCGACAAACAATCTGGAATCTAGCCAAGTTTGCCATTGGCCTGGGGCTGCTCTACTTTCTCTTTACCCGGCTTGATGATCCGGTCGCGCTGTGGCAGCAGATTGTCACCGCCAACAAGTGGCTGCTGCTGTTGGGCGCGTGTTGCTATGCCTCGGCTGTGGCGTTGAGCGGCGTCAAATGGGGGCTGCTGCTGACCGCGGCGGGCATCCGTGTGCAGACGGGCCGCTTGATGAGCTATCAGTGGCTGGCTGAATTTTTTAACAATTTCCTCCCCGCGCAAGTGGGCGGCGACGTCATGCGCGGCTATGCGCTTGCCAGCGACACCCATCGACGGGCGACCGCGGCGGCAAGCGTGTTGATCGACCGCTTTATCGGCCTCCTGATCTTTATGGTGGCCGCGGCGCTTGGCTCCGGCGGTATGTTGCTTTGGGGGCGGCCCGACGGCATCCCCTTTACCGCCCAAGAGCTGTTCACGGTGCGCTTCATTGCCCTGGGCAGCGGCGCGGCGTCGCTGCTGCTGCTCGGACTGGTGGCCGCGCTGTTGAGCCGCCGGCTCAAGCGGCTGGCTGAGTTCATCCTCAACCGGCTGCCCTTCACCCATATCACTGTACCCATTTGGCAAAAGCTCGCCGAGGCGTTCAACGTCTACCGCGATCAATATCGCGCCTTGGCGCTGTGTGCGCTGGGCAGCACAGGCATTGTGCTCTTGACCAGCGTCAACATCTGGCTGATCGCGCGTGCAATCTTGCCGGGCAGCATCTCCCTGGTCGAAGTGCTGACCATTAATCCCATCATCGTCTTCGTAGCGCTCATCATTCCGCTCTCGCCGGGAGGCTTGGGCGTGCGCCAGGGTGCATTTGCCGCCACCTTTGCCCTGATGGGCGCGGGGGGCGAGTTAGGGTTTGCGGTTGGCTTGCTCCAGCAGCTTATCGCCTACCTGGTCAGCCTCCCTGGCGCTTACCTCTGGATGCGCGGCAGCAAACATCACCCATCCATCCCCCAGACGCAGCCGTACCCCTCGGACACGTAGGCCGTTGCCACTCTGATCTTTCCGGGAAGTTTAGCTGGTATGATCCTCCCGGAAGCTCGCAGCTTCCGGGAGGGTTCAACAGGTAAATAGAGGGAACAGGAGGAGACGCAACAGCGTATGACCCAACAGCGTGTGGTGATCCAACCGCATCTGATCCAACAGGCAGCGGGCGGGCGGATCTTGTCCGACGACGAAGCGCGCAGCCTCTATGGCCGCGGCGACGCGGCCCACGACTTTGACCATGTGCGCCGCGTGACCGATCTGGCGCTGCACATCGCGCAGGTGGAAGGGGCCGACTTAACCGTCGTGCGCCTGGCCGCGCTGCTGCACGATGTCCCTGTTCCAGCCACAAGCGAAGCGGCCCGCCATGCCGATGCTCACGCGCTGCGACAGCGCCACCACCTGAGCGCTGCTGCCTATGCGCGTGATCTGTTGATTGCCCGCGGGCTGGGAACCAGACAAGCCGATCAGGTCGTTCACTGTATCGAAGCGCACCGTTTTCGTGATCAGTCCATTCAACCACAGACGCTGGAAGCGCAATGCCTATATGATGCGGATAAATTAGACAGCATCGGCGCGATCGGCATCGGCCGCGCCTTTGCCTATGCCGGCGCGCATGGCAGCCGTCTTTGGACGGAGCCGTGGCGCGCCGTTCCACCCAGCGATGCCAAGCCGAGCGGCTCCAATTACACGCCTGTGCATGAGTATGTCTACAAACTTCAGCGCATCGTGGACACACTGCACACGGCCACCGCGCGGGCCATCGGCCAAGCACGTCACGCTTACATGGTTGAATTTTTCGAACAATTGGATGCAGAGATGACAGGCGCACGCTGATTGGTGAACGCAGACCAGCGAACGTTGACCAGTGAACGCTGACCGTCGAGCATCCGCCACAGGAACAATGAAAAGATGATCAACCCCTCACATGGCAATCACGGCATGAGGCCCAGCGGCGCAGTGTTCAATGCTGCAGCGCGCACAGTGTCCAATGGCACAGTGCGGGCCACCGGTCAGGATGTGCAGGATGGGCGCGGGCTTGTTCCTTTCTTGGCGTTCAGCATCTTCCTGCTCACTGTTTTGATGCTGGGTGCGCTCTGGCGCGCGCAGCCGGTGCAGGCGCAGGCCGCGGACCCCACGCAACTCGATCCGGCCCAGCTTGGCACGCTGCAAGCAGAACCGGCGTATACCGGCACTGCGCTGTTGATGAGCCAAGCGACCGAAGCGCCTGTGCCGCCCTTTGCGCCCGGCGATGTGTTGGTCGGGCTGAAGGGGGAGGTGGGCGGCGCGGCGGTCTGGGATGCGGTCAACGCGACCCAGGTCGACACGCTGGACCTGCGCGGGACAGAGGGCGTCACCGGCTACCGGCTGCAAGTCGAGCCGGGCACAGAGTGGGCTGTGGTCGAGCAGCTGCGCCAGATGCCGGAGGTTGTCTTTGCCGAACTGAACTGGCTGGCGCGTATCGCGCAAGCGCCTACTGATGCCATTGTCCTGGGCGATGTAGATAGCGCTGTCGAAGCGTCGCTGCAGATCGCGGATAGGCTCTATCCCGAACAGTGGTATCTGCAGCGTGTGGGGTTGGCGCGCGGGTGGCAGGCGGCCTTTAGCCGCGGCAGCCTGGCGAATATTGAGGTGGCGGTGCTCGATACCGGCGTTGACTTTGCCCATCCCGATTTGGCTGATCGCCTGCTGCCGGGGCGCAACTATCTTGTGCCTGGCACTGCGCCCGCGGACGACAACGGCCACGGCACGCACATCACCGGCTTAATCGCGGCCACTGCGGACGGCCGCGGCATGGTCGGCGCGGGCTGGCGTGTGACGATTCTCCCGCTCAAGGTGTTGGACGCAAGAGGGTTTGGCCCGGTCTCCTACATTGCCCAGGCCATTCGTGACGCGACCGATGGGGGCGCGGACATCATCAACTTGAGCTTGCAGATTCCTGATGATAGCTTTGTGATGCGCTCTGCGGTCAACTACGCGGCGGGCGAGGGCGCGCTCTTGATCGCCTCGGTCGGCAATTGCAGCGTTGTTGAGTGTCCCGTGCCGGTGCGCTATCCCGCAGCCTATGACAACGTGCTAGGCATCGCCGCCACGACCTATTACGACACGCGCGCTTGGTACAGCGCCACCGGCGACGGCATTGACCTGGCCGCGCCGGGCGGCGGGTCGGGGTTTTCCATGCTGAGCACTTGGTCTGTCCAGGCTTCGGCGACAAGTTGCCCCTCTGGGCAGCCGCGCAGCGTCGATGGCGGGCTTTATTGCTATGTGGATGGCACCAGCATGGCCGCGGCGGTTGCCACGGGCGCGGCCGCGCTGGTGTGGAGTATGCAGCCCAGCCTCTCTGCCGAGGAGGTACGCGATATCTTGCTCGACAGCGCCGCGCCGCTCTCCGGCAATCGATCAGAAATCGGGGAAGGGCGGCTGGATGTGGCACGCGCGGCGCACTACGCGGCCGAGCCAACGGTGCTGCTCTCATTGACGCGCGTGGACGCTGCAGCGCGCCAGGGGGATGCCCCGATTGAGATTCCGCTGCGGCTGGAAAATCCGAGCCTGGAGCCGGTCACTTGGCTGATCACGCCCACGGTGACCAACAATTGGTTTGGCGTTGCGGGCGATGCGACGGGCAGTGTGCGCTATGATGAGCCAGTGGAGACATCGCTGGTTCTCACACCGGCCAACCTGGGCGTGGGCAACCATCTGGGCCAATATTGGGTGACTACCAGGACAAGGAGCGGCGCAACCTTTAACCAGCCCATCTATGTGGACTTGACCGTCTACGGCCAAACGATCCGGCCACAGCTTTTTACGCCGCTGATGGCACAGGCGTACCAGGCCGGGGCATGGGAACAGCCCGGCTTTACGGCGCGCACAGCCTACAGCCTCGGCAGCAACGGCAGCTTGGCTGTGACGCTGCCTTTTACCTTCACCATCGGCGCGCGCAACTACACCGACCTGAGCATCGGCGCGGATGGGGTGGTGGCGCTGCCCGCTACGTCCTTCCTTCCGCAGTTGCCCGCCAGGTGTCTAGCCAATAACATTGCGTTGGGGACGATTATCTATGGCTGGTGGACCGATCTGAACCTCACCGCGCCGGGCGCGCGTATTTCGACCTTCCAACCCGACGCGGATCGCTTTGTGATCGAGTACAACCAGGCGAGCATCGTGGGCAGCAGCGAACGGGTGAGCTTCCAGATCGTTCTGCATGTAGACGGGCAGATCCAGTTGAACTATGGTGAGATGCCCGCGCACAGCCTGGACGCGCCGGTCGTAGTCGGCGTCAGCACGCAAGATGGGCGCTTCTATAACCAAGTGGCCTGTTGGACAGGCCGCAGCAAACTCGGTACACTGCCGGAGAGCTACCAATCGCTTGTCATCCACCCAGAGGAGCTATTCTAATGAGTGTGCCGGAGCAGCACCGCGCGGCCGCAGGCCATGAAGCGGTCGCGATTGCCATCGTCACTGTCAGCGACACGCGCACGCCGGAAACCGACACCAGCGGCCAGATCATTCGTGAATTGGCCGAAGCCGCCGGGCATACCATCAGCGGCTATCGCATCGTGCGCGACGAGCCGGAAGAGGTGCAGGGCGCGCTGGATGCGTTTGCAGGGAGCGCGGCGCGGCTGGTCATCTTCAACGGCGGCACGGGCATCAGCCGCCGCGACCGCACCTATGATGTGATCAGCAAGGCGCTGGAAAAGACGCTGCCGGGCTTTGGCGAGCTATTTCGCATGTTGAGCTATGAGCAGGTGGGGGCCGCGGCCATGTTGAGCCGCGCCACCGCGGGCGTCTACCGCGATACCGTGATCTTCAGCACGCCTGGCTCGCCCAATGCCGTGCGCCTGGCTATGGAAAAGCTCATCCTGCCGGAGATCCAGCACCTCGCCTGGGAACTGGTGCGCTAGGAGAGGGCTATGTCTGAACCGCTGCGCGCCGACCCGACGCCCTTTTTCCTGCCAGGCGGCGATGTGGGCTTGCTCCTCATCCACGGCTTTACTGGCTCGCCCGCGGAGATGCGGCCGCTCGGCCACTATTTTCATGCGCACGGGCTAACGGTTTGCGCGCCGCTGCTGCCCGGGCATGGCACGACCCCAGACGATCTAAACCGCAAGCGCCGCCAAGATTGGATCGATTGTGTGGAAGATGCGTGGCGCGACTTGACGGGCCGCTGCACGACCGTCTTTGTCGCGGGGCTTTCGCTGGGCGCGCTGTTGACCATCATGCTCGCCGCGCGCCAGCCTTCCTTGGCCGGCATCATGCTCTATGCACCGGCCATTCGGGTCGTAGACTGGCGCAGCTACTTTGCCCCGCTGTTCAAGTTTTTGAGCCGCACCGCGTCCAAACCGCGCGCCCACTTCGCCGATCCGTCCGCCCGCGCGCAGTTGTGGGCCTACCCCGTCTATCCCACAGCAGCCAGCCATGAGGTGCTGCGGCTGATGCCGGAAGCGAGGCAGGCGCTGCCGCGGGTGCATTGCCCTACACTGATCGTTCACAGCCTGGCCGACGAGACCATTCACCCCCGTTCCGCGCAGATCATTTATGAGGGCCTGGGCGCGACGGACAAGGAGATCGTCACGCTGCAAGCGTCGGGCCATGTGATCACGCTGGACTGTGAACGCGAGCGGGTGGCACAGGAGAGCCTGCAATTTATCCGGCGATTGACCCCAGAAGCGGCTGCACAACAGGCCGCCAATGGCTAATTCCGGCGCTGCATCTGACGCACGTATTCGTCGATAAGATTGCGGCTCATGCGCCTTACCTAAAACTATACGCCATGCTGCCGTCGCTGCGCGGGTAATAGTGGCCGTAGAAGGGCGGGCCATCGGCCAGCGCCAGGGGGATGATGGCGTAGAGGTCATCGACCAACGGGTAGTCGTCCAGGTGATCCAGCCGCAGCCAGGCCGGTTCGCCTTCCATCCCCGCCCGCACAGTACGCTCGTCGACATGGCCCACAAAGACAAAGACGATCACGCCTGGCCGTTCGCCCGTCGCGTCGCGGCCGGTGTTGATGTGGATCACCCCGCGCAGCGTGAGCGTGGGCACGAAAAGCCCGGCTTCCTCCTGCACCTCGCGCTGCGCGGCTTGTAGGATGTCCTCATGCGCCTCGACGTGGCCGCCCAGCCCGTTGTAGCGGTTGGGCCAGAGTCGTTTGGTCGGCGCGCCCTTGATCAAGAGGATCTCGCGTTGGCCGTTGGCTGGGTTGTGGCTGGTGAGCAAGACAAGGGTGCGCGGGATGACCTGGTGCTTGCGGGCCGAGCGCACCCCCTGTTCATCCGCGTTCATGTGGCGCGTAGTTCCCATTTTTCCACCGTTACCTCGTCCAAATAGGCTTCGTCCACATCCGCGCCACAGCCTGGCTCGGTGGGTACAGAAAGCGTGCTGTCGTCGTTGAGCGTGAAGGGGTTGGTCACGATGTCGCGCTTGAAGTAGCGGTCGTTGGCGCTGATGTCCCCCGGCAGGCTAAAGTTGGGCAGGCTTGCCAGCGCCACATTGCCCGCGCGGCCAATGCCTGTCTCCAACATGCCGCCATGCCAGACCGGGATGCCCGCGGCCTGGGCCATGTCGTGGATGCGCTTGGCGTCGCCGTAGCCGCCGATGCGACTCGGCTTGATGTTGATGATGTCGCAGGCGTTCAGTTCGATGGCCCAGCGTGCGTGCGCGGGCGATACGATGCTCTCGTCCAGGCAAAGGGGGGTGCGCAGGTGTGGCTTGAGCTTAGAATGGTCGAGAATGTCGTCATGCTCTAGCGGCTGCTCGATCAACAAGAGGTCGAACTGGTCCAGTTGGGCCAGGTGTTCGGCGTCGGAGAGGTGATAGATCGAGTTGGCGTCGACTTGCAGCTTGAGGTCGGGCCATGTCTCGCGCACCGCGCGCGTCGGTTCAATGTCCCAACCCGGCTTGATCTTGAGCTTGATGCGCGAGTAGCCATCCTCCAAGTAGGCGTTGACGACCTTGAGCAGCGTGTCGATGTCCTTTTGGATGCCCACGCTCACGCCCACGGCGACGCGGTCACGCGTGCCGCCGAGCATCTTCGCCAGGCTCACGCCGTCGCGCTTGCCGAAGAGATCCCACACGGCGAACTCCAGCCCGGCCTTTGCCATGCGGTTGCCGCGCACTTTGGCAAAGACCTGGGTCACGTCGTCGGGGCTGTTCAGGTCGGCTTGCAGCAGCATGGGCGCGAGGAAATCTTGCTGAATGGTCCAAACAGTGTTGGTGTTCTCCTCGTTGTAGAAGGGCGCGCCCCCAACGGGCGATTCACCCCACGCGGTGATGCCTTCTGCATCGAGCCGGATGACGACCGCATAGCTGCCGTCTTCGCTCCAGCCGCTTGTCTCAAAGGGCGAGACGTAGGGCAACCTGATTTTACGCAGTTCGATGCGTTCGATACGCATGGGATGGCTCCTTTGTGCTGAGTGTGGGTAGCGGGTCGATTTACTGGTATTCGCGCACCAAGATGTAGCGCCAATCGGGATGGGAATGATTCGGGCGCAAGTTAACGCAGTCTACCATTGTGTACCCTGCGCCGAAAGCGACCTCTAGCATCTCGCGCAGGGCAAAGCGCCAAGCCAAAGCCAGTTCGTAATCTTGGCCGCGCAGCGCGGCAATATCGTCGGGCAAGGGGATCGCCAGCGGTCGCCCATCCAATACAAGGGGCGTATCGACCGGCGCAGGTAGCCCGCGGCCACTGGTGGTGGTCGGGACAATGTGCAGCGCGTGCGCGTCCCACGGCTGCACGGGTCGCTGGGGTTCGATGTCGTGCAGCACATGGGGGCTGTTGAGCCGCCAATCGACTTGGCAGCGGTCGCTGGGCATGCTGCGGTTGAGGTCGTCGTCGAGTTCACCGTAGGCGTTGCGCAGGTACGTGCTGCAGGTTGCGCCTAGCCTGTGAATATTGAGACTGCCGTTGACGCGCAGGAGCGGATCGTAGGTCCAGGTCATCCAGTCGGTCAAGCCCTGGCGCAGAAGGTGCTCACGCTGGGCGAGCTTGAGGCGCAGGCCCACATGCTTGCCCTGCCAGTCGGGATGCACGCCGACCATGTGGCTGCAATATTTGAGCTTGGGCGTCTGGGTCGGGTCAGCCGGGTCGATGCCGACGCCCAGCCAGCCAAGCGCCAGCCCCACCATGCCGCCGGTGCTGGCCGGTCCATCGGGTGCATACGCGCCCAAGACCAGCCCCCCATTCTTGGCAAGCGTGATCGTGATGTGGTTGGGGATCAGGTCCTCTGGGGCCGATCCCCAAACTAGACGCACCAGTTCGATCAGGTGGTCTGCGTCGGTAATGTCCGCAATCGGGCGAATGGTGATCACGTCCATAGTTTGGTAATCTCGTCGGCGGTGAATGTGGGAAAAGGTGTCTCCACGCCGCCGCGGTGGGCCACCAACGAACCGCCGCGCTGGGTGACGCGGCCAATCACGCAGCCATCCCAGCCCTGGTCGCGCCAAGCCGCCAGCATCGTAGGCACGTCGGCCTGGGCGCAGGTCGCCAAGAGCGCGCCCGATGCAATCGTGCCCAGCGGGTCCAACCCAAACGCGGCACAGAGATCGCGGGCCAACGGGAGGATGGGGATGGCGTCGAGATCGATTTCCATGCCCACATCCGCGGCAAGGGCCAGTTCGGCAAGGCCGGTGGCGATGCCGCCTTCGGTTGGGTCGTGCATGGCATGGACGCGGCCCGTGGCCGCGGCAGCATGGGCCGGGGCGAGCACGCTGATGCCAGGCTTGTATAAATAATCGGCGGCTTGGTCGATCCGCGTCGCTTCCCATCCGGCAGCTAGGAGATCAGTGCGCTTCTCGCGCGCGATGATGCTCACGCCCTCGACCGGCGCGCTGCCCGCCATCAACACTGCATCGCCCGGCTGGCAGCCGCTGCTGGCGACGAAGCTGCTGCGCGGGACTGTGCCCAACAGCGTCCCCGCGACGACGGGCTGGTTCACGGTGTGGGTGACTTCGCTGTGGCCGCCCACCACCACGATGTTGAGCCGGGCGCAGGCATCGCCAATCTGGGCGAAGATGGTGCGGGCGACCGACGTGTCGACGCCCACAGGCAAGAGCAGCGTGGGCAGGTAAAAGCGCGGCGTGGCCCCGGTCACAGCCAGGTCATTGGCACAGACGTTGACCGCGTAGTAGCCAATGGCGTCTGTGGCAAAGGTGATGGGGTCGCTCTTGGCGACCAGCAGGTGATCGCCCGCGGCCTGGGTAAAGTCGATGACCGCGGCGTCTTCGCCCACTGCCGGGCCGAGCAGCACAGCCGGGTCATCGGTGGGCAGCGCGGCCAACAGGTCGCCTAACAAGTTCATGGGTAATTTGCCGGGAGCCAGGGGATTGGCCCCCGCAGGTCCGGTGTTCGATGGTTCAGCCATGTCAATTATGTGTGGGTCAATTACGGGTCAATCCGTGGATACGTTCTCAAATGGTCACAACGTCAGATGGGCGCAGGGGCATCCAGCCGCGCTGATTGCCAGCCGTGCTTATTGTACGTGGCGGGAGGATGCAGACCAAAGACGCGGCCCCGCTGTCGATCCTCGCCCATGCGTCTTACTGCACAAACATCTACTGATAAACATCTACTGTACAATGTGAACAGGCATGCCGATATAGGCCAGTTCAAAAAGGGTCGCCGCGTCGTCATCGGCCAACATAGCGCAGCCAAAGGTTGCCGGTTGACCGACCAACCCTTCCCAAATCTTCTCGTTGGTGTCCCAGCGCACGGGCAGCCCGTGGATGCCGTTTTCATACGCGCCCACATCGTAGATGCCTAACCAATAGGGCATGTCCAACTCGTAGGCTGTGCTTTTCGCCAGTTCGAGCTTGGTCTGCACGGCAAAGCTGCCGGTGCGCGTGATCCATTCGCCATAGCCGGTGCTGCATGTCCACGAATGGCGCACCTGACCCCCCTGCAGCACCCAACATTGCTGGCGGCTGAGGCTGACGATGAACGATGTGCCCGATTGGGGCGTGGGCGGGTTGGTCAGCGGCAGCCGTGGCGGCCCATAGGGAATACGCAGTTCAAGCCCGCTGTAGACCGTCTCGGCATTGGGCAGGTCGTTGTATTCGAGCAGCGCCAGTTGGGTCGTGTCGAAGTCGCGCGCCAGCGCGGAGAGCGTGTCCCCCGGCTTGACCGTGTAGTAGAAAAAGCCCCGGCGCGGCGGGCCGAGCGGAAAGCGCGGCGCGCGGCTGTCCGCTTGATCGTCATCCGCAGTGCCGCCCGCTGTTGCCTCTTGCGCGCCGTCATCCTCTGCCGCCGTGTCTTGGGTCGGGAAGCGCAGCGCCTGGCCCACATAGATGGCATCGGCATTGGCGATCTGGTTGGCTTCCATCACCGCGGCCAGCGAAAAGCCGTTCTCCTGTGCGATCATGCTCAGGCTGTCGCCCGGCTTGACCACATAGTCGGCACTGAGAGTGTCGCGATCAACATCGCTCGGCGCGGTGGATGCCTCCACCTGCGTGGGCGGCGGCGCTAGGTCGCTGCGTGTGGCCGGGATGATCAACACTTGGCCTAATTCCAGCAGCGTTGATGTCCCCAGGCCGTTGATCCGGCGCAGCGATGTTTCGTCTACGCCAAAATCGAGCGCGATGCCCGCCAGGCTGTCGCCCGGCCCCACAGTGTAGGTCTGGTTGCGCGAGGCGATCGGGTTGCCGCTGTCATGCGGCGCGGGCGTCGGCAGGACTTGGGCCGCTTCGGTTGTGGTGACGGGCGTCAAGCGCAGCGTCTGGCCCACGACAATGGCGTCGGCGTTGTCAAGGCCATTGATCGCCATCAACTCGCCCAGCCCCACCCCATAACGCCGCGCAATGGCTGTCAGCGTTTCGCCTGGCTGCACCGTGTGGGTGACAGGGGCGTCATCTTCTACTTCCGCGGCCGCAGCGGGATCAATGCTCACCTGCGGCGGCGGCTGGGGGCTGCTGTCCGCGGGCAGGGGCAAGACGAGAATTTGGCCCCAGAAGATCGCATCCGGATCGTCGATGCTGTTGAGCGCCATCAGTTCGTCCAGCGGCACGCCATGCTGCTGGGCGATCTCGCTCAAGGTTTCGCCCGGCTCGATGGTGTGGGTGGGCGAGGCGGGCGATTGGGCGTAGAGCGCGGGCGCATGGCCGCTGCAGAGCAGCAGGATGAGCAACCCAACAGCGAGGCACTGCACAGAGTTAAACCGGCGGGTGCAATGACGGTAGATCATGCGCCCATTCTAGACTATCCTGCGTTTGCGGGCCATTTGCCGAGGGGATAGAAGATTGGCGAGGGGACAACCTTGCATCACAGAGAAAATCGGCTCTAGTTTGGTTCGGCCTCTGCTTCGCGGTACAATGGGCGCGTATGCACCGGCGCGAGAAGGTTTGGTTTATGTTCGGTTTGACGCGCCGGATGCTTTGTAATGCGACACGCGCGGAGGCCGCTGCATGGGCTTCCGCCGCGTGTCCTGGTAGCCACAGATGGAGTGGTGACGGATGTCTATGTTGACGTTGTCCAATCTTGGGCAATCTTATGGCGATTTTGATGTGTTCGTCGGCATCAACGCCAGCATTCCCAACGACGCCAAGATCGGTCTGGTCGGCCCTAACGGCATCGGCAAGACCACCCTGCTGCGTCTCCTGGCCGGGTTGGATGTGCCCCACAGCGGCAGTGTGACCGTGGCCCAGGGCACGCGCATCGGCTATCTGACCCAAGAGGCGATGCAGGCTTTTGCCGGGCGCGACAACACAGTCTATGCCGAAATGCTGACAGTCTTTGGCGATATCAAGGCCCAGGAAGCCGCGCTGCACGAACTGGAACTGCGTATGGCCGCGGGCAATGCATCGGACGAACTGCTGCATGAGTACAGCGAGGCACAGCAGGCGTTCGAACTGGCGGGCGGCTATGAATATGAAACGCGCATCAGCCAAGTGCTGCAAGGTTTGGGCTTTGGCAAAGACGAATATGAGATGCCGCTGTCGCAGTTGAGCGGCGGCCAAAAGACACGCGTCCTGCTGGCGCGCCTGCTGCTGGAGCAGCCCGACCTGCTCATCCTTGACGAGCCGACCAACCATTTGGACGTGCAGGCCATCGAATGGCTCGAAGGCACGCTCAAGACCTGGCCGGGCGCGCTGCTCCTGGTCAGCCATGACCGCTACTTCTTGGATAAAGTGGTTGACCGCATCTGGGAGATGAGCCGCGGCGGGATTGAACAATATCGGGGCAACTACAGCGCCTATGTGCTGCAACGCCAAGAGCGATGGGAGCGTCGCGAAACCGAGTTCAACGCCATCAAAGAGAAATTTCTCAAGGAGTTGGACTATATCAAGCGCAACATCGCACGCGACAGCACCACCAACATGGCAAAGGGGCGTCTGCGCCGCTTGATCCGTGAGGTGCGCGTGGTGCAGGCGGGCGGCCTCCAGACCATGCTCGAAAAGCAGTGGGGCAAGGTCATGGATGAGATCGAAATCTCCGAAGCCAAGTGGAGCGTCATGGATGTGGAGCAGGCGATCAAGAGCCTGCAAAGCCCGATCCAGCGTCCGCCCCAATTAAAGATGCGGCTCAAGACCACCCAGCGCAGCGGCAATCTGGTGCTGCGCTCGACACGCTTGGAGATCGGCTATCCCGGCACGCCGCTTTTCAGCGCGGACCCGATCCAACTGGAGCGGCAGGAGTGCGCGGCCTTGATCGGCCCCAACGGCACGGGCAAGACGACCTTTCTGCGCACGCTCATGGGCGACA
The DNA here is from genome assembly GCA_964655505.1 of uncultured Litorilinea sp. Taxonomy (GTDB): domain Bacteria; phylum Chloroflexota; class Anaerolineae; order Caldilineales; family Caldilineaceae; genus QEUY01. The sequence continues at coordinate 4,260 of CAZZNG010000055.1, read as the reverse complement.
TCGAACCGCTTTCCGGGGAACTGCGCTTTGGCGCGAGCCTCAAAGTGGGCTACTTTGCCCAGGCGCACGACCGGCTCAACCCGGAAAATACGGTGTTGGACGAGCTTTTGAGCCACAAGCACATGCTGCTTGGCCCGGCGCGCAGCTACTTGGCCCAATATCTTTTTCGCGGCGAGGATGTCTACAAGCCGGTCAGCCTGCTCAGCGGCGGCGAACGCGGGCGGCTGGCGCTGGCGATCCTGGCGCTGGAAGGGGCCAACTTCCTGCTCTTGGACGAGCCGACCAATCACCTGGACATCCACGCGCAGGAAGTGCTGCAAGAGGTCTTGGAGAACTTCGACGGCACGATCTTGCTGGTGTCCCATGATCGCTACCTGATCAACCGGCTGGCGACGCAGATTTGGGAACTGCGCGATGGGCATATGCACGTCTTCGAAGGCACTTATAGCGCCTATGTTGAGGCGCGCGCGGCCGCGGTGGAGGCGGAAAAGCAAGCGGCCGCGGAGGCGCGCACAGCCCAGCGCGCCCAATCAGCCGACCGTCAGAGCCGCAACGAAGCGCGCAGGCGCGAACGCGCGCTGGCGGAGATGGAGGATGAGATCCATCGGCTGGAGCAGCAGCTTGCCAAGCTGGAGCATGATCTGGCCGAGGCAAGCCATGCCCAGGCGCTGGACCGCATCCAGGAGTTGAGCGAAGCGTACAGCCAGACCCAGACCAAGCTGGACAAGGCCATGGAGGCATGGACGGACCTGGCCGCGACGGCCGCGGCCTAGCGCTTGCGTGGGGTTTGGCATAGGCAAGGCGATAGGCCCAAGGCGAGAGGAATCCAATGCAACGACTACAGGCGACGGTGTATGGACAAGTGCATGGGGTGGGCTTCCGCGCCGCCGCGCAGGCGGAGGCCAACCGCTTGGGTGTGAGCGGCTGGGTTGCCAACCGTTACGACGGCACGGTGGAAGTGGTGGCGGAAGGGCCTGACAATGCCCTGCACCGGCTGGAGCGGTGGCTGCAACAAGGCCCGCCCTCGGCCCGCGTCGAACGTGTTGAAACCTACTGGGATGACGGCAGCGGCGAATTCCGCGGCTTCCAGGTGCGGTGACTCGACCCAACCGCAGCCCAGGTGGATCTTGCCGGAAGCTCACAGCTTCCGGCAAGGTATACGCCCGGTAGAGCAGGATAATCCCGCGCGCTTCCCAGGATAAACTTTCACAAGACAACCATTTTCAAGGCAGAGCTATGCGTTTTTCCCACTTCGGCAGCCGGTTCATGCAGGATTCGGGCGTGATCCAGCTGATGGACGATCTGGGGGATGCACTGCGCCAGCCTGGCATGATCATGCTGGGCGGGGGCAACCCGGCGCGCATCCCTCAGATGGAAAGCTACTTCAGCGCGCGTATGGCGCAGATGTTGGAGACGGGCGAATTTGCCGACCTGATCAGCGTCTATGATGCGCCTGAAGGCAACTACGCGCTGCGCGAAGCGTTGGCCGGGCTGCTCCAGCGTGAATGTGGCTGGCCCGTGACGCCCGAACACATCGCGCTCACCAACGGCAGCCAGACCGGGTTCTTCTACCTCTTTAACTTGCTAGGGGGCAACCTGACCGATGGGCGGCGCGGGCGCATCCTGCTGCCGGTGACGCCTGAATATATTGGCTATGCCGACGTGGGCATTGAGCCGGATCTCTTTGTGGCGCGCCGCCCGCAGATCGAGATCCAGGAGCGCCCTTTCTTCAAATATCGGCTCGACTTCGACGCGCTGGCGATTGACGACGGCGTCAGCGCCATCTGCGTGTCGCGGCCGACCAACCCCACGGGCAATGTGTTGACCGGGGAGGAGCTAACGCGCTTGAGCGCGCTGGCGCGCTCCCATGAACTGCCGTTGATCATCGACAACGCCTATGGCTGGCCCTTTCCCAACATTTTGTATGTGGACGATGTGATGCCGTGGGAGCCGCATGTCATCATGTGTCTGAGCCTGTCCAAACTGGGGCTGCCCGGCGCGCGCACCGGCATCATCGTGGCCGACCCCGCGATCATCCGCGGGGCCAAGGGCATGAACGCGCTGATCAGCCTCGCGCCCAACAGCCTGGGCGCGGCGTTGACGCTGGACGCGATCCGCAGCGGCGAGATCCTGCGCTTGGCCCAGGAGGTGATCCAGCCCCACTATCAGGCCAAGGCTGACCAAGCGGTGCAGTGGCTGTCGGATGCGCTCGACGATGTTGAGTTCTACATCCACCGGCCCGAGGGCGCATTTTTCCTGTGGCTGTGGTTCAAGGGGCTGCCGATATCGAGCCAAGAACTGTATGAACGGCTCAAGGCGCAAGGGGTAATCGTGCTGTCGGGCCACCACTTCTTCCCCGGCTTGACGGGCACATGGGCGCACCGGCATGAGTGCATCCGCATCAACTACGCAGGCGACCCGGCGATTGTGCAGGCAGGCATTGAGCGCATCGCGGCTGAGGTGCGCCGCGCCTGGGGCAAGTAGCCCGGCAGGACGCACCGGACGTGCGCTACTACAGCGCGTGAAGCTTGCGCGTCGCTTCGAAATGTTGCGACGGGACAAGCACGCGCTGATAGAAGGCGTGCAGCCGCATCCGCTCGAACCAGGGATAGAGGGCCACAAACGGGCGCATCCAGGCGATCTTGGGCAAACCCAGTAACTCGCGCACCGTCTCCGGCACAAGGATGGCCTGGATTTGCAGCAGCAGCCGGTAGCGCCACCAGTTGAGATCGCGGCGGTACGACCGGTATAACGCCGCGGTGTATTCACTAAAGGCCAAGTCTTGCTCCAGGTGGCGCTGTCGGTCGATCTGCCAAGCCGCGTAGTCGGTGGGCAGGTCGGGAATGTGGAGCGCCACGCCCACGCGGTAGAACACATCGAAGAGTTCTTCCTGCTCTGCCCGCGTGAGGGGGCGCTGCGCCAAGCGGAAGGCGCGTTCTGAGTAGTCGATCAGCAGGTAGAGCACATCGCGGTAGGCCCAATCGGGGATCTGGGCATGGCGGCGGCGCTCGACGGAGCCGTGGGCCGCGTTGATGCGCGCCAGTGCCTTGGCTGCCTGTTCCTCCTCAGCAAAGACAATCTCTTGCGCGTAGGCGACCGTGGAGAAGAAACGGCCGATGGGGTCGGCAGGCAGTTTGCCCGTGAAGAAAAGCCAATCCACGGCGCGGTTGAGCGCAAACTCAGCCGCAGCGCCGACAAAGATCAGCAGCACCACGTCGCTATCGCCCCAGATGCGGCGCACAATTGAGTCAGGTTTTACAAACCAAGCCATTGTATTTTTCTCTGATCGCCCGCGCGTCCTGCGCCGGTCGATCCACTCCTACCAGCCCGGCTCCGAATAGTTCTCCCCGCGCTGGACCTTGCCGATGATGTCGCGCACATAGCCAACCATGTTGGCGGGCATGGCATCCAGCTTAAACCAGCCCATGTCATCGCATTTGTGCGGCTCGCAGTTGCTCGGCTCGCCCTGCCAGCGGTCGGTGGTGAAGAAGATCGCCAGCCGTTCATCCTCGGCGCGGCGGTGGGCCACATGCACCAAGCGCAGGTCGTCCGGCTCAATGGTAATGCCCGCTTCCTCTTGCGCCTCGCGCACCATGGCTTGGCGTGCGGTCTCGTCGCCATCCACATGGCCCGCTATCAGCGAATAGTTGCCATCCTCATAGCCGGTATTGGCCCGGAGCAGGAGCAGCACTTGGCCTTGCCGCAGCAAGACCAAGTACACCTCCATGATCAGCTTGAAACGTTCAGGCTGCTCTACTATTTTCATGTGCGAGACCCCTACGCGCGGCGCAGCTTGCGGTAGGTGATGCGGTGGGGCCGGTCGGCTGTGGGGCCGAGCCGCTTGCGCCGGTCCTCTTCATATTCGCTGTAGTTGCCCGGATACCAGACCACCTGGCTGTCACCCTCGAAGGCAAGGATGTGGGTGGCGATGCGGTCCAGGAACCAGCGATCATGGGAGATGATCAGCGCGGTCCCGGCGTAGCTTTCCAGTGCGTCTTCCAGCGCGCGCAGCGTATTGACATCCAGGTCGTTGCTCGGCTCGTCCAAGAGAAGGACGTTGCCGCCTGACTTGAGCATCTTCGCCAGGTTGACGCGGTTGCGCTCGCCGCCGGAAAGGGAACCGACCTTCTTCTGCTGGTCAGAGCCGCCAAAGTTGAAGCGGGCCACATACGCGCGCGAATTGACCAGCCGCTCGCACAGCTTGAGCTGCTCGTTGCCCTAGGAGATCTCTTCCCAAACGGTCTTGTTGGGGTTAAGGTT
>CAZZNG010000054.1:11359-24747 GCA_964655505.1 uncultured Litorilinea sp. | reverse complement strand
GCGCGGCCAGCCCTAGGCTGCCCAAGAGCGCACCGGCCACGCTTGTCAGCGGCGCGAGATAGGCCCAGCGGTAGGGCACGGCGGCCGCGCGCTCTAGGCTGATCAGCGCGCCCAGGAAGCCGCCCACCATCAGCGAGCCATGCGCCGAGGGCAGCGTGGGCGCAAGCGGCGCGATGGCCCAGCCCAGGCGATAAAGGCCAGCCCACAAAGCCGCCAACAAGGTGACAACCACCAGGCCGGGAATGGCGCGGCGCAGCACACTCAGCGCCAGGGCGCGCCGCGGCGTCTCCGTGGTGGCTGTCTGCTGGGTTGATGATGTCGAACGGAATGTTGTGCGAAGTCGTTGGGTCATGACAATGCCTTTTTCCCCTCTTTCATCTGCCGGCTACAGATTAATCGGCCGATTAATCTGCCGTTTTGTTGGAGCGGGAGGTGCGCGGCTGTGCCAACACGATCAAGAACGGCAGCGAGATTGCATTCTCCGGACAGATGTCTTCACACTCTGTACAGTAGGTGCATAGATCGGGATAGGCCAAGACAGCCTTTCCATCTACTTGCATGAGCGCATCGGTCGGGCAAACTTCGACACATCGCCTGCAGCCTGTGCATAAATCTGCATTAATATTCGGGAGGGGGAGTTGCCCCATGTAACCACCTGTTCTTTCTGCATCATGCCGTTACCTGGACGCGAGTATACCCCCCGACAAGAAATGCACGCTGCGACTAAAGTCACGTTGCACGCTGCCGCGAGGTTGTTTTAGGGGATCGACAGGACAGGTTGATGCACGCTTGGATTGAGCGCGTGCCTAGGACGCGTGGTTCGGGCGAGCCGCTTTGTCGCGCTCTTGCGCCTCTGCTATACTCACCCTATATCTTCCATTGCGCGCCACTCATTGCGAACACCCATGCAATCCACAGATTGAGCATGATACCTTGCATGACACCTTGAGCATCACGCGTTACGAGCCACGAATTTGAGCACACACAAATTAAAGCATTGACTCATAGAACAGGCGCTTCGTCCCGGTTGCCCCGCAGTTTAACCAGGCGCGTGCGCCCGCGCCTGGGGCGAATGTCCCCCATCTAGGCGGGGTATTATCCAGGCGGGATATTCTCTAAACGAAACAGCGGCTCAACTTGGATCAAGCACGGATCACACGGCCAACACAAGGAGCATTTCGATGGCGGTTATGCAGCAAAACTGGTCGGGCCATCACCTTTTTAGCGCGGTGCGACAGCACCACCCGCCCACTGTCGCGGCTGTGCAGGAGATTGTACGCAGCAGCCGCAAGGTGAAGGTGGTTGGCGCGGGCCATTCGTTCAACGACATTGCCGATTCGTCCGAAGATCTGATCGTGCTGGACGAGCTTGCGCCCGTGTTTGAACTGGACAGCGCGCGGCAGCAGGTGACTGTGCATGGCAGCGCCCGCTATGGGCAGATCTGCGCGCAGCTCCACGAAGCGGGATACGCGATCCACAACATGGCGTCGCTGCCCCACATTACCATCGCCGGGGCCATTGCCACCGCGACCCACGGCTCGGGCGACCGCAACGGCAATCTGGCAACCGCGGTGGCCGCGCTGCAACTGGTGACCGCGGACGGCGAGATCGTCCACTTCTCGCGCGAGAAAGACCCAGAACAGTTTGACGGCGTGGTGGTGGGGCTGGGCGCGCTGGGGGTGGTCACCCAGGTGACGCTGGATGTTGCGCCTACGTTCAACATGCAGCAGGAAGTCTATGACGATCTGCCCTTTGAGCAGCTCGCCGCGCATTTCGACGCGATCATGTCGAGCGCGTACAGCGTCAGCCTCTTTCTCGATTGGCGCGCGGACCGCGTCAACCAGGTCTGGATCAAGCGCCACCTGCCGGACAAGCAGCCCCAGCCGGTCGCGCCTGATTTCTACGGGGCAACCGCGGCCCCGGCTCCGCGCAACCCCTCTGGGCGGCCCAACACCGCGTCCTGTACCGACCAGATGGGCACGGTCGGCCCTTGGTATCAACGCCTGCCCCATTTTCGATTTGAACATGTCTTGGCCGGTGACCAGTTGCAGACCGAATACTTTGTGGCGCGTGATCAGGCTGTTGCGGCCCTGCGCGCCCTGGCCGAAATGGGCGACGAGATCCGCCCGCATCTGGTGATCAGCGAGATTCGCACCGTGGCCGCGGATTCGCTGTGGATGAGTCCCAACTACGGCCAGGACTCGGTGGGTATCCATTTTTCATGGCGTCAGGAGTGGCCCGCTGTGGCGCAACTGCTGCCGCGCATCGAGGCGCGCTTGATGCCTTTGAACGCGCGCCCCCATTGGGGCAAGCTGTTCACCCTGCCGCCCGACTATGTGCAGGCGCGCTTTCCGCGCTTGGCCGATTTTCGCAACCTAGCGCAGCAGCTTGATCCCACGGGCAAATTCCGCAATGCGTACTTGGACCGGCTGATCTTTGATCGTTGATCATTCAAGCGAAACTGTGCATGTTGCGAAATGAGCCGGAAGATAAGTCCTTGTCGTATTGAATCTATCCCATCTTAAACCTATCTAGCAACCTATCCAGCAACCTATCCAGCATTAAAGGAAACCGTTTGTATGAAGATTGAGAAGATTACGCCCTTCCTGGTTGATCGCTTTTTGTTGGTGCGCGTCTATACCGACGCGGGCATTGTGGGCAACGGAGAGGGCGGGCTTTGGGCGCATCAGCAGATGGTCTATCAGGCTGTCAAAGACTTGAGCGCGTACTATGTGGGCAAAGACCCCCGGCGCATTGAGCATCACTACCAGACTGTCACGCGCGATACCCATTTCATGGGCGCGGTGTTGAGCGCCGCGGTGAGCGCCATTGATATGGCGCTGTGGGATATCTTGGGCAAGTCGGTCGATCTGCCGGTCTATCAACTGTTGGGCGGCAAGCTGCGCGACAAGGTGAAGGTCTTTGCCAATGTGGGGGGCGATACGCCCGAAGAGCGCGCCGCCAGCGCACGCGCGGAGGTGGACGCGGGCTATCTGTCTCTGCGTACGCTGCCCTTCCTGCCCGATTGGGAGAAGAAGACGCCAACCCAGGTGATCGGCGATGCAGTGGCGATTGTGGCGGCCATCCGCGAGGAAGTGGGCTACGAGGTCGATTTAGGGCTGGAGATCCACCGCAATTTGCGCCCGGAAGAGGCGATTGTGCTGGCGAACGAGCTTGCGCCTTTCCGCATCCTCTACTATGAGGATCCGCTGCCGCCGGAGGCGCTGGAGCCGATGGAGTACATCGCACGCCACGTCAACTTGCCCATGGCGACGGGCGAGCGCTTTTACAACATCTTCCAGTTCAAGGATCTGATCGACCGCAAGATTGTGAGCCTGATCCGGCCCGATCTGTCGTTGGCGGGCGGCTATACCCAGGTGAAGAAGATCGCGGCCATGGCCGAGGCAGCCATGGTGGGTATCTTCCCCCACCTGATGGGCAGCCCCGTCAATGTGGCGGCGTTCACCCAACTGGACGCGGCGATCCCCAACTATGTACTGATGGAGAGCCTCACCCATACCGATGTTTTTAACGAGATCGTGGACGAGCCGGTCACGCGTGAAGGGGGCTATATCCGCGTGTCGGATCGCCCTGGCATCGGCGTTGAGATTCAGGAGGACAAACTCGCCAAGTTCCCCTACCGGCCCAAGGAGATCACCGGCGCGTTCTACGCCGATGGTTCGGTGGCCCACTAGGCTGCGAGTCAGGCTGCGGGTCAGGCTTCGTACAAGTCGTTGTAGCGTTCGCTGACGCGGTCGTGTAGCGCATCGCGCAGGGTTTCGCCGGTCAACGAGCGATGGGCCAACTTGTCGATGTGGCTCGCCAGAAAACCATCACCAAGCGTGCTGCGCACCCATCGGGCAAAGTCGCCGCGCGCTTGGTGATACTCCAGGCTGGCGATAGGCAAGGTGGCAAGCAATTCTTTAAACTCAAACAGGCTGGCTGCCTCCAGCCCTAAATAGCCCTCTTCGGTGCGGAAATAGAAGCGTTTGTGCTTGGGCAAGGGGGTTTCCAGGTATTTGTAAAGGTGACGGACGTGGGGCACGCGCCGCCCTGCTGTGCGCAGCCGCACCAGCCGTTCACCACAGAGCCACACCCAGCCCATACGCGTTGCGGCCAATTCCTTGGGCGAGGGGATGGGCGGTAAACCGGCACAGGACTCCAGCATCTCGGCATGGCGCAAGCGGGTGATGATACAGGCTTCTAGTGACTGGCGCACCTGCTCGGCCAATTGATCGGGCCGGTAGGTGACGAAGGCCCATCCCCCTCCGTCCAGCATGGGCCGCAGCGCGGCCAGGGCCGGGCTTCCTCCCAGGGGGAGATAATCCTGCGCCTCTTCCAGGACAATCCAGTGGGGGCGGTACTTGTGATAGCGCAGGGGATGGAGCCGGTGCAGTAGCTCGGCTACATAGCCCACGCGCAGATCACGCGGGTAGGCAGACAAGTCAAGCACAATCGAATTGGATGCCTCTGCAAGCAAGAGCGCAATCACCGCGGGGGTGGGCAGCGTATCCGCGTCGCCTTCGATCGCCATGATCCCGGGTAGGCTGCGCAGGCCCCGGTGGTCGCCTTCCGCATCGATCACCAGCACCTGGTATTTTTCACGGTGCATCTCCTCGACCAGCAGCCCGGCAACCCATGATTTGCCTGTGCCCGAATCGCCGTAAATCCCCAAGTTGTGGCGCGCCAGCCGAATGCTGGATAGGGTGACCGGCTCGCCCTGTTCGTCTTGGCCCAGCGGGATGCGGCGCGTATTGCGCTCTGGGAAGTTCCTGAGTTGATCGGTCAGCCAGTACTTGTCGAGCGCCTCGATTACGCCCCGCGGCCCTGGCTGAGTTGTGACGAGATCGGCCACGGCATGCAAACTCTGGACTGCGTTGGCAACGGCGACACTGCCCTCTGACATTTGCAGCAGCGATAGGTCGTTTTCGCCATCGCCAAAGCTGATGACGTTATGGCTGGATAGCTCGCACAGCTCCAGCATACGCTCTAGGCCGGTCCCTTTGGCTGTGCCGGGCGGCAGGATCATGACGGCCCCTTTGTTGTGGGCGATCACGGCGTCGCTGCCGCTGCTGCGGATCACCTCGCTCACCGTCCGCCCGTGGGGCGACCAGGTGGAGACAATGGAAAGCCCCCGCTCCAGGGGCACGCCTGCCTGCTCGAAGAGATGTACAAGCTGCGGGTCGACGTTGCCAAAGGGCAAGTAAATCTCATCAAATTGGGGCAGGCTCAACACGGCTCCGTTCTCCCACACGATCCCTGTTAGAAGCGGTTCCAGCGCGCCCAGATCGACCGATTGATAGATGCGGCCTGTGACAAGAAAGAGGGTAAGGCCGAGTTCGGTTAGTTGCTCCAGCCTGCGAATCAGTTCATCCGGAACCCGATCATTTTCGGCCAATGTGCCATCATAGTCGAAGGCAATCACGCGCCGATACATGCCTCACTCTCTTTCAAACTAATGCTCTCCTAAACATGGACTGGCTGCTCTTCTTCGACGTCGACCGGGGGGATGACCCTTGCCTGCGTTCTGGCTCGCCCATTCTCAGGCGTGCGCGGGCGTATGGGCCAGTCTGCTATCAAGATTCTGTGCGCCGCGCCCTCCTCGGTTTCGGCAGGGTGGGCTTCCTGCGGCAGAACCGTATCAACGTAGCTGTTCACCGGATGGTCTTTGCCTGACGTGCATCCATCCGCGTGTTGATCCGTACACCAGCGGCCATCGATCAGGTAGCGAAACTCATAGCGCCGCCCCGCGGGCAGATCGAGCGTGACACGCCAAACGCCGCTGCGCGCGCAGTGGAGCGGCGTTGCGCGCGGGTTCCAGTTATTAAATTCACCGACTAGATAGATCCGATCCGCCCAGATAGAGGAGGGCAGCTCAAAGGTGACTTGTATGTGTCCGTGAAGTGGTGATGGACGTTTGTAAATCATGGCTTGACCTCCTGCGTAGTACCAATACCTTCTCTAATTTAGCATAGCACCCCCCTTGGCTTCTGTCACTGGACACCTGGAGAGGCCCCGGCCTAGCCACCTGGCTAGTTAATTTTGTCTGCCAGGGGGGCGCGGCACGATCCAAAGCGGCAGGTCGATCCAAATGGCCTGATCAATTGACGCGCCTGGGCCTATGTGCTAGATTGCACGGAGTTGAACCATCCACGCCCCCTGCCATATCTAGCCGGTTCGATTTGGTTGCCCACGCAAACCACCATGCTAAAACCTTCACTTACTTGAACTATCACTTACCTGAACGTTCACTTACCTAACGACACCCTGCATATCGAAACAGATATCGAAACGCCACATAACAACACGCTAGGAATTACAGGAGATCTTCAATGGCGAAGTACCGTACCGCGATCATTGCCTGCGGTATCATTGCACGCGTCCACGCCCGCGGCTGGCTGGGCGTAGAGGGACAGCCGACCGCGATCGCCGCGCTGGCCGACACCAATCCGGATGCCCGCCGCGAGTTTGGCGACTTCTTCAACGTTCCCGAAGAAAGCCGCTATGCCGACTATCGCGAGATGCTCGATAAAGAGCGCCCGGATTTTGTCGACGTCTGCTCTTGGCATCAACAGCACGCCGAAATGGTGATTGCCGCGGCCGCGCGCCGCCCCAAGGCGATCATCTGCCAGAAGCCGATGGCGGTTGATCTGGGCGAGGCCGACGCCATGATGACCGCGTGCGAACGCAACGGCGTGAAACTGCTGATCGCGTTCCAGCGCCCCCACCATGCTACCTGGATGAAGGCGCGCGAACTGATCCGCCAGGGCGTGATCGGCAAGGTGACCCAGGTGCAGCTTGACGACGGCGGCAATATCCTCAACACCAATTCGCACAATATCCGGCTGGCGCTCTTCTTGATGGACGAGCCGAATGTTGAGTGGGTCATGGGCGCGGTCGAACGCACCACCGACCAGGTGGAGCGCGGGCTGCCCGCGGAGGATGCTTGTCTGGGGCTGGCCTACTGTGACAACGACGCCACCATCTTGATCCAGGGCAACCTGGTGCGAGGGCTGGGCCAAGGCTGCCGCGTCATCGGCACAGAGGGCGTCATGGAACTGGACACCACGCGCCATCCAGACGATCAGATCCCGTCCGACGCGCCCATGTACATGCCCGAAGGCCCGTCCGCCCGCTATAACTATGAGATCGGCGTGGTGCGCTATATTAATGGGGCGTCGAATGGGTGGCAGACGGTGGATGCGCCCTGGTACGACTGCTGGGCGCGCCAGGCCCAAGAGGCGATTGATTGGGTCGAAGGCCGCATCGACAACCCGATCAGCGGGGCCGAGCATGCGCGCAAGGTGCAAGAGATCATGATGGCGCTCTTTGAGTCGGCGCGCAAGAAGCAGCGCATCTACTTGCCGCTCAAGACGCGCGTCAATCCGCTCAAGCTGATGGTCGAAAACGGTGATTTGCCTGTCGAATGGCCGGGCCGCTACGAACGCCGCGCCCGCATTGTGCGCGGTGAAGCCATGTCCTGGCACGATGCGCGCAAGTAGCCGCGCGCCGCGTGCTTGACGCGGCCCTCGCCGAGAACAATCACCGCATGAAGTGTCGCCGTGCCATATGGCCTGAATAAAGGGCATTGGCACGGCGATTTTCGTCTGTGCTATACTCGGTGTCTGTTACCGGCGCTCTGATCGATGGATACTTGACGGGCAGAGGGCCAGGGACACAGCGCAATCGATCCGAGGATGAGCTGATGACATACGCAAAGACCGCTCTGATCACCGGCATTACCGGGCAGGATGGCTCCTATTTGGCCGAGTTCCTCTTGGCGCGCAACTATCGAGTCATCGGTTTGGCGCGGCGCTCCACCACCTATTTGCACCCCAACATTCAACACCTGGCGGGCAAGATCGTGCTGGAATTTGGCGATCTGGTCGACCCCGAGTCAATCGATTTTCTGCTGCGCACCTATCAGCCTGACGAGGTGTACAACCTGGCCGCCCAATCAGTCCCCGCGGATTCATGGCGGCAGCCCTATGTGACCGGCGAAGTGACCGGGCTGGGCGCGGTGCGCCTGTTAGAAGCAGTCCACAAACTGGCCCCCACCGCACGCTTTTACCAAGCGACCAGCCGCGAGATCTTCGGCGGCGTGGCACAGGAGGTGGTGGACGAGACGACGCCCGCCTTTGCCAACAATCCCTACGGCGCGGCCAAGCTCTATGCCCATGTGATGACCCATGTGTACCGCCAATCGTATGGGCTGTTTGCCTGCGGCGGCATTCTCTTTAACCATGAAAGCCCGCGGCGCTCGCTCCATTTCGTCACGCGCAAGGTGACCATGGCCGCGGCCTGCATCGCGCTCAACTACCCCAACCCGCCGCTCAACGAACTGGGCGAGCCGCTGGTGCGCGACGGCAAACTGCGCATTGGCAATCTACAGGCTGTGCGCGATTGGGGCTATGCGCCGGAGTATGTGGAAGCCATGTGGCTGATGTTGCAGCAGGAGACGCCGCAGGACTATGTGATCGCCACCAACACCGCGTACACAGTCGAGGATCTGTGCCGCGTGGCCTTTGAATGCGTGGGGATGGATTGGCGCGAGCATGTGGCTGTGGATGAGCGCTTTTTGCGCCCCACCGAGATCGCGCCCGCGCGCGGCGACTATGCCAAGGCCGCGCGCGAGCTAGGTTGGACGCCGCGCACTGATTTTGAGACCTTGATCCGCTTGATGGTCGAGGCGGACATGGCGCTGTTGGCCCGTAATCCGACGGTTATCTAGAAGGAAGCGTTAAGCGTCAGGGTAACGACCACCGCTCACCGCAAACCGGCCCCCTTGCTACCTTGTCCCTTAACCCTCCGCACCCTAACTACCCTAACCAATGATAATGATTGGGAAGTACATACCATGCACTGGATGCCTGATAGATTTACGGCGCGGCTGCGCCGTCACTGCATAAAGCCTGCTGCAAGCGGACTTGTTCTGTTGTTGCTGCTGTTGGCGGGCTGCACCGCGCAGATCGCTGCGCCGCCAGTCCCCATGACGCCAGTGGTTCCGACCGCGGGACCTGTGCCGCCGGTGAGCCATTTTGTCGAGCCTACACCTGCGCCCACGCCCACGCCGACCCCTATTGTGCTCCAGGGGCCGCTGACGGTTGCCCTGGCTCCCGGCCTGCCCGAAGAGTTGAGTGTGCCGCTGCTCAATGCGCTCAACCAGGTCGACCAGGTCGAAGCGGCCAACGGGCCGCAGCCTGTGCGTGTGCTGGACGAGGCGGACAATGCATCCACACTGATCGAAGCGGTGGATGCGCGCTTGGCGGAGCATGTGCTGGCTGAACGGGTTTTTGCGGTGGTGGTTCCCTTTGCCACGGTGACAGACGACGTGTCGCTGGAAGAACTGCAGCTGCGCTGGCAAGGCATGGACGAGCGGCCCATCCTGGCTGACAGCGCCACCACGCAACTGCTGACGGCTGTTTTGGGGCCGGGCGCGGGCGTCACGGTGGATCAGTCCGACCTGCTGGCCCAGCTTGAAGAGACGCCCGACGCGCTGGGCATCCTCCCCTTTGATCGATTGACGCCGCGCTATAAGGTGCTGCGCGTCGACGGGGTGAATGTGTTGAGCAATCAGTTTGTCGCGCAGGAATATCCGCTGATCGCCGCGATCAGCGTGCGCGGGCCAGGCGCGCCGCTGCTGGTCGACCTGTTACAGCCGGTGGTAGAGCCGGTGACCAACCGCGATGCAGAGCGGATTACCACCTTGATCATGACCGGCGTCACAGCCATCAGTCGCGGCACGGGCGCGGCCATCGAGCGCAACTACCTGACCTATCCCGCCGCGATCATCTCCGATACGCTGGCCGCAGCGGATATTACCCACGTAAGCAACGAAGTGCCCTTTCTCGAAGATTGCGTGGTGCAAAACTATGAGAACAACCTAACGCTGTGCAGCCATACGTCCTATATGGCAATTTTGGAAGCGATCGGCACGGACATTGTGGGGTTGAGCGGCAACCATGTCAACGACTTTGGCCGCGACGGCGCGCGCGAGTCGCTCCAGTTCTATCGCGACAACGACATGCCCATCTATGGGTCGGGGATGAACGCGGAGGAAGCGTGCGCGCCGCTCATGTGGGAAGACCACGGCAATACGTTTGCCTTCTTTGCTGTGCTGGCCTTTGGGCCGGAAACCGCCTGGGCGACCGAGGATGAGCCGGGCGCGTGTCATTACTATGACCACAAGGAGGAGGTGCTAGACCATGTGCGCCAATTGGCGGATGAGGTCGATATTGTAGCTGTGGAGTTCCAGCATCAAGAGACTTATGAGCCGTATCCGATTCCCATCCAGATCGAAGAGTTCCGCGAAATGCGCGAAGCCGGTGCGGATATTGTGACGGGTGTGCAGAGCCATGTGCCCCAGGCGCTGGAACCCTATGGCAGCCAAGACCCCGGCGGGCCTGGCATCATCGCCTATGGGTTGGGCAATCTCTTCTTTGACCAGATGTGGAGTTGGGCCACGCGCACCGAGTTGATCGTGCGCCATACCATCTATGACGGTCGCGTGGTCAGCACCGAGGTCTTGACGGCTGTGCTGGAGGATTTCGCACAGCCCCGTTGGGCCGAGCCTGAAGAGCGGGAAGAGATTCTCACGCGTGTCTTTAACGCCGCGCCCCCGCGCCCGCAGGAGGCGTTGGCTGACGAACAATAAGCAAGCGCATGGTGGATCGACAGCGGATCGACAGCGCCCGGCTATCTGTCTAGGCCGGGCGCTGTTTGATTGGTGTGTGGACAGCTAGCTACTCGTCGCGCGGGCGACCCCAGCCCCCACCTTCGTCCGTTGTGTTGGTGCGATACCAGCGCACGCGTAGGGCCGCGCCGCCAAATCGTTCATAATACTCGACCCTGATCTCATGCTGCCCCCTGCCGATGCCATAGAAGGTATTGGACACCTGCTTATAGCCGTCATACCAGGCGTCGATGACGAGGATGCCGTCGATATAGACGCGCACGCCATCGTCCACGGTGGCAGTAAAGACGTAGTCGCCGCCCTCGAATGTGAAGGGGCCGACCCAATGACCCGACCAGTTGTCAGCGTTGACCACCCCCGGCGCGGGCGAACTGCTGCCCCAATTCTGGTCGATGGGGTAGTTGCCGCGCGGTTCGCTGCGGGTCAAGACCGGGTTGCCCCGGAGATCGGGGTTGTTGTAATAGCTCACCTGCCAATCGGACGACGTGCGCACGACATCATAGTTGAACTGCAACTGGGCCACGCCGTATGCCTCGAAGTATTCGATGCGTAGAAGGTGGCTGCCGCTCAAGAGGCGCTGGGCCGTTAAGCGGCGGGCTGAATGCTCTATCCAACTGTCGATGATCAGTTGGTTGTCGATATAGACGCGCACCCCGTCGTCGACCGTCACCGAAAATTCATAGACGCCTGTGGGAAAGCTCATCGTGCGCTCCAGCCGCAGCGAGAAATTGTCCGGTGGGATGGTTGGTGCAGGCGAGCCGCTGCCCCAGTTGAAGTCAACGGCGGGAACATCTTGCACCAGCGCAGGGCTGCCCGACAGATTGCGGTTGGTGTAGAAGGCCGCGCGCCAATTGGTGTAAGAGGTGGGCGGCTGGGGGGGCGGCGTGGGCGTCGGTATGGGCGGCGGCGGCACGTCGATTACCGGCACATCGGACGTGTCGCCGTGTGTCACGACAAAATACCCCGATAGCCAGCCTGTAAGCCCATCGGGACAGCGCACACGCCACCAAGTTGTCCGCGCGTTGCGCCCGGTGATGAGACAGCTATCGCCTTGCGCCAGCACGCCCACGCGCGGATAGCCCACATCTGGGCCAGAGCGCACATTCAAGCCGTAGGAAGTCACAATGATATAGGGCGCGGCTGGCATCGGCGTTGGCGTTGGGGTGGGCGTACCGGCTCCATCCAGCGTGATACTGGAAACCACAATTTCCGGTACACTGTCCATGCGCCCGTCGGGGTAGAGCGTGCCCCATACTTTTACCTGCTGCTCCGGCCCCATCTCCCGATACTGGATGATCTGCGCCTCGATGGCTGGTGTTTGCCCGACCAGGCCGAACTCGCGGCCGTCGTTGATGACCAAGTAGGTGTCAAAGGGCTGATTTGGGGCCGCGGTCAAACGGCCGGGCAAGGCAAAGACCGGTATGGAGCGGTCGTTCTGCTGCGCCGGGGCCGCAGATACACCGGCGCTTGGGCGCGCCGCGGTCACAAACGGAAACGCCAGCAGGAGCAGAAGGACAAGCAGCGCGCCGCTGGCAGCGTAGACGCCGCGACGGGCGATCAAGACATGCTGCGTTCGGCAGTGCTGTAAAGGGTTAGACAAGCGCCGGAAGGGTTGCATGGTTGCCTCCAAGTCTCTACACGGCAGTAGGCTCCTGTATGCACGACATAGACCTGCGGGAAGCGCCAAGCCCCCCGCAGGTTCGATCCGGTTACAGCGCGATGACGGACGCGCGCCGACGCGCCCTGTCTATTCGTCGTGCCTACTCATCGCGCCCGCGGCCGTCGCCTCCGCCACCACCGTCATCACCGCCACCGATGCGCGACCACCAGACGCGTAGATACGCGCCGCTGGTGCTGTCGTAGTATTCGACGGTGACGCGATGATTGCCCCGGCCAAGCTGGTAAAACTCGTTGGAAAGCCCGTTGTGAACGCCGTTTTCCCACACGTCCATTACGAGAATGCCGTCGAGATAGATGCGGATGCCGTCATCCACATTGGCGTTGAAGCGATAGTCGCCCCCTTCAAAGAAGAAGGTTCCCTCCCAACGCGCCGACCAGTTGTCGGCTGGGATCGTGTTGGGAACCGGCGAACCAAGCGCCCAGTTAAAGTCCAGCGGGTACGAAGCGCTGCGCGGCTCGTCCCGCTCCACACGCGGCGATCCCGCCAGGTTGCGGTTGTCATAGTATTGAACACGCCACACCCGCTCGCTGCTCAATAGCTGGGTGACAAAGCGCAACTGCGCCACGCCGGTGGCCTCGAAGTATTCGATGCGGATGGTATGGCTGCCCGAAAGCACCCGCTGGAAGGTGCGGTCACGCGCAGGCCCGCGCGTCCAGTCGTTGATGATCAACTCGTCGTCCACGTAGACGCGCACGCCGTCATCTGCGGTCGTCTGGATCACATAATTGCCATAGCTGAAGTTGAGCGTGCGCTCGTAGCGCGCCGAGAAGTTGTCCGCGGGCACACCCTCGCCCGGCGAACCCTCGCCCCAGTTGAAATTAATGTTCTCGACATCTTGCACCAGAACCGGCTCGCCTGAGAGCGTCTGGTTGTCGAAGTATTCGGCGCGCCATCCAGAAAAGGTCTGGGGCGCGGACGGCGGCTCTGGGGCAGGCTGCACAATGGGAATGAGATCCTGGCTGCCGCTGATCGCCAGCAGGGCCGCATCCGCCTGCTCGCCGTGCAGTTCCTCGA
>CAZZNG010000054.1:0-11349 GCA_964655505.1 uncultured Litorilinea sp. | reverse complement strand
CAGAGACCCAACCGCGCTGCCCGTTGCTGCAACTGAGCAGCCACCAGCTAGCATCGCTGTTGCGCCCGATGATGGGGCATGTCTCGCCCGCGGTCAGATTGCCGACAACCGAATAGTTGGTGCTGGGGCCGCTGCGCACGTTGACCGCGGGCGCCTCGACCACGGCAATGGGCACCGCGCTGGTCGGTTCGGGCGTGGGCACATCCGGCGGCGCGACAACAGGCTCCGGCGTCTGCGTGGGCACTGCGTCGGCGGATTGGATCTCCTCGACCACGATCAGATCATAGCTGTCTTCACTGGGCGCGGCATAGCGAAGCCCCCAGACTTTGACTTCGGGGTTGGCGCTGGACACGCGCAACGCCACGATGTCCGCTTCGATCAAGGGCGTTTCGCCTACCAGGCCAATCTGCGTTCCGTTTGCCAAGACCAAGAAGGTGTCAAACGGTTGATTTTCGGCTTGGGTTAGGGTGCCGCGCAGGGCATAGACCGGGCCAATGGCCCCTTCGCCCGTGGCTTGCGCCAGCAAGGGGCGCGGCACAGCCAGCCACAGGGTCAGCAGGCCCACCAGCACAGCCAAGCTGTAACCCAAGCTGTAACGGAGCGTATGCGCGCGCCCTTTGCGCCCCAGCGTGCCGCGCGCACGCGGCGATCTACGTTGGGGGGCTGGGTGCAACTGTTTGATTTTGTCCACTCGCAGTCCTCCTATTGTTCTAATCCGCTTTCTGTCTGCCGATGAAAGGGTTCAATCTCCTGCACAATTCGATAAAGCTTCGTGGGCTAAACCTTTCCAGAGCGGGATGCATCGACAAATCCGTGTGATCATCCACTACTCAATTGTTTGCTACAATTGCTCATTGCTGAACTACCCACTACTTATACGACAGGATTAGCGCGCCTAAAGTTCCGCCAGGAGTGCAGTCAAGAGCGCCGCGCGCCCGCTGATCTGGTCGATTTCGATATGCTCATGGTCGGCGTGGGCGCCGTGGCCGGGCACGCCAAGCCCGTCAAGGGTGGGGATGCCCAGCGCACCGGTGAAGTTGCCGTCGCTGCCGCCGCCCGTCCCGCCTTCGTCCAGTTCCAAGCCGAGCTTACGCCCGATGGCCTGGGTGCGCCGAAAGAGGTCAAGCGTGGCGCTCCGTTCGAGCGGGGGCCGGTTCCAACCGCCGCTGACGCGCAGGCTCGCGCCGGGCGTGACCGGCTCTAAGTTGTTGATCGCCTGCTCCAGCCGGTCTGCTTCGGCCTGTGTCCAGGCGCGCGTATCGATCTGGGCGACAGCGTGGGGCGCGACGACGTTGGAGACGGTTCCGCCTTGGACAACGCCCACGTTGACGGTTGTGCCCTGCTCCATGTCGGTCAAGGCGTGCAGGTTGAGGATCTGATGGGCAAGCTCTTGGATGGCGCTGATGCCCTTTTCCGGCTCGACCCCGGCATGGGCGGCGCGGCCTGTGATCTCCAGGGTAAAGTTGCCGCCCCCCTTGCGGCTGGTCTTGAGTACGCCGCCGGGCAGGGGCGATTCCATGACCAGGACATAGGCCGATGCGCGCGCTTCCTCCTCGATCAGCGCGCGCGAGGTGTGGCTGCCCACTTCCTCATCCGATGTGATGAGGAGGGTCACCGGCCGCGGCAGCGCAATCTGTAGGTCGTTGATCGCGCGCAGCGCGTATTCGCACAGCACAAGGCTGCTCTGCATATCGAAGATGCCGGGGCCATAGGCTTTGCCCTCTTCGATGCGGAAAGGATGTGTCTCCAGACTCCCCACTGCCCAAACCGTGTCATAGTGGCAGAGGATGAGCGCCTGCGGCTCGTTGTTTTGCGGCCCAAAGCGGGCGCGGATGTGGTTGCCGCGCGCTTCCTGCTGCAGCACCTCCACATCGGCCCCGACCTCGCGCAGGCGAGCCGCCAAGAATTCGGCAAAGGCATCGAGCCGCGGCTTGTCGCTGCTGGGCGTCTCTTGGGTGACCAATTGGCGGATGACGTCGATCATCTCGCTCTGGCGCGTGTCAAAGTAGTTGAGCAAGGTGTCGGGTTGAATCGGGGCCATCTGGCTCTTCTCCTATAAGCTGGCTGGGTACATGTTGGCTACAGGTTGGCTGTTATGTGTGCAGTGGCGCATGGGCTAGTTGGACAGCGCACGCGCCGCGGCCACCGCGGCATAAGCATCGACCACGCCATAGCCGACCGCGTTGTTGGGCCGCTGGCTCAAGTCTATGTTGTAGAAGCAGGCCGTTCCCGTGTCAATGTCCTGGGTCGGCTGTTCAAAGCCGGTCACTTCGACCGGCTCCCAGCCCGGCGCGGCCGTCAGGTTTGCCAGGTCGATAGCGGTGGCAAGCGTTCCGGTGAAGGGTCGCGCCGTGTCGAGCAGGATGGCTTCGGTGCGCTCAATATCGCCGACCAGCGCGGGGTTGGCCGACCACATGAGCGCCACGACGCCTGCCACATGCGGCCCGGCCATGGATGTGCCGTCCAGCCGCGTATAGCTGCCGCCGGGAAAGGCAGAGAGGACATTCACCCCCGGCGCAACCAGATCCGGCTTGGTGCGGTTGCTGCCGTCGGCTGTCACTGGGCCTACGCTGCTGAAAAAGGCCAGGTTGCCGCGCGCGTCGATGGCCCCCACACTGAACGACTGATCATAGAGCGCGATGGGCGCATCGACTGTGCTGCATGCCGGTCCTTCATTGCCCGCGGACGCGACGACAAAGATGCCCGCTTTGCGCAGCGCGGCGACGCCTGCTTCAAGCGAGGTGGGATCGCAGCCTTCGATGTCGGTCGGGCAGCCCCATGAGTTATTGAGTACGTCCGCGGCGCGGTTGGGGTCGCCATCGACAAAGGGGTCGCCGCCCAGCGGGAAGGGCGCAAGCATGAACTGGAGACAGTCTAGATATTTGGCCGGGTTGCCCAGGTTGCGCACCAGGTTGGCGCAGGCAAACCAGGTGGCTTCAGGCGCAACGCCCACAGTGGCCCCGGCAGCCGAGCCGAGGGTATGGGTTCCGTGGCCGCTGAGGTCATAGGGCGCGGGTTCGTCGTACCAGGGGTCATACCAGTTGTAGTCATGGCCTTCGCGCGCGCCGCGGTAGGTGGCGGCTAGCTCCGGGTGATCGGCTTGCACGCCTGAATCGGACTGGCCGATAACGATGCCTGCACCGCGCACGTCAAACTCCGACCAGACCCGATCCGCGCCGATCAAGCTGAGGTTCCAGTCGGGCGCAGTGGGCGCGGGTTCTTCCTCGCCGATGAGGGGCGGAAACTGCCGGTCGGTCGGGCGCAGGGTTGGGCTGGGCATCACGCCCGCCACGTCATCGCGCTGGCTAAGCCAGAGGCGTATAGGCAGGCCGCCGCTCACCTCTATCCCGTTGACCAGGTAATAGGGCGTGTAGGCAATGCCCACACGGTCGAGCGTGGCGCGCAGATCGCGCTGGCTCTGCTCTGCGTGGTCAACCAGCGCGGCGTAGACCTGGGCGCGGCGTTCGTTCACTGGCAGATCCGTGCTGATGGCGGAGAGATCGGCCTGCTGGGCCATGATCACAAAGGTGCGGTCGCCATAGAAGCCAGGCTGCCCCGCGGCATAGACAAGCCCCGCCGCGACGAGCATGATCCCCCCAGCCGCCAGCCCGCTATGGCCCGGCGCACTGCGGTAGAGGTCCGCACGCGGCAATTGCGTCAAGATCGCGGCCAGCCAGCCGAGCAAAACGGCCAGGAGCGTGCTAATGAAGTAGGCGATCAGCAGCCCATCGGTGACGACGATGCTGACCGCGTCGGTGTCTATCAACAGCAGCGGGAACGCGGTCGCCAACCCAATGGCCCACGTCGGGAGGCCGGTAGCAAGCAGCGCCCAGGCTCCAGCAGAGAGCGCCGCCATCAGGGCAAGCTGCGCACCGTTGAGGCTCAAGCCGGACGCGACCACGACGAGCAGGATGCCTGTGATGGCCCCGTTCATGAAACGGTCGCGCCGGGGGCTGCGCGGTTCGTAGCGTTGGATGGGAATCCAGGTCGCGGCCAGCGCGGCCCAGACAAACGCGCCAACAGCCAGCCCAAGCGCCAGGTTGAGCAGCACATCCAGCGGTGAACCCAGCGCGCCGCTGGCGATCCACGGCAGCGCGACCAGCAGACTCATGCCCACTGCCCAACCTATCTGCGCCGGTGTGACCGCTGGGTGGTAGGTGATATGGTCGCGGGCAGTTCGGCGCACGATCAGCCACAAGCCGGTCATGACGAGCAACTGTAGAAGGGTCGCGGTCTGACTCTGCACAGGCGGCAGGCCGCGGATCGGCGTGAGCAGCAGCAGCGCCAGCCAAGCCCATGCCCAACTTTGAAAGATGGTGCGGTGGCGCAGGATACGCCAGCGCCAGGCCAGCGGCAGCACGGCTGCACCGATCAAGATCACCTGGGCGAGCGAGGCAACGACCCAGTGATTCAAGAGCGTAGGCTGCACCTGCAGGGCCTCTTGCACCCACGCCGTAAGCTGGGCGGCGAAGCTGACGAAGATGAGCCAGCCCCCAGTGAGCAGCGTCACGCCGCGGCTGGCAGTACGCCCGGTCAGGCGGCGGCGCAGATCCGATGTCGACGGTGACGTGGGCGGCGATGCAGAGGGTGAAGGAGAGGCGGCGACATCAGACGGCGTTGTCGGCGCAGGAGTAGACGTCGTTGTGGATGCGCTGGTGGGCGGTGCAGCCGGGTCTGGCAAATGATCAGTCACGATGTGCTTTCGCCTAATAGGGGATAGCGGTAAATAGAGATAGACACAAAGATAGTAGGGCAGTCCATGCCGAGCAGTCAGTATGCGTGATAGCGGTGGTGCGCTGTTTGCTGTCGTCAATTGGGAATTGGGCGTAGCCAATGCCCGTCACATTGCGTCCAATATAGCACATTGGCGCGCTTCTCTACACCCGTTCTGCTGCCCTGTGCGTCTGCACGTCTGTTGGCGCACGCTGGGCGGCGCTGGCGGGTGCGTCCAGTGTACAGGCGTCCAGTGTAGAGAGCAGGTGATTTGCCCGCCATCTGGCTTCTGCCTATAATGGCGCTACTTTCATTCGTTTTCTGTCAAGTTACCGATAGTCAAATTAATCGATGGGGTTGAAGCAGTCAGGCTGCCGCGCGAGCAAGCTGGAGACAAACAAGTGGACCTGCACCGTATCGTTGCTGCACCATATCGCTGCTGCACCGTATCATTGTTCGGCGACCCATTGACGGAGAAGGCATGACCACTTTTATCACCGGCGCGACAACTGACTTGGGCCGGGTTTTAGTCCGTGAGTACGCGCGCCAGGGCGAGGCGATGCGCCTGTTGATTCGCCCTGACAGCAACCGGGCCGGGCTGGAACTGCCCGGCGTGGAATTTGTCCGGGGCGACATCACCGATCTAGTCGCCCTGCGCAAGGGCATCACCGGCTGCGATCAGGTATGCCATCTCGCTTTCGCCACACAGCACGCAGGCGACGCGGAGATGAACCGGGTGAACCGGGAGGGCACGCGCAGCGTTTTGCAGGCCGCGCTGGATATGCGCGCCGAGAGTGTGGTTTTGGTGAGCGATCTGGCGCTCTTTGGCCCGACCGCAGCCGATGAAGAGGCGGACGAGACACGGCTGGAGCAGATGCGCCCGCCCAGCAACCCCTATTTGCAGAGCCGCTTGGCCGCCGAGGAGATCGCGCTCGAATTTGCCGCCAGAGATCTGGCCGTAAAGATTGTCTATCCTGGCATGGGCTATGGCTGTGTGCGCCCGCCGGGGCATGGCGGGCTGGCCGAGCATACGCTGCTGCACCTGGCCCAGGGCAAGTCAGCCGTAACGCCCGGCAGTGGGCGCAATCTCCTGCCCCTCACCTACTTCAAGGATGCGGCCCAGGCCATCATCTTGGCGCAAGAGTTGGGGCGCGTGGGGCAGCGCTACCTGCTGATCGGCGAACTGCTCACCTGGTCGCAGCTGTGGGAAGATGTGGCTGATGTGTTGGGCCAGGAGGCCATCCAACCGCGCCGCTTACCGCGCTGGTTGGCCCGCCTCAGCGGTGCAATGCCCGCCGATGTGTTGGCGTGGGCCACGCGCCATTGGAACTATCGCAACGACAAGGCCCGCCGCGATCTGGGCTGGCGTCCCCATACTTTCCATGAGTCCATGGCCGAGACCTGGGATGAGTACCAGGCGCTTGGATGGGGCGCGCAGACGAACCGCCCTGTACGTGCCATGCGCCGCGCCTAGGCTGCCTGTCTCCTGCTGCCTCTTGCCTGTTCGCGACGCTTTGGCTGCCCGGCATCCAACTTGGGTATCAGTCTGAAGCGCCAAGCGCAGCGCCCATCTGCTCAATCCCCCTCCAACTGTAATCTTCCATTCGTAATTTCATGCGCGCAACAACCTATACTGTGGGACGCGCGCCTGGTTGGGCGCGGCAGCCATCTGTTCTTCATTTCACAGATACCTATCCCGTTGACGTCTAGCCGCGCGTGGGGTATGCTAAAAGCTGGATCGGTCGCACCGGCGCGGGCTGTGCCGGGTGCAATGGTTGTGGACTTCGATGTATTTCGATGTATGAGGTCGAGAGGATAAAGGCTAGTAGCGATATGGCGGAAATGATCAACCAAGCCCAGGCAATCCCGGCTGATCTCGCAACGCGCAAGGCAGCCAACAAGAATTTGAAATTCATCATTGGCGGCTGTTTGGTGATTGCGCTGGTGGTGGTGTTGATTATACAGGCGACCGTCAGCACGGGCGCGTATTACCTCACTGTGAGCGAATTGAACGCCAAGGGCACGGCGATCATCGGCGAGCGTGTGCGCGTCAGCGGCGCGGTAGTCGAAGGCAGCGAGGATTGGAACGCGCAGGAGATCACCTTGCGCTTTGCCATCCACGATGAAAACGGCGAACAACTGCCGATTGTCTTTTATGGCCCGCGGCCCGACAACTTCCAGCGCGCGGCGGAGGCCATTATTGAAGGGGAACTCATGGCGGATGGCAGCTTCCAGGCGGACACGCTGCTGTTGAAGTGCCCCAGCCGCTATGAAGAGGAACCTGAAGAGATCTTTGTCGAATCCACGCGCTAGGACGCGCTGGTGCGCTGTGCCTAGCCTAGCGAATCAAAGCAATTGAACCCGCAGACAAAAGTCCACATGACAGAGCCAAATCACGTTCGGACAGCACAGCGGGGATGGAGGGTAGGGCTGCGCCCTGCCCTTCTTGTTTCCCTGGCGCTGCTGCCGCCCCTGGTTGTGCTGTTCCTCTTGATCGCCGCGCCGCTGGCCGGTTTGCCGGGCAATCAAGCCCTGGCGCAGCAAGTGGAGCCTTCACCCCCTTTTGACCTTGAGCGTGTGACCCCGCCTTCCGGCCCGCCCGCGGCGCGCAACGGCGCAGCGATCTATCAGGAAAACTGCGCGCCCTGTCACGGTGAAACCGGCCAGGGAGATGGGCCAACCGCGGCAAGCTTGCCCAGCCCGGCCACTGCCTTTGCCGACCCCAATGCGGTATGGGAACTCAGCCCGGCCATGCTTTTTCACACGACCAAGTACGGGCGCATTGAGCAGCTTATGCCGCCGTGGCAGAACCAGTTGACCGATGAGCAGATTTGGCAAGCCGTCGCCTATGCGTGGAGCTTGCATATCGACCCGGCCTCTATTCAAGCAGGGGCAGAACGCTATGCGCTGACTTGCGCCGCCTGTCATGGGCCGACCGGCGCGGGGGATGGTCCGGAGGCCGAGGCAGGTCTGGTCAATTTGAGCGACCCGGCCTATGCCATGACCAAGAGCCAGGCCGATTGGCTGGCCGGGTGGCAGGCAGCCCACCCCGACATTGGCAGCAACTGGGATGAAGAGACCCAACGGCAGGTGTTGGAAGCCATCCGCACATTCAGCTATCTGCCGCCGTGGGAATCGACCTATCGCCCTGGCGAGGGCATCATCCGCGGCTCGGTGCAGCAGGGCACGGCAGATGTGACGCTGCCGGTCGCGTCGACGGTTGCGCTGGATGCCTACGACCAATTTATGCCGGTGGCTTCTTTCACCACCACGCTTGACGCGTCGGGCCGCTTCACCTTTACCAACCTCGCCGTCGATCCCAACCTGGTCTATCTCGCCACGGTCACGACGGATGGCATGAGCTATTCAAGCCCCCTGATCCAGTTGACCCCAGAGGCCGCGGAGACAGACACAGCCATCACCGTCTATGCCACGACGACCGAACCCCAAGACATTGTGATTGAGCGCACCCACTGGATCATTGATTCGCAGCCAGGCGCGCTGCTTGTGGGCCAAATTGCCTCCTTTGGCAGCAGCGGCGACCGCACCTATATCGGCTCGCCGGTGGAAGGCAGCGATATCACCGGGACGGTGGGCATCTATATCCCGCCCAACGCGCAGGAAGTCGCCTTTGAAAACGGGCAGATCGGCGGGCGCTTTGTCCAAGCCGGTGATTGGGTCTATGACACACTGCCATTGGTTCCCGGCGAGGCGACCAAGCAGATCGTCGTGCGCTATGTGCTGCCCTATGAAGGCAACGCGTATCGCTACACCCAGCGCTTTGCCTATCCCCTGCGCGAGATCAACTTGCTCATCGGCGAGCTGCCCCAACTGCGCGCCAATGTGAGCAGCCTAGAAGCGGTCGGTGCAGAGGAGTTCCAGGGCCGCGTCTATCAGATCTATCAAGGTGTGGACCTGACCGTGCCGGAGGTTGAGGTGTCGCTAACCGGGCTGCTGCCGCCGGGCAGCGCTGATCCGCGCGACGAACTCGGCAGCCTTGACGGAGCAGGGGGGGCGACCGGGGCCATCGCCACACCTACCGCCACCTTTGCGCCGTGGATGGCCTGGGTGAGCGGATCGATTGTGGTGGTCGTGCTGCTCGGCGTGGTGGCATGGACCTGGCGCAGCGGGCGCATCGGATCGAACAGCCGCGAGGAGGGCTTGGCCGCGCAGCGCGATGAACTGCTGCGGCGCATTGCCCGGTTGGATGACCTGTTGGCCGAAGGCAAGATCGACCAAGAGGCTTGGCAGGCGGAGCGATCCTTGCTCAAGTCCAAGCTGATCGAGATCGCCCGCCTCACGTCCACAGTTTGATCATCGCACGGCAGGCAAAGGTCAGACCGTCCCCTAACGTCCAAGTCAATGTTCAGGCAACGTCCAAGCGGCTGGATCAGGTGGATCAGGTGCTTAAGCGAACTCTAAGGCGAACTGTGGCGGAGTCATGGTATACTGGTCCTAGTCTCTACCCTGGATCTGATCTGTACGGTCGATTGTACAGTCGATAAATGTCGCGGTAGAGCTTATCTGTAGAACGCACAAATAAATGCCAATGATACAGCAAAGCTGGATGCAAAAAATAGAGGGCAGGCAGGCCGCCACCAGGGGGATCGCCAAGCCGCGGGCATGGGGCAACCTGTTGTTGGCTGTGCTGCTGGCGCTCCTGATCAGCGGCACGGCTGCGGCCCCGCTCGCGGCCCAGATCACCCTGCCGGAGGGCGTCACCGCGGACGAGGTGAATGAGGTCGCGCGCGAACTGTGGTGCCCGTTATGCAACGGCGTGCGGCTGGATGGGTGTGAGCTTAAAGCCTGTGACCAGATGAAGGATGTGATCGCGATCAAGCTTGCCGAGGGCGAAGACGTGGATTCGATCCGCGACTATTTTGTCGCCCAATACGGCCCGCAGGTCTTGGGCGAACCCCCGCGTGAAGGCTTTAACTGGCTCGCTTGGATCTTGCCTGTTGTGGCGGTGGTGGGCGGCGGCGTCTACTTCTGGCGCAAGACCCAGAGCATGATACGCCCCGCACAGGATAGAGAGGTTGTGGCTGCCGCGCCGCCTGCTACAGGCGAAGATGATTACGAACGCAAGTTGGAAGAGGAATTGGCGAAATATGGCTGATCTTTCGGACTTGAGCGATCTGCAACCGGCCGCGTCAACAGAGCCGGTCGCCGCCAACCTTGAAACGGGCAGCGCCTCCCCGTCCAATACGCGCGCGGTGCGTCTTTGGCAGTTTATCATTGTCGGGGTGATGCTGGCCTTTGTCGGCGTGTTGACCTTCCGGCTGTGGGATACCAACATTTCCGAGCATCGCGCGGCCGGGCTTGCGCCGGAATTTACCTTTACCACCTTTGACGGTGAAACTATCTCGTCCGCGGATCTGCGCGGCAAGGGCGTGGTGCTCAACTTCTGGGCCAGTTGGTGCGATCCCTGCCGCGATGAAGCAGAACTGTTGGAGGCGACTTGGCGGCGCGAACAGGACAACGGCATCGTCTTTATCGGGCTGGACTATCTCGATCAAGAACCCGCGGCCAAAGCCTATCTGGAAGAGTTTGATGTGACCTACCCCAACGGGCCGGACCTGCAAAGCCAAGCCGCGCGCCGCTATGGCATCAAGGGTGTGCCGGAGACCTTCTTCATTTCGCCCAAAGGGGAGATCGTCGCCACGATCGTTGGCCCTGTCCTCGACAAACAACAGATGGACGCGTATCTGGACCAGATTCGGCCCTAGTTGGGATTGCACGCCGCAGGTCGATGGTCCGCTGGGGCAGCAGGATGTCGCGCCCACGCCGGGAAACCGGTGGCGGGCAGTGGTAGGCGGGTAGAGCGGAAAGGTGTTTCATGATCTTTAACGTCGGCTATTTGCTCTTGATCACGGCCATGTGCCTAGCTGCATTTGGCATGTTTACCGGATATGTGGGCGGCCAACAGCGTAGCGCCAAGATTGCAGCAAGCAGCGAAAACGCGGTCTATGCCGTGGCCGGATTGGTGCTGACCGCGGCGGTGATTCTCTGGTATGGGCTGCTCGCCGATCAGTTCCAGGTGAGCTATGTCTGGAACCACTCCGAGCGGGCCTTGCCTTCCTTTTACAAGTTTGCTGCGCTGTGGGGCGG
This sequence comes from uncultured Litorilinea sp., assembly GCA_964655505.1. Classification (GTDB taxonomy): domain Bacteria; phylum Chloroflexota; class Anaerolineae; order Caldilineales; family Caldilineaceae; genus QEUY01. The sequence goes on along the minus strand of CAZZNG010000054.1, from coordinate 528 downwards.
GCAAGCGGGCAGTTTGCTCTTCTGGTCGTTGATCCTCACGCTCTTCAGTGTGGTGGTGGCGTTGGGCAACCGGGGCAAGCATCAAGTGCTCATGCCCTATGTCTACGCCGTTTTGCATGGCACAACCCTCTTCTTCCTGATCCTGCTCGTCTTTGCCGCCAACCCCTTTGAACAGGTCGGCTTTCGCCCGCAAGATGGCCGCGGGCTAAATCCACTCTTGCAGAACTACTGGATGATCATTCATCCCGTCATGCTCTACCTGGGCTATGTCGGCCTGGCTGTGCCCTTTGCCTTTGCCGTGGCCGCGCTCTTGAGCAAGCGGCTTGACAACGAGTGGGTGCGCAGCGTGCGCCGCTGGACGCTCATCCCGTGGATGTTCCTTTCCGCGGGCATCATCATGGGCAGCCAATGGGCCTATATGGAATTGGGCTGGGGCGGCTATTGGGCTTGGGACCCGGTGGAGAACGCGTCGTTCCTGCCCTGGTTGACGGCCACGGCGTTTCTCCACTCCGTGATGATCCAGGAGAA
>CAZZNG010000053.1:15508-24777 GCA_964655505.1 uncultured Litorilinea sp. | reverse complement strand
TTCTTGGCCGTCCTGATCGGGCTTTGGCGTACCGTGCCCGCGTTCTTCACAGCCACCATTGCGCTTGGCGGCCTCTGCTGGCTGATCGGCAACGTCCTATGGTTGAGCGGGGCCGCACTGCCCACGCTGGTCTATTGGTGGGCGGCCTTCTTGGTGCTCACCATCGCGGGCGAGCGGCTGGAACTGAGCCGTATGTTGCGTCTCTCGACCCTTTCGCGTGCGCTCTTCGCGGGGGTGCTGGGGGTGCTGTTGGTTGCGGGCGCGCTCACGTTGGTGCGCTATGCGCTCGGCGCGCGGCTCTTTGGCGCGGGGCTGGTGCTGCTGGCGCTGTGGCTGTGGCGCTATGACATAGCGCGCCGCCGTCTGCGCGCCGGGGGCCAAGCACGTTACATGGCCGCGGCGCTGCTTTCCGGCTATGTATGGATGGCGGTTAGCGGCCTCTTGGCGCTGCGTTACGGCGGCATCACAGCCGGGCCGCAGTACGACGCGCTCTTGCATTCGCTCTTTGTGGGCTTTGTGCTGTCGATGATCTTCGCCCACGCGCTCATCATCTTGCCCGTACTCAGCGGCCGCGCCATTCGCTACACGTCGCTCTTCTATGTGCCGCTGGGCCTGCTCCATCTCACGCTGGTCTTGCGGGTGGGCGGCGACTTGATTCCCTTCTGGCCTGCGCGCCTCTGGGGCGGGCTGCTCAACGTGGTCGTCATCTTTCTCTTTGCCGGGCTTTTGCTTTCCCGCCGCGCCCCGGCGCAGTTTGCTGGTGAGCCGCGGTCAAACCTGCCGCGGCCCAATATGCCATAGTTCAACATACCCCAGCCATAGCGCTTCCCGCGTTGCCTTTTCTATCCTCCCCGAAACTGCCCGCATACCGTCCCGGACGCTGCGAGCGTCCGGGAAGATCAGACCCCGCCTCCCCTTGCTATCAACGCTGAGACTTAAGTCGCATACAAACGTGCCCAACCCCCTTATGCTACACCCAGAAGTTTCCAACCGATTTCCATAGGTTTTCATAGCTTTGAATGGGGGCTGTGAAGCGTACGTGACGTTCTATCCATGTCCTAATCGAAGGTTCTACAAACATTTCTTTAAACAAATGAAGCGATTTGATTTCAGCCGGTCAATCAACTCAACATCGACCGACAAATCTTCTCTCTCAAGTCAGGAGATTCAATTACCATGAAACGATCAATCCTATGGGGAATCATCGGCATTTTGGTCGTCGCGCTGGCGCTGATGGTCGTGCTGTACATTGGCGGTAGCGGCCCGCAGCAGGCGGGCGCGCCTGCTGCCGACGCCAGCGCGCTGGGCGGGGATGCCGCGGCAGTCATCGCCGAGCGGCAGCTCACCAATGAGAATGTTCTCGCCGCGCTCAAGACCTACATGCCGAGCGGGCAGCATGATCCTTTCATCATGTTCGCCTCTGGCGGCCACAGCGGCCAAATCCATGTGATCGCTGTGCCATCCATGCGCATCCTGCGCACCATCGCCGTCTTTACCCCGGAACCGTGGCAGGGCTACGGCTATGGCGAAGTCAACCAGAAAGCCATGTTCAAGGAAGGCGATGTGCTGGATAGCAACGTGACCTGGGCCGACACCCATCACCCAGCACTGAGCGAAACCGATGGCATGTATGATGGGCAGTTCCTCTTTATCAACGACAAAGCCCAATCCCGCATCGCCATGATCGATCTGCGCGACTTCGAGACGAAGCAGATCGTCAAGAACCCGATCGCCATGAACGACCACGGCGGCACGATGGTCACCCCCAACACCGAATGGGTGATCGAAGGCGGCCAATATGCTGCGCCTCCTGGCGGCGTCTATGCCGACATCGCCGAATACGACGAGGTGTACCGCGGCATGGTCACCTTCTGGAAGTTCGACCGGGAACAGGGGCGGATTTTGCCCGAAGAGTCCTTCGCGCTGGAACTGCCGCCCTACTGGCAGGACCTGTGTGATGCGGGCAAGCTGGTCAGTGACGGCTGGGTCTTCTGCAACAGCTTCAACACCGAGCGCGCCACCGGCGGCTTCGGCGCAGTGGAAGGCGCAGTGCCCTTTGAATCCGGCGCAAGCCAGAACGACATGGACTATCTCCATGTGATCAACTTGGAGAAGGCCGCGCAAGTGGCCGCGCAGAACGAGAACCGGCTCAACGGCTTCAACTATGTGCCCCTGGAGACGGTGATCGCGGAAGAACTGCTCTACTTTGTGCCCGAACCCAAAAGCCCCCACGGCGTCGATGTGGCTCCCAAGGGCGATTATATTGTCATCAGCGGCAAGCTCGACCCGCATGTGACGATCTTCAGCTTTGACAAGATGCAGCAGGCGATTGCCAACCAGGACTGGGCGCTTGACCCATACGGCATCCCGATCCTCAACTTCGATTCCGTGATGGAAGCGCAGGTCGAAGTCGGTCTTGGCCCGCTGCACACCCAGTTTGATAACCAGGGCTATGCCTACACCAGCCTCTATCTGGACAGCGCGGTGGCCCGCTGGACGCTGGGCGGCGACTATGCCCACGCTGACCAAGCCTGGACGCTGATCGACAAGGAATCGATCCACTACAACGTTGGTCACATTGCCGTAGTTGAAGGCGACACGGTCGAACCCGCGGGCAACTTCCTGGTCTCGCTCAACAAGTGGTCGGTGGATCGCTTCAACAACGTAGGCCCGCTGCTGCCGCAGAACCTACAGCTAATCGACATCTCGGGTGAAGGCGAATCGCTGCAACTGCTCTACGACATGCCCATGGGCATCGCCGAGCCGCACTACGCCCAGATCATCAAGGCCGAACGGCTCAACCCTGTGCAGGTCTACCCTGAACCGGGCTGGAACCCCCACACTTGGTCTGTGGACCCGAACGCGCCCCAGATGGGCGAAGAGCGCATCGAGCGCAACGGCAACGAGGTCGAAATCTGGATGACCGCGGTGCGCAGCCACTTCACGCCGGAGCGGGTGGAGATTAAGAAGGGCGACCATGTGACCTGGCACATCACCAATATCGAGGGGGCAATCGATGCGGTGCATGGCTTTGCGATTCCGGCCTACAACATCAATCTGAGCATCGAGCCGGGTGAGACTGTCACCTTCGAGTTCGTCGCCGACAAGGATGGCGTCTTCAGCTACTACTGCACTGAGTTCTGCTCGGCGCTGCACCTGGAGATGAAGGGCTATCTCTTGATCCAGCCCGACGCGGAAGTCGCCGCGGCTGACGCCGCCGAGTAAGCCGTCTCAAAACGATAATACATCCCCAACCCATTCTTCAGCGGGGGTGGCCGATGCCGCCCCCGCTGTGTGTTTATTGGCCTTGTTATTGGAATGATCGCCCCGCATGAGACTTAAGTCGCAGCGCCGCGGCGCGTCGTTGAGTAAGCTGGGGTCAGCCAAACGAGTCATTTTCTGAAAATTGTTTTTTGAAAGAATGGGTTAGAGAGATGCGTACGATAACGACACTTGAACAGAATGGCGTTGAGTCAAAAACCCAGCCCAAAGCAGCGGTACTCAACGCGGCACCCATCAACGCTGCGGCCCCTGCCGCGCCTGCCGACCGCTTGGCGCAAGACGAGAGCGCATTGAGCAACACAGCCCAAATTGCGCGCCGGGCGGCCTTCCGCTATAGCGCGGGCCTGCTGGTCGCGGCCGCGGTGCTGCTGATCGTGTCGATCTTCCTGCCCTACTGGAAGATGCGGCTCAACGCGCCGCAGTACCCCGGCGGGCTTACGGTCTCGGTCTATGTCAACCACATGGAGGGCGACATGCGCGAGATCGACATGTTGAACCACTACATCGGCATGGCTCCGCTGGAAGATGCGGCCCAACTGGAGCGCAGCCTGGCTCCCTTTGCCCTCGCCACCATCGTGCTCATGATCATTAGCCTGGCCTTCATCCACAGCAAGTGGGGGATCATCCTGGGCCTTCCGGCCATCGGCTTCCCCTTTGTCTTTCTGCTCGACATGTGGGTTTGGCTCTGGTACTACGGCAACAACCTAGACCCGACCGCCGCGCTCTCCTCCAGCATCGAGCCGTTCACGCCGACCATTTTGGGGACCGGCTATGTGGGGCAATTCAGCACAACCGCTTGGCTGCAGCCAGGGTGGTATTTGGCCTTTCTCGCCTCGCTCCTGACTGCCGCGGCCATCTATCTGCGCTATCGGGCCAATGCCAAACCCGCCGACGACGCAGCAGCCTAGGCCAACGGGGTCACCAGACAATTGTTTCGCCCAACAATTGCCAAGCAGAAAGCACACGTAGAAAGCAACTGTACGATGCAAACGCTTCGCCACCTGATCTTCATCGCCTGCCTGTTGGCGCTGCTCATTGCGGCCCGCAGCACAGCTGCAGCCGATCCCCTTGACCTCCAAGCGGCCATCGACGCGGCCGAGGCCGGATCGGTGTTGTCCATCGCGCCAGGCCACTATGCCGGTCGCCTCGTCATCGACAAGCCGCTGCACCTGGTCGGTGAGCAAGGTCCCAACGGTGAACGCGTCGTCATCGACGGCGAGCGACAAGGATCGGTATTGACCATCCTCGCCGATGGGACGGTGGTGGAGAATGTCGTGATCCGCAACAGCGGCAACGTCATCGACCAAGAAGACGCGGGCATCGTCGTGGAAAAGGCCAATGATGTGCAGTTGATCGGCAATCGGCTGGAAGATGTCTTGTATGGCATCAAGGGCGTCGAGGCCACGCGCTTAACCCTGCGCGACAATCACATTGTGGGCCGGACCCACGACATCGCCCGCCGCGGCGACGGCATCCGCCTGTGGCAGAGCGAAGACAGCCTGGTAGAGGGCAACACGGTCGAAAAGACCCGCGACGTCATTTTCTGGTTCAGCGACGGAACCACTGTGCGCAACAACCGCTTTGAATCCAACCGCTACGGTGTCCATATGATGTACACCGATGGCATGACCGTCGTTGGCAACGTCATGAGCCATAACTCGGTGGGCGCGTACCTCATGTACAGCGTCGACGTGCTGCTCGAAGGCAACACCATGCACAACAACCGCGGCCCCAGCGGCTACGGCATTGCGCTCAAGGACATGGACGCCGTGCGCATCCGCGACAACTACCTCCTGGACAACCGGGTGGGCCTTTTCTTCGACAACTCACCGGCGCGCGTCAACATCGAACAGCAGATCGAGCGCAATGTGTTCGCCTACAACGACACCGGCGTCTTGATGATGCCCGCGGTGAAGCGCAACGTGCTGCGCGGCAACACCTTCTTGGACAATTTGGAACAGGTGGGCGTCAAGGGCGGCAGCAGCCAGCAGGGCGACCAGTTGGGCGGCAACCGCTGGGACGGCAACTTCTGGAGCGACTACGCGGGGTATGACCAGGAACGCAGCAGCACAGCCCTTGCCAGCGCAGGCCTTGATGGGTTCAACATGAACAGTGCGGTCATGGAGGATGCGGCAGCGGGCAGCACAGGCGACGGCATCGGCGATTTGCCTTATCGCGCCGAAAGCCTCTTTGAGAACCTGTCCGACCGTCACCCCAACCTCAAGCTCTTCCATTTCAGCCCGGTAGAAGGGGCCATCGACCTGGCCGCCCAGGCGTTCCCGGTGATCAAACCCAAGCCAAAGCTGACCGACGCTGCGCCCTTGATGGCCCCGGTGCTGCCCAGTTTCCCGGCCCAACTCCCGGTCGAGGAAAGCCCGATAGGTGTCTTGGCGCTGGGGATGTTGGCCGCGGCAGGCGCGCTCTTCTGGAGCCAGATCCAGCCGCATCTGTCACGGCTGTGGTCACGGCTGTGGTCATGGCTGCAATCGCACCTGCACCCTGCGGACCAACAATCTGCCCGCGAGTCGGCAGCTCCGAGCCAGATCGACCGAATTTCTTCTCCGGATTCTTCCGCGGATGAGACGGCACAAGCAGGCATGGCGCAGACAACTATTGACAATCAGGAGCCATCCATGAGCGGACAATCCATGAATGGGCTATCAATGAATGAACAATCGATGATTACGGTAAAAAATTTGACCAAGCGCTATCCGCAACCGGGCCGCCCCTGGTGGAGCGACGCCACGGTGACTGCCGTCGACGATCTCAGCTTTGAGTTGGGACAGGGGCAGGCGCTGGCGCTCTGGGGCAGCAACGGCGCGGGCAAGACAACCGTCCTAAAATGCCTCTTGGGGCTGCTGGCCTGTGAGGGCGATCTGCACCTGGCCGGGGTCGATCTGCGCCGCCAAGGCCGCCAGGCGCGCCGCTTGCTCGGCTATGTGCCGCAGGAGTTGGCCTTTCACGCCGACATGAGCGTGCAAGAAAGCTGCCGCTTCTATGCACGGCTCAAGGGCGTATCGACGCAGCGCATCCCCGTCGTGCTCGACCAGGTGGGGCTGTCGGGGCAGCTACACAAGCGCGTGGGCGCGCTGTCGGGCGGCATGAAGCAGCGGTTGGCGCTGGCGTTGGCGCTGCTCGCCGATCCGCCGGTGCTGCTGCTGGACGAGCCGACGAGCAACCTGGACGCGCAGACGCGCGGCGAATTTATCGACCTGTTGAGCGAACAGCGCCGCGCGGGCAAATCCCTGCTTTTCACAAGCCACCATGTTGAAGAAGTGGAGCAGTTGGCCGACCAAGTGCTGATCCTGCGCGATGGCAAGTTGGCCGCCCAGGGCACACCGTTGGCCCTAATGGCCCAGATTCTGCCCGAACGCTCGCGCCCGGTGCGCCATATCAAGGTCGTGGTGGACGCGACGCAGCAGTCCACAGCCCAAGCTGTTTTGGCCGCGGCGGGCTACGCCACAGCCCCCAATGGGCATGGCCTCTGGGTCACGGTTCCGCCGGAGCGCAAAGCCGAGCCGCTGACGCTGCTGCATACCGCGTCGATTGACGTGCTCGATGTCGAAATGTAGTCGAACGATTTTCCAGATGCAATCTTATCAAATGCTATGTCAATTCATTTGAATTCTGATCCAAAAGCCCTGTTGGGCAAGGAGCCGAAGATGGCGCAAAACGTGACCACAACCGTCGCTACCCTGGCGAACTATGAGCTGCGTGCCTCGCTGCGCAACCGCTGGTTTCTGCTCTATGCCCTGGTCTTTGCGCTGCTGGCCGTGACCTTGAGCACCCTCTCATTGAGCGGCAGCGGCATGTTCGGCTTTGCAGGCTTTGGGCGCACAGCAGCTAGTTTGATCAACCTGGTGCTGCTCATTGTGCCGCTCATGGGGCTGACCATCGGCGCGCAATCTCTCGCCGCCGAGCGCGAACAAGGAACCTTGAGCTATCTGCTGGCACAGCCGGTGAGCCGGGCCGAAGTGCTGATGGGCAAGCTGTTTGGCCTGGGCGCGGCGCTCTTGGCCGCGCTGCTGCTCGGCTTTGGGCTGGCCGCGCTGCTGCTGGCTTGGCAAGGTGGCGGCTTGGTCGAGGTCGGGCGCTATGCGCTTCTAGTCGGCTTCTCCCTGCTGCTGGCCTTGGTTAGTCTGAGTTTGGGCATGGCCTTGTCGGCCTGGAGCCGCAGCAGTGCGCTGGCTGTTGGGCTGGCGCTGCTTGCCTGGTTGATGCTGGTTTTCCTGGGCGACCTGGGGTTGATGGGCACGGCAGTGGTGATGAAGCTGGACATTGGCACGCTCTTTGGGCTGACCCTGGTCAACCCGCTGCAAGTCTTTAAGATCGCCACGGTCTACGGGCTGCGCGCCACATTGGAAGTGTTGGGGCCTGCGGGCATCTACGCCACGCGCACCTTTGGCCCGCAGCTTCTCCCCATGTTGGTGGGCGTGCTGCTGGTCTGGATCGTCGTGCCCATGATCCTGGCCTATACCCGCTTCCGGCTGGAGGGCGATTTCTAGCCAAGCAAGCGACAAAAACGGCGATGCAACCCATCTGCCCAATTGTCGTACTGCATAGTAATGAGTCATGCAGTGAGTCATGCATCGTAATGAAATGAATGGTGTAATAAGCGGTAGCCGGCAGGAGGTCTACCCAATGAAACAGTTTCTTGTTACGCTCAGCCTGATACTTGCTGTGGCGTTGCTGGCGGCCTGTGGCGGCGCGCAGATCACACCCGAGACGCCGCCGGAGATCGCCTATGGCGAAGATGTCTGCGACCACTGCGGCATGATCATCGAGGATGAGCGCTTTGCCAGCGGGGTGGTCATCCAGACGCAGCCGCAGCAGTACGAACACCGCATCTTCGACGACATCGGCGATATGCTCGCCTATGTGCAGGAGTTCGGGACAACCGAGGAGATCGTTGCCTACTACGTCCACGATTACGCCAGCCGAGAATGGATCGATGCACGCCACGCGACCTTTGTACAGGGCGAGGCATCCTCTACGCCGATGGGATCGGGGCTGGTCGCCTTTGCCGATTCGGCGGCTGCGGACGAGCATGCCCATGCCATGCAGGGCCATGTGCTCGACTTTGCCGCGCTGCACGATGCTGCGCCGCAAGAACACAGCCACGCAGCACATCAATAGTCCTATTAGTCCTATCATGCATGAGAAGGGAGCCTGCCAACAGAACACGCGAATCGGTTGATCCACCCTTTTTAGACATTTAGCACGTATACAGGCATCCTAAAAGCGAATTGGGCAAGCCCCAATCAAGTCTGATGCTGACAAAATATCCAACGCAACAATATCAGCCATCGTCATCAACTGTAGTAAACGGAATAACAGAAGGGACAGAGAGATGAATCGTCGCCAGATGATGAAACAGATAACAATTGCCAGTCTGCTGATGCTGCTGGTGCTGCTCTTGGCAGCGTGCGGCGGCAGGACGAGCGAAGCCGCCAGCCCTGACGCCAACAATGACGCAGCCCAGGCAGCAGCGCCTGCTGCAGAGGCGGAACAAGCCGCGGTGCAGGGTGACCCAGCCGCAGGGGAGAAACTCTATCAGAGCACCTGCGTCGCCTGTCACGGCGCCGACGCCACGGGCGTTCAAGGGCTGGGCAAGAGCTTGCACCCCAGTGCGAGCGAGTTCATCAGCAGCGCGACCGACGATGAGTTGGTCGACTTCATCAAACAAGGCCGCCAACCGGGTGATCCCGGCAACACCACCGGCGTTGCTATGCCCCCCAAGGGTGGAAACCCCGCACTCTCCGACGAAGACCTTTATGACATCGTCGCGTGGATGCGCACCTTGGAGTAACGTCCGGCCGGTGTGAATATATATAACGGTTGGGCGGTGCATTGGAGGGCGATGCACCGCCCAACCAACGGCTGCTTTTGCAGGGGTAAATCACAGCCGTAGACAAAAGACTGTCGTTCGATCAGCGGTTCGATGGCAGTCGCTTCATGCAAACGGACGGGATGGAAAAACAGACGGG
>CAZZNG010000053.1:0-15408 GCA_964655505.1 uncultured Litorilinea sp. | reverse complement strand
GACGGGATGGAAAAACAGACGGGCGGGACAATGATGCGAACCTATCTGCGCGTGGCGCTTGGCGCATTTCTGCTGGCAGCTTCGACCGGCGTGCTGCTGCGCTTTGGCCTCTTTCAAGGCATGCCCGCTTGGGCGCAAAACTTCAGCGCCGTGCGCCATGCCCACAGCCATCTTATGTACTTTGGCTGGGGCACGCTGGCGATCATGGCGCTGATCTGGCAACTGCTCCCGCGCTGGACGCAAGCGCCGCTGCCCCGCGCCGTTCCCTGGCAGATGGGCCTCACGGCTGTGGCCGCGCTGCTCAGTTTTCCCGCCTTCTGGTCCAACGGCTACGGGTTGACCCAGATCGGCCCGGCCCAACTGCCGCTCGGCGCGATGATCTCCGGCATCAACGGCCTCCTGTGGATCTTCTTCGTCCTGCTCTACTGGCGCGCAACGGCTCGCCTGGCCGAGCGCCCGCTGCCGGTGCAGTTGTGGGATTGGGCGCTGGTCATGCTGCTGCTGGCCTTTGGCGGCGCGCTGGGGCTAGTTGGGTTGATCGCGCTCGACCAACGCTCGGTCTTTTTACAGCAGACCATGCTGCACCTCTTTTTAGAAACCTTTGCCACCGGCTGGTTCACGCTGGCGCTGTTGGGCCTGCTGTGGGCATGGCTGGAAGGTCGCGTCGCGCTGCCGAACACGCTGCCCACGCGCACATTGGCCTTCGCCCTGGCCCCCACCTTCTTTATCGGCATGTCGCCCACCTTGCTCCCGCCCAACATCTTTTGGATCAGCGCGTGGGCCAATTTGATCGCCGCGCTGCTCTTGGCGTGGCATGTGCGCGCTCTGTGGCAGCGCCGCCATGCGCTGCCGCTGCTGGCCTGGTTTGCCCTGGCCGCGTTGAGCGTCCATATTTTGCTCGCGCCCGCCATGCTCTGGCCTGGCGTCTGGCGCTGGAGCGCCAACACCCAACTGCGTATCTTTTACCTGCACAACCTGCTCTTGGGCTGGATGAGCAGCGGCTTGCTGGGCGTGGGCCTGGCGCTCTGGTTCCCCCAGGTGCAAGCATCGCGGCGATTCATAGGGGGGCGACTCACGGGGGGGCAGTTCATGTGGCGGCTCATTCACGTCGCCTGGTTCAGCGGCGTCGGCATCATGCTGGCCGCGCTGGCAGGGCTGGGCATGGTGGGGGTGGCTGCGCCCCTCTCCGCGCTGACCTGGTTGCAGATCGCGGCCTGGGGCAGCGTCATCATTGCGGTTAGCATCGGCTTGATCTTGCTGCGTGCGCTGCTGCCGGCGGATGATCAAACAGAATCAACGCAGGCGCGGGCAAGCCAAGAGGCGTGGCCGATGACGCCCCCAACACAGACCGTCCACTAGGGCCAATTCATGCAGGGATTCACCTTCCCGGAAGCTGCGAGCTTCCAGGAAGATCATACAGACAAAAAAGGCCCCGCTCGCGTTGGACAGGCGAGCGGGGCCTTTAAAGTTCACGTTGGTTGTTATGCTGCCGGTTGGCGGCTTATCCGAAGTTCTTCATCTTGGGCTGGCGCGGCTGGTAGATACAGAGCGGGTCGCTTGCCAACGGGTCGCCTGTGGCGGCATAGGCCCGGGCACGCGAGCCGCCGCAGATCAGCCGGAAGGGGCAGTCGCCACACTTGCCGGTCAGTTGATCCGCGTCGCGCAGCGAGCGCAGCATGGGGCTGTCGCGGTAGATCGTGACCAGGCTGTCGCTGCGGATATTGCCCACGCCGAGCGGCAAAAAACCGCTGGGGTAGACTTCGCCCAGGTGAGAGACAAAGATGATGCCGTTGCCGTCGCGAATGCCAAAGCCGCGGCCCACGGGCGTCTCGACGATCTGCTCTTCGGTCATGTGGCGCTGCATACGCTGCGCCGCGATGCGCCGGTAGTGGTGCGCCTCGGTCGTCTTGATCACGAAGGGCGTTTCGGGCGAGCGGCTCACCTGTGCCAGCCAATTGAGCATCCGCTCGCTCTCTGCGGGGGTCACCTCGGCCAGCGAACTGCCGCGGCCTGTGGCAATCAAAAAGAAGAGCGCCCAGCGCGTGATGCCCAACTCGCGCACAACCTCGTAGATGTGCGGGATGTCGTCCAGCGTCTCCGCGGTCACCATGGAATTGATCTGAAGCGGAATGCCCGCCGCGGTGATGGCGCGCGCACCGGCAACAGTCCAAGCAAACGAGCCATCCACCCGGCGAAACGCATCATGGCGTGCGGGGGTGGAACCGTCCAGGCTAAGGGCCAGGCTGGCGACGCCTGCCTCTTTGAACTGCCTGACCACTGCAGGCGTCAACGCGTCTGTGCCCGCGGGCGTCACCGAGATCGACAGGCCCAGGCTGCGCCCATAGTCGATCAGGCTGAACAGATCCGGGCGGCGCAGGGGATCGCCGCCCGTGATGACCAGGTGAGGTGGGCGACGCGGATCGAAATCTGCGATTTGGCGCATTAACCCGCGCGCCTCGTCTGTGGTTAGCTCGTCTGGATGACGGTGGGGCAATGCGGAGGCGCGGCAGTGAATGCACGCCAGCGCGCAGCTTTGGGTCGCCTCCCAATAGACCAAGCGGGGGGCCTGGTCATAGATGAACCGGCTGCCCTGCGCCGCGAAGAGCGCAGGGAGCCGGCTGATCTGCCCATTGTCATGCGACAAGCCGCTGGATGAACTGTCGGAAGCAGAAGGGGCTAGACCTTGCATATCCGAACTCGCCACCATTCGGGGCCTTCTTCCAAATATTCCCAAGTGAATTCGCCGTCGCGTTCAATCGAGAATTGGTAGTAGAGGGGCTTGGGGTCATGGTCATTGACCAGAATAAAAGCCCCGCCCGGCTCGAGTTGGTCGAAGGTCTGGAAGATGAAAGGATGGCGCTCGCGCGGCGCGATCTCCGTCACATTCAACACGGCCGCGTCTTGGGCTGATCCATTGCTCGACATGATTGATATTGCTCCTTTAAGCTGATTGAATGTTTCTCCTACTGCATAGGCGGCATGGCTGCCGTCAGCGGCAGTTCATCCACCGTAGGCGGCGTTGTAGGGTACGCCCACAGCAACGCTCACGGCGAGTGTAGCAGCGCCGATGGCTTGTCGCTGCGACAAAAGTCACACACACCCCGCAAAGCCCACCCACCAGCCAAAAAGCAACATCATCTAGACAACACAGGCTAGATCACACAGCCTGGCCGCCCCTATTTGACCTGCACCCTTAGCTGGGGCACAATCGAAGCGTCGCGCGATACTTGCCTTTGTTCTGCACGCCATCTCTGAAAAATTGACGATGAAAATTGATATGCCTTCGCCAGTCCTTACTTTACTCCAGTCGGTCAGCTACTTGGCCGGGCTGCCCCAAGCGACCCAAGAAGACTTGGCCGCGGTGGCCTCGGAGCGCACCTACCGGGCAGGCGAGATCATCTTTTGGCAAGGCGAACCGGCCTATGGGCTGTATATCGTCGGCGGAGGCAGCGTGAAGATTTCCCGCCATTCGCTCGACGGGCGTGAGCATATCTTGCACCTCTTGCAGTATGGGGAAACCTTTAACGACGTTGCCGCGCTCGACGGGGGCGAAAACCCGGCCACAGCCACCGCGCACACGGACGCGGTCATCTGGACCATTGCGCGCGACGACCTCATGCGCACGACCGAACGCCACCCCGATCTGGCTTGGGCGCTGCTGGAGGATATGGCGCGCCGCGCCCGCACGCTGGTGACCATGGTGGAAGACCTTGCCATGCGCAGCGTCAAAGGGCGCTTGGCTCGCCTGCTCTTGGAGCAGGCAACGCGCAATGAAAGCGAGGAACTGCCCCGCTTGCTGACCCAAGAGGAGATGGCAAATCAGCTGGGAACTGTGCGCGAAGTGGTGGGTCGGGCGCTGCGCAGCCTCGCCAACAGCGGCGTGATTGAGTTCGACCGTCACCGCATCGTCATCCTGGACGCGGACAAGCTCGCCGAAGAAGCCGCGGCGTAAGCAGTTCATGCCGCCCCTCTTTAAGCCAGTCCATACCAGCCAACCCTTTCAACCCGTCCAACCAGCATCCCACAGGAGATCCAACCCATGATCCGGATCGGCATCGTTGGTTGTGGCCGCATCCTCAATGCCCACCTCCAAGGCTACAAAAAGCTGCGCGAAGCAGGGATTGACACCTTTCGCATCACCGCGCTGGTCGCGCGCCAGGCAGACGACGCGGCCATGTTTGTGCGCCGCGGCGAAGGGCCGCCCCCGCGACCGCCCGTCACGCCGCCGGAAGCAGGCGATCCGCTGGGCGCGCCCCATACCTATCTGAGCGATTTCCAAGATGATGTGGATGTACGCACCTACACCGACTATCGCGCCATGCTCGAAGACGGCGTGGTCGATGCCGTCAACGACTTCACCACCTTGGCCCTGCACCACCAGGTTGCGCAGGCAACGCTGGCCGCGGGCAAACATCTGCTCACCCAAAAGCCGCTGGCGATCTCGGTCGCGGCGGCCCGCGCCATGGTGGAGCAGGCAGAACAGGCAGGCGTCACCCTGGGCACCTTTGAAAATGTACGCAATGGAGCCTTCACGCGTGCAGCCGGTTGGGCAGTGCGCCGCGGGCTAATCGGCACGCCGCAGATGGCAATCGCCGGTTCGCTGGGCGGCCTGTGGTCGCCCGACGTGATTGTGGCCGATACGGCCTGGCGGCATCGCAAGCTGCTGGGGGGCGGCGGCGGCGCAATCGACATCGGCGTACACCTTTTCCACCTGCTGCGCTATGTCTTTGGCGAAGTGGCCTGGGTCAGCGCAGTTGCACGCACCTTTGAGCCGGTGCGCCGCCGTCGCGCCGCGGACGGCACAATCCTCGAAACGGTCGATGTGGATGTGGACGACACCTTTTTTGCGACTGTAGGCTTCAACGGCACAGCCGATGCTCACACAGGGGCGGATCAGGCCGGGTTCGGCAGTGAGGCCATCGGCCAGATCCTCTGGTCTTGGGGTGGACACGGCGAAGCCCTGGCGCTGCAAGGCGCGCCCGCCTTCTTCGGCAGCGAAGGGTGCATCAAAGGCGGCGACCTCATCGACCAACAGGGCAAGCATACGCCGCTGGTTCCCTATTTTGAAGCGTCCATGAGCGCGGAGGAACGTGACCGCTTCTTCCCGCTGGGGCTGACCGACTCCTTTGCCCTGCAACAGCTTGATTGGCTGCGCGCCATCGAAGCGGGCCGCCAGCCCGAAACCAGCGGCCGCGAGGGGCTGCATGACCTGGCGTGCGCCTTCGGCATCCTGGAATCCTCACTTCTCCAGCGCCGCGTTACGCTGGATGAACTGCTCTCCGGCACGGCCAACGTCTATCAAGCCGAGATCGACCGTCACTACGGCTTCAGCGGCTGACCCGCTTCCCGTATCGCTCAACTGCCAGGGGGTTCAGGGCTTCCTGGCAGTTCCCCCCGTTTTGCTGCCACCTGCTTGGCTGAATTCTATCCTTCCCACTACCGCGCACCTCTACCTAGTCACATAGGCAAGAGCCATCTTTCGTGGCTACCGTAGAGCCAGGAATTGCGCGCAAAGCACGCCATGCCAAGCATCGAATAGATAAAGCAGCCACAGAACAAAGAACAAAACAGACGGATAAACCAGAAAATCTGCCAAGAGCAGACAGGCGAGGAGGAATGATGAAGACCCTTATGCACCCAGCAAGCAGCGGCGCGAGCAGGACAACCGCGCTGCTTGCGCTGCTGCTGGCCGCGCTGTTGTGGACAGCCGCGCCCTTGTCAGCCGCGCCCCGCATCCAGCAAGACACTAGCGGCGAGAGCCAAGAGACAGGCGAGGAACAAGACCTGGCCGAGATCGTTGCCGACCCCGACAGCTTTATGGGCGAGACGGTCAGCGTCACCGGCTATGTCTCCAATCAAAGCTTGGGCGACCATCTATTTGTTCTCAGTGCGGACACCCGTCTGCGCCTGGATCAACTGCTGGTTGTGATGCCGTTTACGCCGGATCAGGCGCTGAGGGTGGATCAGCAAGTCACCGTGACCGGCACAATCGACACCTACATGCCCAGCGCGCCGGAATTTGCCGATCTTGAGTTTGACGAGGAGATTGCGGATTCGCTTCTGGGCCGCGCCGTCCTCCTGGCCGATTCTGTGACTGCTGACGAAGCCACAGATGATGAAGCAACAGATGACGAAGGCGCAGATGCGCAAGAAAGCGGCGCAGTCGGCGCAAGCGACAGCCTGACGGAGACAGATGCGATCACAGACACGGTTGCTGTGACAAGCCCTGTCACGACAACCGGCACAATGACCGACACCGTGACTAACACCGTGACTAACACAGTAACTGGCACGGTGACCGGCACAACGGACGCGGGCAGCAACGTCGTGGCGCGCATCGGCGAGCGCGAAATCACCCAAAGTGAATTTGAAGAATGGTTCCGCAGCACGATCACCATCCTCGCCGCGCAGCAGGGGATTCCCTTCAACGAACAGACTGCCCAACTCTTTGCCCAACTGCAAGAGCAATTCTTGCAGCAGATGGTGCGCGAAGAAGTGCTTCTGGATGAAGCCGAACGCCGCGGGATTACGGTTGACGATGAAGATGTCCAGCGCATCGTCGACGACATCCGCGCCCAGTTTGACACGGATGAAGCCTATGAGGCCGCCATCGCGCAGTTAGGCTTTGCCGACGAAGAGACGCTGCGCGCCTACATTCTCGACAATGAGATACTCCAGCGCGTGAGCCAGGCGATCATCGACGAGGTCGAGATCACCGACGAGGACATTCAGCAGTTCTACGATGAGAACCAAGAGCTTTTCACGCAAGATGGCGTGACCACGCCCTTGGAAGATGTCGAGGAGCCGGTACGCAACGAGCTTGAACGCCAAGCATTTGATAGCGCGGTGACCCAGATCGAGGAAGAGGCCGGGGTGGAACTCATGGTGGAAAACCTCACATTCTTCGACGACGGAACGGCTACGAGCCGCCTCCCTGACGAACCTACTGATAGACCTGCGGGCGAGCCTGTTGATGAGACAGATGGCATAACCGGCACAACCCCCATCTCACCCACTACAGAGATCACTGAGGAGATCACTGCGACCATTAGCCTGACTGAAACCGGTGGCCTGACTGAAACCGAGTCCATGACTAGCCCTGCGCCGGTGACCGGCACAGACAGCACCACAGACACGGCGACCAGTATTCGCACAGCCACAGCCACGCTTGTAAATGTCTCCGGCGATGAGATCGGCGCAGTGGACTTTACCGAGGTCAACGACAGCATTGTGGAGATCGCTGTCACCCTCGATGAAGACCACGGACTAGGTTCCGGTATGCGCGGCATCCACATCCATGAAGTGGGAACCTGCACACCCGACTTCTCCGCTGCGGGAGGTCACTTCAACCCCACCGACGCCCAACATGGCATGAGTAACCCTGCCGGCCCCTATGCAGGCGATCTGCCCAGCCTCAACCTGATCGACGGGGCAATCAAACAGACCTTCTTGAGTGACCGCATTACTCTGGGCGATGGCCCGACCTCGCTGTTCGATGAAGATGGCAGCGCCATCATCATCCACGCGGGGGAAGATGATCAGATGACCGATCCGTCGGGCGACAGCGGCGACCGAGTAGCCTGCGGCGTCATCGAGCCGGGCACGGACAGCGCGGCCAACTAGCCTCGGCGGCTATTCATCACTGGCTAGGTCAAACATCCTAGAACAAACATCCCGGAGGCCGAAGCTTCCGGGATGTGTATTTTTGACCGCTTAAATCGTAGGCTAATTGAGAATCTGCACACCAATGGAGGCGCCCCCTCCAGGACTCGAACCTGGGCACATGGTTTAGGACACCACTGCTCTATCCTCTGAGCTAAGGGGGCGCAATCGGCGTAGGAAAGGGGTGCAATTTACGTTACCGCTGGTTCATAAATTGCCGTAGCGTACCTTATCACAGCCGAGCCGAATCGTCAAAGTATCTGGCGGTTCTACCCCCTGCGCTGCCCCTGCAAATCTCCTGATATAGCCCCACAATCCCCGTGAGCCGTTTTGCATAATCCGCCCCGGCTGGGCTACGCTGCCTTTACACCAACCCGTAGCAGATACGCCCATTCAAATAACGACAAACTATCCAACTGCAAACCATCCGATAGGAGGGAACGCATGCAACGCTTTGAAGATCAAGTGGCAATTGTAACCGGCGCGGCCCACGGCATCGGCGCGGCGACCGCGCGGCGGCTGGCGCAAGAAGGCGCGGCTGTGGTGGTCGCGGATCTGGATACCAATGGAGCCGAGGCAATGGCCGATGTGCTGCGCGGCGAAGGCGGCCAGGCCATCGGTGTCGGCGTGGATGTGACCCAGCGCGGCCAAGTCGAAGCCATGCTGGACGCGGCGCTCACCGCGTTCGAGCGAGTGGATGTGCTCGCCAACATCGCGGGCATCGCGCATAGCGAGCCGTTCCTTGCCATAACCGACGAATGGTGGGACAGGACGCTGGCGGTTAACCTGACCGGGGTCTTTCTGTGCAGCCAAGTCGTGGCGCGCCACATGGTCGAGCAAGCCATCGAAGGGCGCATCGTCAACATGGCTTCGACCAATGGACTGGTGGGCGAGGCGGATTTGGCCCACTACAACGCGTCCAAGTTCGGCGTGGTGGGGTTGACCATGACCATGGCGATTGAGTTAGGCCCCTACAAGATCCGCGTCAACAGCGTCTGCCCTGGCTTGATCAAGACGCGGCTGACGCAGCCCTCGCGCCAAGACCCAGCCTGGACCGCGGATTACCTGCGCAAGATTCCCATGGAGCGCTTTGGCGAACCGGAAGAGGTGGCCGCGGCGGTTGCCTACCTCGCCTCCACCGATTCGGGCTTCATCACCGGCCATCAGTTGGTGATCGACGGCGGGCAGTTGACCTTCTAGAGCAGCCGGAGCCAGGGACAGGGCGAAAAGCGCACCAGTTGGGCGAATGTTCGCCATCGAGTGCAGAATCGGTTAGAATTGGCAACCATTCACCCATCCCCAGCTCCCTTCTGATCGTGGCAGGACAGCTTGCGACATGATGGCCTGTGACGCGGTAGCTTGCGACACAATAGCTTGCAACACGATCACGGCATGGATAGACGGAGGCAATTTTGGCACTCGAGGAGATCCAGCAGTTCGCCCAGCAGATTCGCGAAAACGTCGAGAAAGTCATCGTCGGCAAGCGCGAAGTCATCGACACCCTGATCATCGCCCTGTTGTGCGAAGGTCATGTGCTGCTCGAAGATGTGCCGGGCGTGGGCAAGACCATGCTGGCGCGCGCGTTGGCGTTGAGCCTCAACGCCGACTTCCGGCGGCTGCAATGTACGCCGGACCTTTTGCCCAGCGACATCACCGGCGTCAGCGTCTTTAACCAAGAGACGCGCCAATTCCAATTCATCCCCGGCCCCGCGTTCACCAACATCCTGCTGGCCGACGAGGTGAACCGCGCCACGCCGCGCGCCCAAGCCGCGCTCTTGGAGTGCATGGGCGAACGACAAGTGACCGTGGACGGGGTGACGCGCACGCTGCCGCGGCCGTTCCTGGTCTTGGCAACCCAGAATCCCATCGAATATGAAGGGACGTTCCCCCTGCCTGAAGCCCAGCTAGACCGCTTCTTGTTCAAGACGAGCCTGGGCTATCTTTCGGCGGAGGAAGAGGGGCGCATGCTCGTCAACCTGGGCGAGCGCCATCCCATCGAGAATCTGTCGCCGGTGGTCGATGGCAACACGATCCCCGCGCTGGCCGAACAGATATGGAGCGTGCGCGTCGACGAGAGCCTGCGCCAGTACATCGTGGCGCTGATCCAGGCGACGCGCAATCACGGTGACCTGGTAGTGGGGGCAAGCCCGCGCGGCACGCTGGGCCTCTATCGCGGGGCGCAGGCGCGGGCCGCGATCCACGGGCGCGATTATGTGCTGCCCGACGACATTCAAGCCCTGGCCCCGCTGGCGCTGCCCCATCGCTGTATGGTCAACCCGGAAAGTTCGCTGCGCGGGCGCACAGCCGAACGGGTGGTAGCCGAGGTGTTGGAGCAAACGCCGCTTCCCCTGGGCGAAGTCTAGCCGGATACAATCTGGGGAATGGGCGGCGCGCCACCCTACGCAAGAAGAGGCAAGGCGATATGGAGAGCACGGAGAGTTTGGACAGCGCCACCACACACGCGCTCATGGCCCTCAATATCAACACGCTCTTCCTCTGTGACGCGGCGGGCCGGCTGCGCCATGTCAATGACGTAGACGACCCGCCTGTGCCCAGGTTCTTCATGGGGCGCACGCTGTACGGCAATTTCTGGCGCTTTCGCCATGATCTTCCGGCAGAGGTGGTTGAAGCACTCGACCGGCTGTGCCGGGCCGAGCCGGTTGTCGCGGCCCTCGATAACCTGGCGCAGCCGCCGCGCAACCAGGCGGCGATTCACGCTGTCCTGCAGGACCACGCGCCGATTGAACGGGAATACCGCGGACCGGCCTATTGGATTACCCAGGATAGCCCCGTCCCGCCCCATGTGGTGCTGATCTCACAACAGAATGCCCATCTGCTGCGCGATGGGTTTGACTGGATGATCGCCCTGCTGCACAGCCCGGACGCGGCGCGGATTGGGCCGGTCGCGGCCGCGGTCGAGCAAGACCGTGCTGTCTCGCTTTGCTTCTGCTCACGCCTGCCCATCCGCGCCACAGAGGCCGGTGTGGAAACGCTGCCCCCTTTCCGTGGCCGGGGGCATGCCACCGCCGCGGTCGCGGGATGGGCCGCCGAAGTGCGTCGGCGCGGCTATATGCCGTTCTATAGCACCGCTTGGGACAATTTCGCTTCGCAAGCCATCGCGCGCAAGCTGAACATGACGCAGTATGGGGAAGATTGGACCCTCCATTGAGCGCTGCCGGTTAGCCGCTGGATCTAGACATCTCTATGCACAATCTATTTTGGTCGGTTCTTATTCTATTTGTCATCGCAACCCTGCTGCGGCTGGACTGGGTGTACTATCTGGTCTATGTGGTGGGCGGCGTATGGATCTTCAGCCATTGGTGGATTCGACGCAGTTTCCGGCGCTTGAGCATCACGCGCGAGATGGGGCATCATGCCTTTGTGGGTGAGAAGATCCCGGTGACCATCCAACTCACCAACCACAGTTGGCTGCCGCTGCCGTGGCTGTTGATCGACGAACGGGTTCCGCTCGACCTTAAAGAGACAGAAAGCTACCGCAACGTTATCTCGGTGGGGGCCAAGGCCCAGGTCGACCACAGATACCTGCTCTACTGCAAGAAGCGGGGGTATTATGAAGTCGGCCCGCTCACCCTGCATACGGGCGATCTCTTTGGCTTTGCCGAAGCGGGGTGGCAAGAAACAGCCCCGACCCATGTGACCGTCTATCCCCAGATTGTGCCGCTGCATGATTTGGGGCTGCCGAGCCGGTCGCCGTTTGGCGTGCTGCCGTCGCGGCGACAGCTATTCGAAGACCCCAACCGTATGGCAGGCGTGCGCGCCTATGCCAGCGGCGACAGTATGCGGCGCATTCACTGGAAAGCCAGCGCGCATGAGGATGAACTGCTGGTCAAGAAGTTTCAACCCGCGATTGCGCTGAATGTGGCCGTTGTGCTCGACCTCAACCGCAACGCCTATCCCATCAACGGGGCCATCGGCAGCAGTGAATGGGCGATCGTGGTGGCCGCGTCGGTCGCCTCCTATGTGACCAAGCAGCGCCAGCCGGTGGGGTTGATCTGCAACGGGCTGGATTCGGTGACTGAACAGATGGTGCGGGCGATTCCAACCCACCACGGCCAAGGGCAGTTGATGAGCATCTTGTCGGTGCTGGCGCGGGTGCAGATGCACAGTTTTGAATATGATCTCGCCCAATGGCTGCCGCGCCAGATCAACGATCTGGAATGGGGCACGACCTTGGTGGTGGTGACGCCCAAGATCGATGAGGAAACGCTGTGGGTACTGCACGACGCGTACCGCCGCGGGTCGAGCGTGGTCGCGCTGCTGTGCGCGCCCCAACTGGACTATGATCGGATACGCGCACAGGGGCAGCACCTGGGCGTGCGCATACACCGCACGATTTGGGAGAAGGATCTGCACGCAGTGGCCTAATGGCCGTACTCATGGCCGCGCTGTGTGATTGACCTGGAGCAAAACCTTGTGACCAACCAAGTGGCAGACAAGCCGGACCCACCCACCGAACCATCGAGCGCCCAATCTATCGACGGCGCGGCCGCGCAGCCCCAATCCAACGGCGCAACGCCCAATGGCGCAACATCCAACGAGCAAGCCGAGTTGGCCGCGGCCATGGCTGAGTTGAACGATCAAGCGTGGACGCAATCGCTGCTGCGCCCGGCGCTGATCGCCGTGGCCGCGGTCTGTCTGGTGTTGGCGATGCTGGCGTTCATCCGACGCTTGGTGCCGGGCCTGCCTCCGGCCTACACCGAACTGTTGGTGGTCGTGGGCGCGCTCGCCTCGATCTTGGGCAGCATTACGACGACATGGCTGGCCCAGCCGGGGCAGCGATCGCGCCGCAGCACGGGCTATCGCGCCGCCGAGTTGGCCCTGATCCTCGGCGTGACGCGCATCGGTACCTGGATCGCGGCAGGCAGTTGGCCGGGGTTCAACCAGTTTTTGCTGCGCCCGGTCGACAGTTTGTTGGACCCCTATTTCCTTCTGGGCGCTTTTGTGGTCCTGTTGGCCTGGATCATGTCGACGGCCATGACCGACGACTTGCTGGCGATGGCGTTGCAGCCCGACGATCTCTATGCGTCGCGCACCTTCGGCGACCGCTGGCAGGACACGGCGCGGCCCGTCTATACCGACCGTCCGGCCATCTTGCGCCGCTTTGTGGCGCGCTGGGTGGTGGGCGGCATCATTCTGGTGATCTTGGCCGCAGGGTCGCGCTATGACCTGCCCGAAAGCGGCTTCCTGGGCGTGATCCGCCAGAACATCGATCCGGTGGTGATCGGCGCAATCATTATCTATTTCCTGGTGGGGCTGGCGCTGATCAGCCAGGGGCAGTTGGCTTTGCTGCGGGCGCGTTGGATCTTGCAGAGAACGCCGAGCGCGCCCGGCGTGCTGCAAAACTGGCCGCTCTACGCCATCATGCTGCTGTTGGTGATTGCGGTGGTGGCGGCCTTGCTGCCTTTGGGCGGCACATTCCGCCTGGCCCAAATCATCACGGCTGTGCTGGGCGCGATCTATTTTGTGCTCTTCGGCGCGTTTCGGCTGTTCTTGGGCCTGTTGCTCATGCTCATGTCGTGGCTCACAGGCGAACCGATGGAGGAGCCGCCGCAAGCGCCGCCGCCCATGCCGACCTTTGCCCCTGAACCGCCGCCGCAGACAGAAGCAGTGCTGCCGCCGTGGACGGGTGGCGTGATCTTTTGGGCCTTTGCCGCGGCCATCCTGCTCTATGCCGCTTACATCTACTTTAGCGGCAAGGGCGCAAACTTCGACTGGCTGCGGCGCGTCTGGGCCATGCTGCGCGCACGCTGGCAGCTCTTGTTTGGGGCCTATCAGGATTGGCAGGCCGCGCGCATACGCGAGCGTGCGCTGCGTGCTGCGCAAGAGGGCGAGGAAGGGCAAGGCAGCCGATTACCGAATTGGCTGCGCTGGCGCAATCTGGACCCGGACCGGCAGGTTCGCTACTACTATCTATCGATCTTGCAGCGCGCGGCCGAGGCGGGTATGCCGCGCCAAGTTGGGGAAACACCGGCGCGCTATGCGCCGCGCCTGGCCGAGAAGTTGGAGGCAGAGCCGGAGGAACGCGCCGCGATTGAGGAACTGACCGAGGCATTCGTCCAAGTGCGCTACGCGGGCACGCATGTTGCGCCCGATCGCCTGGCGCGCGCCAAGCAGGCATGGGAGGCGACCAAACGCTTACTGCGCTTGTAACGGATCGCACAAAGGGCCAAAAATCTTGCCTTGACGCGCCTGTTGGCCCCTGCTATAATTTTCTCTGGTGGTAGTAGGTGTATGAGACAGGCAGACGCTCAAGGCAGACGCTAGCGTTTCGCCACCCCTGCGGGCAACGGTCGGACGTATGTTGCTTAGCTCAAAATCCAAGGCCAACTCTTGCGGAGCAACTCTACGATGTCAGACGCGGAACAATTCAATGTAGAACCAGGCGCTACGCGCGATCCCGGCAATTCAGAGCAAGCCTCAGACCTGGAATTGTTCGAGCAATATCTAGAACAGGACCTCGATCTTGATCTTCCCGGACGGGGAGATTTGCGTGAGGGTGTGATTGTCGAAGTCAGGCCATCGGAGTTGCTTGTTAACGTCGGCAGCAAACGCGACGGCGTGGTTCCACAGTCGGACCTAGCGCGTCTAGACGCCGAATATGTCAAAAGCCTGCGCGAAGGCCAAACGGTCGATGTCGTCATTACCAAGCAGCCGGACGACGACGGCATCTTTGTCCTCAGCATGGCTGACGCCCTGCAACAGCGCGACTGGGCCAAGGCGCAGGAGTTGCTGGAAAGCGGCGAGATCACAACCCATACGGTTGTAGGATACAACAAGGGCGGCTTGACGGTTGAATTCAACCACCTACGCGGCTTTGTGCCCGCCTCCCATGTGGTTGATATGCCGCGCAACCTGTCGGAAGAGCAGCGCCGGGCAGAACTGGAAAGCCACATCGGCCGGCAGATGCGCCTTAAGGTGATCGAGGTCGAACGGCGTCGTCGCCGCCTGGTTATGTCCGAATCGCTGGCCGAGCGCGAATTTCAAGCGCAGCGCCGCGAAGAACTCTTCCAGACGCTCAATGTGGGCGATATTATCCACGGCGAAGTGCGCAGCCTGCGGCCCTTTGGGGCATTTGTCGACGTTGGCGGCGCAGACGGGCTGCTGCATGTGAGCGAGATCGGTTGGTCCAACATCAACCACCCGCGCGATGTACTAGAGGTTGGCGAGAAGATCGACGTGCAGGTCATTCGCGTTGACCCGGACAACCAGCGCATTGCCTTGAGCCGCAAGCGGCTGCTGCCCAACCCGTGGGACACGGTGGAAGAGCGCTATCACCCCGGCGATATTGTCCCGGCGACGATCACGCGGGTGGTCGATTTTGGCGCATTTGCCGAGTTGGAGCCGGGCATCGAAGGCTTGATCCACATCAGCGAAATTGCAGATATTGCCGTGGCCGAGCCGCTGAAGACGGTGCGGGTTGGCGACAGGGTGCATGTAAAGGTGCTGCGTGTGGACCGCAAGCGCCAGCGCGTCGGGTTGAGCCTGCGCCAGGTGGATGATCCGTTCCTCAATGCAGAGCGCATGAACCTCGGTGAGGAAGACGAAGTCTTCGACGCCGGGGACGATGCAGACCAGGAGGAAGCGGACGAGCGCGGCATGGATGAAGGCGACACCGGCGAGGTGAACGAGATCGACGCGCTAGACAGCGAAGACAACGAGGACAACGACGAGGACGAGGACGACTTTCGCTCGGAGTAGCCCCACACCGACAAGCCGTGCGCCCAT
>CAZZNG010000052.1:0-24901 GCA_964655505.1 uncultured Litorilinea sp. | reverse complement strand
AGCGGCTGCGGCAAAAGCACGCTGCTGCGCATCTTGGCCGGGCTGGATCAACCGAGCGGCGGCCAACTGACCATCCGCGCGGCGCAAGACAGCACGCGACCGCTCAACAACATGGTCTTTCAAGGCGACTCCACCTTTCCCTGGCTTACTGTACATGAAAATGTCGGCTATGGCCTGCGCGTGCGCGGCGTCGGCTATCGCGAGCGTGAAGAAACCGTCGCACGCATGTTAAAGACGGTCGGCTTGAGCGGTTTTGCCGAATCCTACCCCTACCAACTTTCGGGCGGTATGCGCCAGCGCGTGGCCTTGGCGCGCGCGCTGGCAAACGACCCGGCCATCCTACTGATGGATGAGCCGTTTGGCGCGCTGGACGCGCAAAATCGCATTATCTTGCAAGACGAACTGCTGCAAATCTGGGAGCAGACGGCTGTCGACGAACCAGGCGAACAAAAGACGATTGTCTTTATCACCCATTCGATTGACGAAGCCATTGTGCTGGCGGACCGCGTGCTGGTCATGAGTTCCGTGCCGGGGCGCATCAAAGCCAATATTCCAATTCCGTTCCCGCGGCCGCGGCAGACCTATGAACTCAAGCGCGATCCCTTGTTCGGCGAACTCACCTATACCATTTGGGAAGCGCTGCGCGACGAAGTCAACGCCGCGCGGCAGGCTGAAATTCGCTAGCGGATTTCAGGATCGAGGTTAGACCATGAAAAACCGTCTACTCTACTTCATCTCGCCGCTGGCGCTGCTCCTGATCTGGGAAGTGTTGGTGGCCGTGTCGATCCTCGACCAGCGCTTCTTTCCGCCGCCGAGCGAAACGCTGGCTCGCCTGGTCGAGTTGATCCAGGATGGAACCCTGGTCACCGCAACCATTGTGACCATGCGGCGCATGGTCGTCGGCTTCTTGCTCGCGGTGATCCCCGGCGTGCTGCTGGGCTTGGTCATGGGCATCAGCCGCATGACGCGCATCATCCTGTCGCCGCTGATGGCGTCGCTCTACCCTGTGCCCAAGATCGCGCTCGTGCCCATGGTGGTGATCCTCTTTGGCATCGGCGAAACCAGCAAATACGCCATCGTCGTCATATCGGTCTTTTTCCTGGTGGTCATCAACACCATGGCCGGTGTGATGAATGTGGACGAGCGCTATTTTGACATTGCGCGCAACAACGGCGCGTCGCGCTGGGATCTGGTGTGGACGGTTGCGCTGCCCGCGGCCTTGCCCAGCATCATGACCGGCATCAATCTAGGGTTGGGCTTTGCGCTCACCGTCATTGTGGGCACCGAACTGCTGCTGCCCCAGGGGGGGATCGGCGCGCTGATCTGGCAGAGCTATCAGATCTATGACATCGCCACTATCTTTGCGGGGCTGATCGTGGTGGCGCTGATCGGATGGGTGCTCAACACCTTCATGCTCGAACTAGAGCGCCAACTGCTGCCCTGGCGCGCGGCGGAACGCCCGCGACGCCGCGCCCGCCCGGAGGAAGAGCCGAGACTGCGCCGCGTCGTGCGGACTTGGTGGCTGGCTGTGCGCCCGCTCAGTTTTACCGCGAGTGTCACGCCGGTGGTGCTGGGCAGCGTGCTCGCGGCCTATGACGGCGCGTGGAGTTGGCTGCTCTTTGCCATCACGCTGGCCGGTGCCGTGCTGATCCACGCCGGAACCAACCTGATCAACGACTATTACGATTGGAAAAAGGGCGTGGATACGCCCGAGGTGCTTGGCCCCAATCGCGCGCTCCAAGTGGGCATGTTGACGCCGAATCAGGTCTTTTGGGGCGGCGTTGTCTGTTTCGCCCTGGGTTCCGCGCTGGGGCTTTATCTGGTGGCGACGCGCGGCCTCTTCATCCTCTACCTGGGCATCTTCAGCGTGATAGCGGGATGGTTCTACACCGCAGGCCCCGCGGCCTTTGCCTACACCGGCCTGGGCGAGGTGATTGTCTTTATCTTCATGGGGCCGGTGATGGTGCTGGGCAGCTATTTCGTTCTCACCCAAACCGTCGACTGGCGCATCGTCTGGATCGCCGCGCCGGTCGGTTTGCTTGTGGCCGCCATCTTGCACGCCAACAACATGCGCGATCTGGAAACGGACAAGGCCAAGAACAAGCGCACCCTGGCGAATATCCTGGGCCGCCAAGCCAGCCGTTGGGAATATTATATCCTGGTGGGCGGCAGCTATCTCTTGCTAGTGATCCTGGTTGTGTTGGGCATCGCGCCGATCTTCATGCTGCTCGCCCTGCTGACCTTGCCCAGCGCCATCAACCTCATCCGCATCGCCGCGGTGCATGAAGCCCCGGCCCGGCTCAACAAGGTTCTGCGCGGGACCGCGACATTGCATGAACGCTTTGGCTGGCTGATGATCCTCGGCGTCATTGTTGCGCTGGCCGCGCAGGTCGCCTAGGCGTGCGTGGCGGGCGGCATACGCTGCACCTGGATACGAGAGGCCGCGTGTGAGCGACCAAGTGAATGGTGACGCTGCGTCCCGCTTGTGGCGTCCGATCCGGCTGGACGAATTTCGGTCACCCAAGGAACCGCCCCCCGAAGCGGTGCGCCAGAGTATCCACGGCATCTGGAGCCGGCTGCGCGGGGAGCGGGAGTTCGCCGCGTTCAGAGACGTGCCGGAACTGACCTATGCGCCACGCTCGCTGCTCGACTACTTGGTTCCCACGCCCGACGACATACCGGACGCAGCCGAGGCTGTTTCCCATCTGCTCGACGAACATTTCGCAGGGGACAACGGCCAGGGTGGGCCTTGTCTGGTCTTGGTGACGCCGCCTCACCATGAGGTGACGCCTTATCTGCGCGCCTGGGCCGCCAAACGCCAAGTCAACTTGATCGAACCGCCGGGGCCGCGCGATGTGTTGGAACGGCCCAGAGAATGGCTCGCGGCCAACACACCAGGCCAGGCAGCGTATGTCGTGATCCCCGCGCTGGAACGCTACTATCTGCGCCACTATCGCGGGCTGGAATTGGTGCGCGGCTGGGTCGAATCGCTATGGCGCACCGGCCAGCGCTGTGCAGTAAGTTGCGACAGTTGGGCCTGGGCCTTCCTCGAATTCGCCTGCCCCACCAACTTGCTACAGCCGCAGCCGTTCACCCCTGCCCCATTCGAGGCGGAGGATCTGGAACGCTGGATACGCCAGCAAGTGCGCCGTACCTATGACGCGCCGATCACCTTTCGTCGCGCCGATTCAGGCAAAAAAGCGGTGCGGCTGTCAGATGCGGATGACAAAGAATACTCGGATGAGTATTTGGTGCACTTGGCCGCGTACAGCCGGGGCAACCCGATGGTTGCCTGGTCCATCTGGCGTGGCAGCCTCTCGGTTGCAACCTCCGCGCTCGAGCATGTTGACCCCGCGGCCCAGGCAGAAGCAGCCAAGGATCGCGGCTATACTGTGTGGGTGCGTCCGTGGGAGAGCGTCACCCGCCCGACCTTCGCAGGCCAAGTCGTCGCCGAAAAGCTCTTTCTGCTGCATACCCTGCTGCTGCACAATGGCCTGGATATGACGAGCATTCAGACGGTTCTCGGCTGGTCTATGGCGGAAGTGGCGCGGCATCTACAGCCCCTCCGCGCCCGCGGCCTTGTCGAGCAAGCGGGCGACTGCTGGCAGGTTTCCGCCGCGGGCTATCCGGCTGTGCGCAGTTTGCTCCGCCAGGAAGGATTTCTCATCGATTCGCTTTAGCAGTACACTGATTGGTGATGCGCCGGATGGCCTGATTCCGTAGTCGCCTGATTCCGTAGTCCGTGCTACCAATCATGAACCAGCAATTCGATCCGGAAGAGATCTTCCGCGCCTTTGAAGAGATCCGTTTTGGCGAAATCCTACTGATCGGCCTCATTGCATGGGGGTTGATCATCTTGCTCCAACGGGGCATCCCTTGGCTAGCCGGACGGCTGCCGACGCGCTTCCGGCACACCATTCTCCCGCTGGTTCCCATCCTCCGGCTGTTCATCTTGGCTTTCGCCGTCACAGCGATCACCAGGCGGATCGTCAAGCCAACGCCGCAGAACCTGCTCACCATCGCCGGTGCATTGGCTGTGGCGATTGGCTTTGCCTTCAAAGACTATGCAAGCAGCATTGTCGCGGGCATGGTTGCCCTCTATGAACGGCCCTATCGCCCTGGTGATTGGGTCCAGATCGGCAACAGTTATGGTGAAGTGCGCGATGTGGGTCTGCGCGCCGTTCGCATCGTCACGCTCGAAGAAGCCAGCGTCACGATCCCCCATCTACGTATCTGGACCGACAACATTACCAGCGTCAACTATGGCAAACGCGATCACATGGTGGTCGTCGATTTCTATGTCACAGCGGATCACAATTCGCAACATGTGTGCAATGTGCTGGCCGATGTCGCCCTGACCAGCCCCTATACCCACGTCGAACGGCCCATTCGTGCCGTTGTCTTTGCGCGCCCCTGGGCAACGCAATACCGGCTCATGGCCTATCCGATTGAAGGAAGACACGAATTGCTCTTTATCAGCGACTTGACGGCTCGAGGCAAAGCCGCTCTGTCCGATATGGGCGTGGAATCAGCCAACCTGCCGCCTGCATACATAGGCGGGCTCGGTTATAATCAACCTTATCAGCGCAACGCCATAGCGGAGTCGAACATCCCAACCAATCGGACGCTTTAAGTGGCTTCTCTAATTGGCTGTGCAAATAACCAAATCACTATTAACCAAGATCACAAGCAAGATCACATAAGATCGAGGGAGTACAACAGATGTCTGCTGCCAAGCCCTATACTGTGCGCGCTGTCCATTGTGACTATCGCGCCAGCGACGAAGAAGTGTATCAGGCGCTCAAGCGCGCCACCGATCCACTGACCGAAGCGTGGGCCAAGCTCAAACGCGCCAAGCGCATTGGAATTAAGTTCAACCAGGACAAGCCGGTCGACCGCTGGGTCTTTTTTGAAGACCAACTGCAACAGCTTGTCAGCGCCAAGGTCGCGCGGGCCGTTCTGCGCCTGCTGCGCGAACGCACCGACGCCGAAATCATCCACACGGATGTCAGCTTTTACGCCATGTATGAAAAGGCCGACCCCAACGTCACCGGGACGGTCTTGCCCCTCCTCAAAGAGTTCGGCGTTACCCATGTGGACGCGACCAAGCCGCCCTATCGAACCGTGAGCGTGCCGGGCGGCGGCCAGATGTTCCGGCAATACCTGCTGCCCGAATCCGCGCTGGATGTGGACGAGTTTATCTCGGTCGCCAAGATGAAGAACCACGCGTTCATGGGCGTTACCATGTCGCTCAAGAACCTCTTTGGCCTCATGCCCGGCGAGCCGGAAGGCCACACGCGCACCTACTACCATCACCTAGTGCGCATGCCCTATATGCTGGCCGACCTGGGTCGCATCTTCAACCCGACCCTCAACATCGTCGACGCGCTGGTCGCCCAGGCTGGGCGCGAATGGGGCAATGGCCGCGACGAAAGCCCGACCCAACTCCCCAACCTGCTGCTGGCGGGCGATAACACCATCGCCACCGACGCTTGCGGGGCCTATCTCATGGGCCATGACCCGCAGAGCGACTGGCTTACGCCCCCCTTCCACCGCGACCGCAACTCGCTCTTGGTCGCGGCGGAAGGCGGTTTCGGCACGGTCAACTTGGACGAGATCGACTTCCACTCCGAAGTGCAGCGTCCGGTCGGCCAGTTCTATGCTGCGCTCACCGACCCCATGTCGACCGTGCTGAGTTGGCGACGCACCACCGCGGAGCAGGCGCTCTACTACCTAGACCACAAGCAGGAGATCGTCGACAAGTACGCGGGCCAGTATATCTTGCTCCAGGCGGGTGAAGTGCGCTGGCACTCGGATGTCAGTGACCTGCGCGAGAGCCGGCGCAAGCTAGCTGGCGACCGGCCCGACCAGGCCATGTGGATGAAGTATGTAGACCCCGAAGAGAAAGAGGGCGAGCATTACGAAGTGTACGAGCACGCCCTGGCTCAGGCCAAAGCCGCCCAGCTTCCCGCCGAGGCCTAATCACCAATCAGCAACCCACTTCCCGGAAGCTGCGCGCTTCCGGGAAGTTTTTTTTCCACCCCCGCGCACCGCTCACGGCGTTGCCAGCAGGGGCAGGAAGATACGGCCTGACTCGATCTCGAAGGTGACAGCCGAGGAGATCCGCATGGGGGCCGACGGGTTCGCCACAGCTACGCCCACGCTTTGCCCATCGGCCAGCAGCGCGGCATCAAGTTGCACCCGCAACTGCCCGCTGTTCACAAACTGCGTGGACAGCGGCATGCCGTTCCAGAGCACTTGCGCGTCCGGGCTGAAGTTGCTGCCGTTGATCGTCAAGGTCAGCGAGGGCCTGCCCGCCAGGGTGGAGGCAGGCGACAGCGAACTGATCAGCGGTGGCAGCCCCTGCACCACAAACGGCATATCGTTGGAAACGAACGCGCCCGGCGCGGGCGATTGGGTTGTGATGGGCACGACTCCGGCTGTCTCGGTGCGCGCGGCTGGAACCTGCGCGGTCAATGTCGCAGCGTCCACAAAGGTCGTGTTCAACGCTTGCCCATTCCACAGCACCTGCGTGCCGTCGACAAAGCCCAACCCGGTCACCGTCAGCGTGAAGGGCGGCCCCTGCACCGTTGCCGAGAAGGGGTCCAGCGCGGTAATCAGCGGCTGGCTGCCCAGCGCGGCCGCGGCCCAGGTGCGCGGCTGCGCCCAGCCTGCCTTGTAGGGCCACACATAATCATCATTCTGCGCCGTTACCCAATGGTGTCCCACGCTGAGATTCATCAGGTGGTCCCAGCCGCCCAGCGCGGCGCGGTCAATGCGCAGTTCCGCGCTCCACATACCGCTGCCCGTCGCAATCTGCCCTTGCAAACCGCCAGGCCCCGGCGTCACAAAATCGCCTGCACCATTGCCCTGCCGCGTAAAGACATCTCCGTCTTCACCCACAAAGAAACCAGCCTCGGCAGCTTGAGCGGTCTCGGGGCGGCTGTTGTCGATGTCGGCGCGCAGCCCCACAAACGAGCCAGGGTTCTCTGCCCCCGGCTTCAGCCCGGAGAAGCAGAGCCAGAGGTAGTCATCGCTGCGCAGCAGATGGACGCTCGCCTGGGCCTCACCGTCATAGGGCTGCAATGACACACTGATGCCGTCTGCATACGCCTCGTCAGTGCAAAGACCGTCCAGCAGCGGGGCCGAGCCAAGCGGGATCGAGAGCGGCGCGACCTCGAAGTTGACTGTGGCCGCGGCGGTCTGGTTGTTGGTGTCGGTCGCGGCCAGCGTGGCCTCATGCTCGCCCGTGTTCAGACCAGCTATGCTGATGCTGGACCCTGTGCCTGCATCCGCGCCGTCGACCTGCCACACCAGTGCATCGCCGCTGAGGCCGCCATCTTCCGCGTCGGTCGCCGTGCCTTGCAGCAGCACCCCCGTGCCCGCGGGGTAGGTCTGCCCGGCCACCGGAAGGAGGATCGCGGGTTCCGGGGGCCGATTTTGCAGCGTAAACGGCTGCGAGGTGGCAATCGTGGTGTTGTAGCCATCCGTAGCCAGAATGCGGATGCGTCCGGCATTGGCCGCGCTGCCGTGCAGCGATCCAAGATCATCCAGTTCCAGCAAATAGTTGGTGTCGGGCAGCGTCCCCGGCACGTTGAGCGCGATCGTATGCCAGCTTGCGCCGCCGTCATGGCTGTACTGGATGGTGAAGAAGAGCGCATCTCCCTGATCGGGATCATCCGCGGTCCACGCAATCGTCAGCTTGTCCCCCACTACAGTGCCGTTGGCAGGCTGCTGGATCGTGATCGTGGGCGCGTTGAGGCCGGGCGCTCGCTCGTCAATGACCGTCCCATCCGCCAGCAGTTGGACCTTTGCCACTGTGCCCGCCGGTTCAGGGAAGAGATCGGTAAAGAGCGCGGCGTGGGAGTCTTCTTGATGGTCGTCCAATTCGACCAGTGCCAGCGTCCGCTCCACCAGCACATCCCCTTGCGCGTTGAGCAGGCGCAGCTTGAAGACTGCGGCCGCGGGTTCGTCATGCTGGGGCGTCGTGCCCTGGCCTGCAACCTGTGTCATGGCACGGGCGCGCGTAGCAGGCGGCAGCGACTCCGCGGGCAGAAGCAGCAGAGAAGTTATCGCGCCGCGCAGATTCTCTGCATCCACCAGCCCAGTCACAAACACGCTGCGCCCGGCCGCGGCCTCCGCGGGGCCATCGGCACTGACCGCGGCGACAGCGGCAAACTTGTTGATTAACGATCGCCAGGTGTAATCACTTACCCAACTCCGGCTGGCGTAGGACATGAAATCAGCCGTTTCGTCAGGCTCAATGGGCTGCAGGGTCGCCACGTCGAAGCCATAGTAGCTCTCCGGCCCAACCGGCGCGATCTGGCAGGGCGGGTAGGGGTAATTGTTGTCTATGTTCTCGGGGTTGTTGCAGTTCACATGCTTGCGCCCGTAGTTATGCGCCAGTTCCTGCGCCATGGTGCTGCCCTCGCGCATGGCGTTCCACCTTGGCGGCATGGGGTTGGGCGTGTGATCGGGCAGTTGCACCCAGGATTGCTTGCTCACGGTGCTGGCATAGCCCGCCGCGCCGCCGTTGTTGGCTGTGGGATGCACCATGCCCATGAAATGCACCGGCGCGCCGATATCGTCACACGCATCGGGGTTGAACGAAAGCTGTGCCCGCGTCCAAAGCGATGTGATGACCTTGTCGCGGTCGGGGATGCCGCCCAGCCCCCAGCCATCCTCAAGTTCATAGGGGCCAAAGCAGGGATAGGGAACAGGCCCCCACCAACAGACCTCCACCTCTTCGTCCGGCTCGGTGTCGCGGAAGATCCAGGTGTCCGGCACAGGCCAGCGCCGGTTGAACTGGCTGACCATCTGCCAGAAGTTGGGATCGCCCACCTGCGGCAGCGGTGTATGCGTGCGCACGGGAACCGTCCAGACGCAGACCGGCGGCTGATCTTGGAAGGTTACGTTGACGCTGCGTTTGTTGTTGTCGAGCGTGGGATCGGTGTGAATCCGGCGCGGGTCGACCTCGACCTCAAGCGTGACCAGGCCCGCATCGGTCCAACTAGAGGGCAGCAGGAAATACCAGCCGTCATCTAGCTGGGCGCGGTCAAAACCGCGGCCGGTAATCAAGGCGCGCACGCCGTTCACCGGCTGGAGCGGCGAACCAGGCAGCGCCGCGCCGCCGCGCGTGCCCACCAAGCGCGCTTCCACGTTGGGCGCGTTGGGGCCTGAAAGCTGCCTGGCATAGGCGCGCACGTAGGTTGTCTTTTCGGCGGCCAGCGGCGCGCCATTGGCAAGGTTCTGGATCCCCTGTGTCACCTCCACCCCATCCAGGCTGAAATCTCGCGTGATGGCCGCCGCGTCGAGCGGCAGGGTGTAGATGCCGTTGTTGGTGCGCGCGAAGAAAAGCATGTCGTTGACCAGATAAAGCTGGTCGTCGATGTCGGCTTGGCCGGTGGCAATGGTCTCTGCCCCTGTGCCGGAAGCGGCATCATAGGCGCGGCGTTTTACGTCGCCGTTGTTGTTATTGGGCGTGTTAAAGTCGGCCTCGGTCCAAAAGAGATTGCCGTTCGCCAGCAGCAGTTGACCGATTGCCCACTTGGGGGTCGCTGTGTAGAAGGTTGGCGCAGGAGGCGGCAGTTGCCCCACAGGCGGGGCCAAATAACAGACGACAAATTGACTGCAACTCCGATACTTGATCGAATCAGTAAAATCGCCGCCGCTGCCCGACTGGTGCTCGACCCAATAGATGCGGAACGTGCCTTGCAGCCCGCCGGTAAACTGATAGAGCAAGCTATAGCCGCTGACGTTGTCCCCGAACTCATGATAGAGCGTGATCGTGTCCGTGCAGGGCAGTTCATCACAGGAGATGCCAATCGAATGGATGCCGTCCTCGTCGCTCCAAAAAACGGTACTGCCCACCACAATCAAATCCCTGGGGAAGGGCAGACCCGCGGCCACCGTCTCGATCTCGCCTGTGCCGTCCTTGCGCGTGCGCAGCAGTTGACCGGGGGAGAAATTGACCCAATACAGATAGTCACCGGCCTCCACCAAGCCGCGGCGCATACTCGGCGCTTGATCCGCGGTGAGCGCTTTGACCACCTGTGCCGTATATGGCTCACCCAGCGGCATGCGTTCGATGCGCGACTGGCTCATGTCGTAATAATAAAACCCATCCCCCGTGCTGAGAGGGGCAAGATAGGTGTTACACAGGTTGCCGTCGTCGATGGTTTCAAGGGTGCGGACCGCGCCGCCTGCTGCCGGTTTGCGGTTTAGGTCGGCGTGTGAAGTCTGTTCATCGGCGAAGCAGTTCTCACCCCAATAGACCAACCCGGCACCCGCGGCCCACTCCTCGACGCCGGCATCGAGCACAAAGGGAACCGGGGTGTCTGTGATCTCCGCCGCGGCAGGTCGCGGCCAAACCGCGCCAAGCAGCATGATCACCAGCAGCAACCAACGCAATATGAACCTGAGCGACCGTCGAATGGCCGTCAACCTACGCCTCTCCATACATTCCTCCTAGTATGCATCCTTGGTCTGCAACAATACGCTATCAACAGGCCCCTCCTGGCAGCCGAAACGACAGCAGGGGGGCCGGTAAAGCAAGGAGTCCAATGAGTTGAGTTGGTTGTACAGTGCTTGGTTACACAGTGCTTGGTTGCACGCGGCAAGCCTAGCAGGCCAATTGAATGCTGCGCTGTCTCATGGCGCGGCAGGAATTGCGCGCCGCTCTCGAATGCAGAAACTAGCAAGCGCACACAGGATGCTCTCGCGTCTAATGAGATACGCTGTTGGCCTCTGGGAGGGAGCGGCTGGGGTCATCAGCCTACGACAAGATTGTAGAGCGTTCACGTCGGCAGATCAAGGAGCATCGCGCGCGATGGGGGCGCTGCGATGCTCCAGAACGATATAGTTGGGGATATATTTTGCCTGTCACGCCTGGGGCGCGGGCGGGTTAAGCAGCCGGTACGTTCACCAGGCTGCGCACATATGCCTTGAAGAGCGCAGCGATCCGCTCCGTGTGGCGACCGGGGCGGCCATCGCCCACCGTCATGTCGTCGATCTGCACAACCGGCATGACTTCTTTGGTGGTGCTGGTGATAAATGCTTCGTCGATCTCGCGCAGCGAAGCATAGGGCAGCGCCTCTTCCTGGATTGGGTATTCCTCCCCCGCAACTTCAAGCACCACCTGGCGCGTGATGCCGGGCAAGACGTCCGCCGTGGGCGTGATCAGTTTGCCGTCTTTGATCACAAAGAGGTTGGATCGGGTTCCTTCGGTCACATTTCCGTCACGGTCCACGTAGAGCGCCTCCACCGCGTCGACCGCGGCGGCCTCTTTCATCGCCATGATCGCGCCGATGTAGTTGAGGCTTTTGACCGTGGGCATGACGCGCTCGATGCGTGTCGTCACCACCTTGCAGCCCGCGTGAAAGTAACGCTCGGCATAGGGGGTAACCGGGTGAACCATCACAGCCAACGAAGGGCGCTGCTGTGGCGTCATAAAGTTGTCGGAGATGCCGCCGGTCACCACAATGCGGATCGACGCGTCGGGCAGGTTGTTGTTGGCCGCGTACGTCTCGGCGACGATCGCTTCCAGTTGATCCAGCGACCAGGGCAGATCCAGCTTGATCTGTTGGGCGGAACGCTGCAGCCGCAGCAAATGGTCGCGCAGCCGAAAGGGAACGGAGCCATAGGTACGCAGCAAGTCAAAGATGCCATACCCGCGCACAATGCCCAGGTCGTTGAGCGGCAGCGTGGCCTCGCTTGCGGGCACATACGCGCCGTTGACGTAATAGATCAGTTCGTCCATTCCACCCTCACTTTGGTTAGCCGCTTTCATTGGCTGCGTCCCACGGCCCGGCTGCGGTCTGTCCATACTGCCTGTCATCCGTGCTACCTGTAATGGTGCGATTATAGCCGCGAACCAGCGCGCTGCCAAGCATTCTCAGCATCCATCCGCGTGTGAATCACCAGTCGATGCTAGGATCAATCACGGTGCAAACTCCGGCGGAATCCGCCGGTTGAAGTCCGTAACCGCTTGGTAGGCTTTGGCGACGGCAAGCAGCCGCGCTTCGTCGTCATAGTGGCCCGTCAGCGTCACCGTGGACGGCAGACCATTGTCTCGGAAGCCATTGGGCACAGCGACGGCGGGATGGCCGGTCGCGTTGGTCATCCATAGATTGTCACAGTAGGACGGGGCCAAGTAGAGGTCGATGTCTTGCATCACCGCGTTCAGATCCGCGATCAATTTGGCGCGCGCCCGCTGTGCTTGGATGTACTCCACCGCAGGGACTAGCCGCGCGGCGCGGAACTGGTTGGGCCAGAACCGTTCACCCTGGCGGATCAACTGTTCATCCCGATCCGAGCGCGTCAGTTCATCAAACGCAGTAGCCGCTTCAACCCACATGATCATCTCCAGCGCGTTGAGCGGCGCATCCGGCAGTTCTATCGGCACCAATTGCGCGCCCAGATCGCGCAGCGTGTCCAGTGCAGATTGATCGAGTTGGCGCGTCTCCTCGTTCTCCTCCAATTCCTTTGCCAAGTAGCCAATGCGTAACTTGCTGATGTCAATCTCCGGCTCCCAGACAAAGGGGGCATCAACCACCGACGCGTCCAACCCATCCGGCCCATTGATCGCGGCAAAGACAAGCGCACAATCATCCGCCGAGCGACACATGGGGCCAAGCTTGTCCAACGTCCACGCCAGCGTCATCGCGCCGCTGCGGCTGACGCGGCCATAGGTCGGGCGCAGCCCGGTCAAGCCGCATTCGGTCGCAGGAGAGATGATCGAGCCGTTGGTCTCTGAACCGATGGAGAAGGTTACAAGCCCTGCCGCGGTCGCAGAGCCGGAGCCGGCAGACGAGCCGCTGGAGCCTTGGGTCAGGTCCCACGGCGACTTGGTCTTGCCCCCATACCAGATGTCGCTCCACGCCAAGCTGCCCATGCTCAACTTAGCGACCAGGATCGCCCCTGCCTCGGTCAACTGTTGCAGGATGCTGGCATCGTAGCCAAAGGACTGGCCGCGGAACGGGGGCGCGCCCCAGCCGGTCGGATAGTCACGCGTCGCCAGCAGATCCTTGACGCCGTAGGGAATGCCATGCAGCGGCCCCCGGTCCTTGCCCGCGGCCAGGTCTGCATCGGCCTGTTTCGCCTGCGCCAGCGCCAACTCCTCTGTGAGCAGCGCCACACAGCGCAGCCGCGGCCCGTGGCGTTTGAGCCGGGCCAGAAACATCTCGGTCAGTTCCAGCGCGCTCACCGCGCCTTGACGCAGCAGCGCGCCCAGTTCGGCAATCGAGGCGAAGGCCAACGCCTCCAAATTATCCGGTCGCGTCACCGCGGGCACGTCGAGCGGGCGCAAGCGGGTGTGCAGCGGCGGCTGATAGCCCGGCGGTCGCGGGTCAAAACGGAACGCAGGCGCTTCTGCATTGCCAAACCCCAAGCCGCGCAGCGTTTGATAATTGGTGAGATTGATCTTGAGCGTCTTGACCATCTGCGCCCGTTCCGAGGGCGTAAAGTCCATGTCAATCAGCCGGGCTGCGGCCTCAATGTTGGCATCGACAATGGGGTCTTCCGGTGTGGTGTCGTCGGAAGCAGGCGGCTCCGTCATAAGATGCTTCCCATTTTCATGGTGATTGTTGATGGCGTGATTGTTGGTGGTGTGATTGTTGATGGCGTGATTGTGAATGGTGGTTGCGCTGTTCCGGCTTGCAATCCTGTTCGCCCCATTGTAGCAGAGTCGAAGGCTGCGCCAAGTGCGAAAGCTTGCCAACTCGCGCCGAAAGGCAGTATCATGCTCGACTATGCCTGTACCACTGGTCTTTCATCCTGATTTTGTGTCGCCTTTGCCCCCGGATCATCGCTTCCCTATGCCCAAGTTCGGCAAGGTCTATCAATATCTCGTCCGTTCGGGCATCGCGTCCATCCACCAATTCCACTGTCCCCATCCGGCCAGCGACAGCCAACTGGCCCTGGCGCATGACCCCGCTTATATCGCAAGCTACCGCACCGGCACGCTTGACCCGCGCGCCATGCGCCGCATCGGGCTGCCGTGGAGTCCGGGCTTGGTGATCCGCACGCTGACCGCGGTGGGCGGAACCCTGTTGACCGCGCAATTGGCGCTGGAACATGGCCTCGCGGCCAGTTGTGCCGGTGGAACGCACCACGCCCACCGCGATTTTGGCTCCGGCTTCTGTGTTTTCAACGATATGGCAGTTGCCGCGGCCGCCATGCTTCAATCGGGCCGCGTGCGCCGTGTGCTGATTGTCGATCTGGACGTACACCAGGGGGATGGAACCGCGGCCATCTTTGCGGGGAATCCCGCGGTCTACACCTTTTCCATGCACTGCGCCGCCAATTTCCCTTTTCGCAAGCAGCGCAGCGATTGCGACATCGACCTGCCGGTCGGGTTGGATGACGAGGGCTACATGCGCGTCTTGCGCGAGGTGCTGCCGGGGCTGCTGGACGAGGTGCGGCCCGACCTGGTCTTTTACGATGCAGGCGTCGACCCCCACCAGGACGACAAATTGGGCAAGCTAGCCCTCACCGATGCCGGACTCTACCAGCGCGATTCCTTTGTGATCGATACCTGCGTGGCCCGCGGCCTGCCCACAGCCTGTGTGATCGGGGGCGGCTATGACGCGGACCACGACCGCTTGGCCGCACGCCATGCCATCATGCACCAAGCCGCCATCGACATCTACCGGGCGCGGCGTCTCTGACTGCAACTCTATGACTGTATGACTGTGAACACGCCAAGATGACACCCAACCAGCAACTTTCCGCCACCGACATCGCCCAGCAGCGCGCCCAAGCCGCGGCCGCGCTCAAAGCACGCCTCGCGCCCATTCGCCAGATGCGCGACGGGACCATCTACACCGAGCCTTCGGGCGTACATTTTCACGTCGTCACCAAACAGGAATCCGCGGTCTGCTTCTGGCTGATCGATCAAGCCAACCCCAGCAGCGGCGTCATCCAGTCGGAGATCGACCTAGATCAGCCCCTGACCCTGGTCGAATTCTACACCCAGGCCATGCTGCTGGGGCTGCTCTGGCAGCCTGCGCCCAAACGGGTCTACATGGCGGGCTTTGGCGGCGGGCGCATTGCCCAAGTCCTGCACGCACACCTGCCGGATGTAACGATTACCGCCACCGAGATCGACCCCAACATCGTCACGGTCGCGCAGCGCTTCTTCGGTGTAGAGCAGGACGAACGGCTGCGCGTCGAGATCGCGGACGGGCGTAACTGGCTCGCGGCGCAAGAGACACGCTTCGACCTTATCTTCATCGATGTCTTTCTCGACCACGGCTATTCGCCCTATCGCCTGGCAACGCGCGAATTTTACGAGCTATGCCGGGAGCGGCTCGCGCCCGGCGGCGTTGTGGTTACCAATGTCTTGGTGACTGATCCCTTTTGGGCGGCCAGAGTACGCACCATGCAAGCGGTGTTTCCTGCTGTGTGGCATGCCCTCGAACCGGAGGAAAACCTTGTGCTCTTTGGCGGGATGGACACAACCGTGGACTTGAGCGAGTTGATCGCACGCGCGGCCGCGCTCAAGCCACAGTACGGCTTCGCGTTTCCCTGGGCGATCAACACGACGACGCTGCGCCGCGCACCGGCCCACTTGCCCGGCCCCATCGACAGCGCGCCGATCCTGCTGGACGCTGCGCCGCCTCCGGGCTACTTCGACAAGCTGCCCAACTTCGCCGCGCCCTTCAGCCGCGTTGCGCCTGATTTGCCCTGCCCTTGCGGCTCCGGCCTGCGCTTTGATCAATGTCACGGTGTCGGGTAGACAGTACAGGATAAAGGGTGCAGCAGCCAGCGCCTCAACTTGCAGGAGAACAACCGTCATGCTCGATCTGCTCGACTATCGCCGCCGGGTTTTTGAACTCTACCGCACCGTTCGCCTCGCCCCAGACCCAGAGGCCGCGGCCAAGGACTTTCGCCGCGCCAGGGATGAGTTGTTCAAACACCACCCCCAGAGCGCACTGAGCAACGCGCAGCGCGCCTCCTTCGAAAGCCTCAACTACTACCCATATGATCCGGCTTGGCGCGTGTGGGGCGTCCTTACGCCGCTCGACCAGCCGCAGGAATATGAGCTAGACATTGGCGAAGATGGGCGCTGCCGATTGACCGGCCTGGCCCA
The DNA here is from genome assembly GCA_964655505.1 of uncultured Litorilinea sp. Lineage (GTDB taxonomy): Bacteria > Chloroflexota > Anaerolineae > Caldilineales > Caldilineaceae > QEUY01. Next base: position 8,811 of record CAZZNG010000052.1, on the reverse strand, counting down.
GGTCAGCTTTACCACGCCCAACGGCGACGGCACACTAACTCTCTATTGGATCGAAGGGTATGGCGGCGGTCTCTTTTTGCCCTTTCGCGATGCCACAGGCGTCCGCGAACCCCATGACGGCAGAACCGATGGCGGTAAGACCTATAACAGCAAGACCTATGGTGGCGGGCGCTACCTCTATGACACGATCAAAGGGGCAGATTTGGGCGGCCCAACCTTGATCGACGGGCAGCAGTCCTTCATGCTCGACTTCAACTTTGCCTATAATCCATCGTGCGCCTACAACGCGCGTTGGGTCTGCCCCCTGGCTCCGCCCGCCAACCACCTACCATTTGCCGTGCCAGTAGGGGAGCAACTGCCGCCTCGTTAGGTAGCCGCTTCTTTACTACCTCTTTCAAATAGCTTCTTTTAAATAACCGCTTGTTCCAGCGCCGCGTTCTGCAGCTTGATCAGCTTACGAATGCCCATCTCGGCCAGCAGCATCATGGCGTTGAGCGCGCCCTTGCTGAACGGCTCCCCTTCTGCCGTCCCTTGCACCTCGACAAAGCGCCCGTCGCCTGTCATCACCACATTCATATCCACTTGCGCGGCCAAGTCCATAGCATAGTCCAGATCCAGCGCGGCCTTGCCGTCCACAATGCCGACGCTGACCGCGGCGACCGGCTGGGTGAGCACGCCTTCGGGAATGCGGCGCTGCTTCTCCAACCGGCGCAGCGCCAGGGCCAAGGCAACATAGCCCCCGGTGATGGACGCGGTACGCGTGCCGCCGTCCGCTTGCAGCACGTCGCAATCCACAATGATCTGCCGTTCGCCCAACCGATTGAGATCCACTGCCGCGCGCAAGCTGCGCGCGATCAGCCGCTTGATCTCCTGTGTGCGCCCTTTGGGGGTGAGCGTCTCACGCTGGTTGCGCTCCTGTGTGGCGCGCGGCAGCATGGCATATTCCGCGGTGATCCAGCCGTGGCGCTGCTTGCTGTATTTGAGCCAGCGCGGCAAATTCTCCTCGATGGTTGCATTGCACAGCACCTTGGTGTTGCCAACGCTGATCAGCACCGATCCTTCGGGGTAGATCACATAGTCAAGCTCAAAGTGAACCGGGCGCAGTTCGTCGAGCGCACGGGTGCTTTCCACCACAACAAATTCCTTTCACTGGGGAGAGAATGTAGAACTGTCCAGGGCAACTGTGCACGATGATTGTCTAGGGTGATTGTCCAGGGTGACTGTCTAAGGCGGCTGTGCGGGGCACTGATCCGCGGCCCTGCCCTTCGAAGCCCTTCGAAAAAGTAGCCGGTTGCTATTATGGCAGCAACCGAGGGGTCGATCAATTATCGCGCGGGTGCGCTGTCACGGGCGCGCCTGCCGGTCGTTGGCGAACGGCAACAAAAAACCCTTCCAGATGAGATGGAAGGGTTTCCAGGTGGAGCTAAAGGGACTTGAACCCTTGACCTCTACAATGCCATTGTAGCGCTCTCCCAACTGAGCTATAGCCCCAGGCAGTCACAGCAAGCGATTGCTGTATGTCTATTCTATTGATTCCCACTCCTGTGTCAAATCAGCCGCCCTAGAGCGGTGTCCTGCCGGAATGGGTGAGTGGAGCTGAAGGGACTTGAACCCTTGACCTCTACAGTGCGATTGTAGCGCTCTCCCAACTGAGCTACAGCCCCGTCCGGTTCACGAGAATTAAGTATAGCAGTCTCGCCCACTTTGGTCAAATTTGCTGCCGCCAAAGCGGAACATCTTCTCGATCACTTTCGTCAACCGAGTGAGGGGCCATGCGTTTTATGTAGAGTCTAGCTGGTGAGGATGTGGCAGGTTTGAAGATCCTGGCGAACGCGCCAGGTTGCACTGTCCGATGCCGACAGGCTAAGACCGGAGTAAGCGCCGTTGCAGAGCGCCGTGTAGAAGCGTAGGCTATGATTACCATCCTTTGTGCTGTGATGCACAGCATAAAAGCGAACGGCAACACAGCAGCGCAAGGCAAATCGGCGCGATAGTGAACGCAAGAACTGAACTAGGCAACGCAACGTAGGAAATCGGTCTAAGTTATAGGTCGGTAAGGTCAAAAACCCACTGGAGCAGTTTGCTAGACTTAAGCCAGCGTAGGACAGTGCAGCGCCGACCAGCGCCACTGAATCCATATATAGGGGGAAACCGTAAGATGAATGCTCGACGAATCGCCATTGTCGCCTTAACGCTCATTTTGATAGTTGCTGTATTTGTTGGTGCAGCCGCGGCATTAGAGGGCGATCAGGCTCCGGCTGTGCGGGCAGAATTGGCAAATGTGCGTGACTACGCCCCAGCCGCAGACCCGACAGCGGGGAATTACGCCGTTGACGGCGGCGCGCTCTTTATAGGGGAGCAAGGCCGCTGGGTGCAGGTTCCCACGCCGGAGGAAGTCATCGTGAGCAGCGTTGTTGCTGACGCCACCAACCCGGACGCGCTTTACATCGGCGCAGCCAACGAGATGGCCGTCTATCGCACGGTCGATGGCGGGCGCAAGTGGCTGCGTATCCCGTTGACTGAAGAACATATCGGCGGCGTGACCGATATTGCCATGGACCCGGTGCAGCGCATCGTCTATGTGGGCACGGATACAGCCGGTCTCTTCCGCCTGCGTGATGTCGGTTCGAGCGTGGTCCTCAGCGGCCACCTGCTGATCGACGAGCCGGTGCGCGAGGTGGTTGCCGACCAGCGCGGTCAGGGCTTGGCCTTCGCTCGCACGGATTGGAACCTGTACCGCGGCGAGAATTACGGCCTGGCCTGGGTTACGGTCGATAACCTGCACAGCACGCCAACCGCGCTGGCGATCGCCGACACTGATCCGGCCACTGTCCTGGTCGGCACCACGGATCGCGGTTTGCTGACCAGCAGCGACGGGATAGAGTGGACGCTGGCGAATGAGGGGCTTGGCTTGGTTCCTGGCAGCCGCCTAAAGGTCAATGCGATTGCAGTGGATGCTACGCAGCCCGAAGTCGCCTATGTCGCGACCAGCTACATCCACGGCACGACCGAAGCGCACGAAGCGCCCGTTGGCGTCGCCATGTCGACCGATGGCGCACAGGCTTGGTCGCCCGTCGCGGGCAGTGAAAACCTGGCCGTCGCGGAACTGCTGCCGGTCAACGGCCTGACGGGTGGCGTCTATGCTCTGACAACCGAAAGCCGCACACCCTACGCACTGGGTGACGCGCCGGTTGTGAGCGATGTCGCCATTGCCGAGCCTGCGGCGCAGCCGGTCACGGATACCAGCACCAGTTTGACCTCCATGCTGGCCTGGATCATCGCCGCCCTTGCCGCGCTGGCGCTGACCTTCGCCGTTGCGATGGACCTGCGCAGCCGCCGCCCCGAGGAAGTCGGCCCGTTCGCTCCTCGCACGGTCAACAGTGGTCGCTAGGCAACGCAGTCACACAACTGGATAGATCACACACGGGGCGCTCGCGAATGAGCGCCCCGTGTTCATTCAGGCAGATCTTCCGGGACGCTATGCCCATCTCCGAGCAGATGGGCATCGAGCAACATTCCATCTCCGAGCAGATGGGCATCAAGCAACATTCCATCTCGCGAGCAGATGGACCTGAATCTCAGAGCGTCCCGGAAGGTGCATCCCTACATGGGTGGGATACCCATCTTCAATTCTTCATGTTCATGCCGCTCAATAGGTGTCGTCCAGCTTAACCAGGTTGCCCGACTGGCGCAGCCCCACGTAGACGCGCTTCAGCACCCCGTCGACGGCAAGCGCAAAGGGGTCGGAACCAAGTCCCACGGTAGCCACTTGCCCCAGGCTGCTTGTGTCGACCACGCTCAATGAGTTGGCCCCCGTATTCACGTTGAACAGGTTGCCCGTTGTCGGGTTGATGCCCATTGCCGCGCCGCCCACATCCGGCGAGGTAATGTTGCCCCCGCTGGGGAGCGGCTGTGTGCTCAAGCGCCCCCAAAGGCTGTTATCGCGCGGCTCCCACACATCCAAATACCAGTTGCTCGCAGCGTCGGCATAGACAACAAACAAACGCTGCGTATCCACATGATAGGCAAGTTCAAAAAGCTGCCGCTCGTCGTCAAACTGGGGACCAGGGAAGGCTTGCCAGCTTCCGTTCACCTCGCGCAGCATGGACAAACTGTGCGAATCGCGGTGACTCACAAACAGCCGCCGGTTGACTGGATCAAAGGCGATGCCAAATGGCCCGGAACCGCCCGAATCCACCACCTGCACCAAGTCCGTGCCCTGGATCACCGCGACCTTGCTCCCCCCACGCACCAGCGCAAAGACCAGGTTCTGATCGGGCACGATCTCCAACAGGGTTGGATTGTCGCCCACCGGGATCGTCTTGATCCACTGGAGCGTTGTCGCGTCGTAGATGCTCACGCTCGCGCCGGTGAAGTTGCTGACATAGACGCGGTTGTCCGCTTCATCGACCACTACGCCCCACGGCTGTGCCAGGTGCGCAGTGGTACGAGCCAGGATCTCGACTGTGGCCGGGTCCACCAACAGCAGTTCATCCGGGTTGCGCGCGCTCACATAGAGCCGCGAGCCGGACTGATTGACTCCCAGCGCCTTGATCGAGTTCACCAGTTCGCAGCCATTGGGCGGCGGGCAGGGTTCGTCGGCGGGCGGCGTGATGATGATCGGCAGCCAGAGCAGCGGAACCACCACCCGCACGCTGTCCGTGTCCGTCACCGGGTTGCCCGAAGGATCGAGCGCGGTCACCGTCGCGATGTTGGTGGTGGTGCGGGTCAGCACACGGCTGCATGTGTAGGTCCACACCTCGCCTGGAGTCAAGATGCCATCGCTGCCGTCATCGCCGCCCAGGAAGGTCAGGGTGCACAGCGAATCCTCCACAGAGACATTGTTCAGATCGAGCGCGCTGGGGTTTGTGACGGTGACGGTATAGAAGGCAGTGCCGCCCTCGGTCACGGTTGTGCTGGCCGCGACTTTTTCTAGATCGATCGCGGCCCCTATGCCAAAGTAATGGCTGACATCGGTCACCGTGATCACCTCGCCGCTGGCGTCGATCCCGACTGCAGTCCCTGTGTTGCTGTATTGCCCGCTGATGGCGATCCCCGTGGCGCGGTATGTCCACACCTCGCCGGGGTCAAAGATGCCGGGGTTCAGGTCGTCGCCCGCCACGAAGGTCGGCGTGACACCAGGGCTGCTGTCCGTTACCATCAAGCTCGTTATGCTGACCGTGCCCAGGTTGGTGATCGTGTAGGTCCAAGTGACCATTTCTCCGGCCAAGAGCATGACACCAGGCGGCTCGTCCGCGTCAACGCCGTTGGTCGTCTTTTGCAGCACCAGCACCGGCGGCCCGTCCAGCGGCGTTTCAACCTCTGGTCGCGTTTCTTCATCGCCGAGGCGCACAATCGCCACATTGCGCACCCGGTCGACCTCTTCCGGTATGTCGAGATCGATCACCACGTCAAAGCTCACCGTGATCACCGCGCCCACCGCCAAGCTGCCCAGCGTAATGCCGCCCTCATCCAGCGGGAAAGGCGAGCCGCTTGGGTTGTCGCCGATCGGCGCGGGGCCGCTGCCGGAATCCTGGGTGGTCGAACCCGGTATATAGGATGTGTGGAGCGGTATGGTGTCGCTCAAGGTCACGCTGCCAATCGGCACGCGTGCGCTGTTGCGAACCACCACATGATAGCGCAAGCTGTCGCCCGCGTCGGCTTGACCGTCGCCGTCCAGATCGTCGATGATCTCGGCCAGTTTACCCGCTTCAAAGGTGGCGGCAGGCGGCGCGGTCGTGCCCGCGTCCAGCCCTGGCGGGCCAAACGAGGCAAGCGACGGATCTTGGCCCCAGGCAGCGACGATGCGATGCACAACCGGCTCGTCCGGTGCCGAAGGACAGACATAGAGCAGCATCCCCGTCTGATCCCCGGCAATTCCGTCGTTGGGCACATCGTCCAACACCTTGGCGACTTCAAACTCGTCCAATTCGAGCAAAAGGTCGTAGCGGAAGCCGTTGGCGTCAATCAGATCCCCTTGCCCGTCGCCGTCGAAGTCCACACAGACATTCACCGGGCCGGTCTGCCCGTTGGCAAACACCGGCGTCACCCAGACCGGGCTGGCGTTCTCTTCAGGGTCTTCGTTGGATTCGGGATCGCGGCCAATGCCCAGGCCGATCAGGGTCTGCATGGTCGCCGCGCGGTCAGGGATCAGGGTGAAGCCCCAATCGCTGAAGGAGTTTTGATTCAACTGGTTTGTCCCGCCTGCATCGACCGCGGCCAACCCAGCAAAAGGCTCGCCGTTGGCCGAATCAAAGCGCGCCGCAGACCCCGCGACCACCGGCAGCGAAGCCCCCTCGTTGGGGCCGATCAACACCGAAGTTTGGGCATTGCCTGCAATCGTGCGCGTCACGGTGATCGGGGTTGCGTTCGGGTTGTAAAAATAGGCAACGGTGGCGTGGCTCGGATCAGTCGTCACCGGGCTGTAGTAGCGGCTGCTCAAGCGGTCGTCGCTAAAGAGCGCATACCAGCGCGTCTCATACACCTCACAGATATCGCCGGTGATCAGATCCACCTGCACGGGTGCGCTGCTGCGTACCACGGCCCCGCGGCGCACAGTGCCGCTGGTGAGATAGCCCTGCCCCTCGTTGAGCGTTGTGCTGATCTCGAAGACGCCATCCGCGTCCGCGTCGATCTCGACCAACGTGCCGTCGTCTGCCGCCATGACTGCCAGGGCAGAATATTCGAATAAGTGCGCGGCCGCGTTGGTGTCCGTGCCCACCGGCGCGTGGTAACTAGTTCCCCACCGATCCACCGGATAGACCTCCACCGCGCCCGCGGCCAACGTGCGCACGCCGGAGGGCCATAGCACGCGCGTGACCGCGACAGTGTGTGAAGCGCCGAATTTGTCGCCGCCATCGTAGTCAATTTCCGATTGGCGCGTTGCGGAACGCACATCCGAGCGGAGGATAATGACCGTATTGGCATCTAACAGGTCGTCTGGCACATTGGGCGGCGCGCCGTTAGAAGGATCGCCGTCACCCCAGATCTCTGTTGTCGCCTGCACGGGGTTCGCCAGATCGACTTCATAGCCGTCTTCCCAATGGTCGTAGTAGATGATCGTGCCCGTCGCCAAAATGGAGATCGAGTCGTAAGTGATGGTCGGCTCAGCTACCTCTGGATAGCCGAGCAAGCCACATGCCGTGTTGCCGGGGAAGATGGATCGGAACACGGTAAAGGCTTGATCCTCCGGCACAGGCAGATAGAACACCTGCACAGGAGGCGGGTTGGCCGCAAAGAGCGGGGCCGCCCCCCACCACGAGGCGAACAGGACGCCCAGGGCAAGCAGGACACTCCGCAAGAGCCGCTGAATCCCTCCACGCAGAGGTTGGGCTGGCTGCACATCGTGCAGATCGGCGAACATGATACCCTCCTTTATCCGGTCACATTACCCGGTCATGTTGGACAGCGTGGCGTACTCAGCCCGGCGGCAATAGCAGATAGGGAGGAGGGGCCTGATGTACGCGAGAGAGATGGACTTGTTGGTGTGGCAGAGAGAATCCGTACGCGCCCGCACGGACATGCGCTGGGCCGCACCATGCGCTTTCGCAGGCACAGAGCCAAAGAAAGAGCCAAAGAATGGCTCATCGAAAGACATGCTGCCGGCCACTCAAAGCACGCTGAACGCTGGACGCAAGCGCGCCGCTCGCAGCGTGCTTCAAGCTGTATCATCCATCCTAGCCGATTGCCTGTAAAGCCGCAACCCCCAGAACAAAATACAAGCAAGGCTGCGCTGGCCTGCCAATCTTCCGCAAGCCCGTCTAATTCCCGGTCGCGGGCGGCGCGGCCAGTACCGTAACGGGGATCGGCTGATTCATGCCGCGGCGCATGGCTGTCGGATAGTCCACATCGACCACCCAACTGCGCGCCAGCAGCGACGGCACATGGTGGCGCGCCGCCACGTCGATCACCAGGAAAGGCCCCTCGACCGTGCCGTCATCCCACTGCAGCCACACCTTGCGGTTCAGATCACCGGCACGCAGCAGCGCCACATAGCCCACACAGTCGCCGCAAACCTCCACCTGCTTCAGTTGCAGCCGGTAGCTCAACACCTCCGGCATGATGCCGGGATTGTAGTACATGGCCCGCCCACGCACAGGCAGGGGAGATTGGGCCATGTAAGACGGATTCAGCTTGTCATAGGTCACCACCGCGCCCGGCCCAGTGACCGGCGCTGTGTCCGGCGTAGGCACTGTGTACAACTCCTCTTTGGCATACAACTCTTCTTTAGCAGCCGGAACCAGTTCCAATTTGCCGCCCGTCGTCTCGAATCCTGCTGTGGCAGCCGCCGCAGGGGGTATGCTTGTGGGCGCTGCGGCTGGCGTCGGGGCCAAGTGTCCGGCCTCGTTGATGGTAAAGCTCCCACGGTAAAAGCGCGGATCGTCAATCGGCGGCGGCGTGGCGGGCGCTGTGTAGCGGAACATGCCCTTGTGAAAGCGGGGGTCGACTTGGTCGCCGAGTACAAATCTCGTCATCAGAGGGGCCGGTGCAGTCGCAGCCTCCTCTCCAGCCGTTTGCTGCCCCGCGGGTGGCGCTGTCGGTGCGGGCGGCACAGTCGCCACAGGTGGGGCAGGCGTGGCGCTGGGCGCGACAAACACGGTTGGCTCACCCAGCTTCAGCCCGTCGCCTGCCTTGTCTATCATCATGACCGTATAGGTCGGCGACGGAGAGGGCGTTGCTGCCTGCATGGGCGTCAGCGCAGGCCACTCAGGCGTCGGGTCAACGTTCGTTGGCTGGGCGTTCGTTGGCTGTTCTAGTGCAGTTGGGGGGGGGGGGGAAAGTGAAGGAGAGGGGGGAGAAGAAGCCGGTGTG
>CAZZNG010000051.1:3416-24926 GCA_964655505.1 uncultured Litorilinea sp. | reverse complement strand
TGCCGCGTCGAGCGCGGCAGCGGCGGCTTCATAGGCTGTGTGCAGCTCATGCTCGACCGGCTCTTGATAGGCTTCGGGGTTGAGCGGCAGATCGCTTTCGAGGTTGCGCGTGATGCGCGCGCAGCGGGCGTACGCGGTGAAGGCCGATTCCCACCAGATGGCTTGCACAGCCTCTTGCAGCGCTTTGCAGGCGCGATACGCGGCAATGGGGTTGTCGCCGCGCGCGTGCAGCACTGCTTCGACGACATCATGGTTGAAGCCTGCTTCGAGCAGAATGCCTTGCAGACGGCGAATCAAAAATTCCTGGGTTTCGCGCAACACATCATCGTTAACGTCGATGGGTTGGAGCGCGGCGGCTGCCGACAGCCCGGCGTAGAGGCTGAATTCGACTTGCGCGTCGAGCAGGTTGTTGACCACGCCGAGCGCGGCACGGCGCAGCCCGAAGGGGTCGGCGCTGCCTGTTGGGATCGCACCGGCGGCAAAGAGACCGGCCAAGCTGTCGAGCTTGTCGGCCAAGCTCAGGATCAGGCCGGGCTTGCTGGCGGGTGCGTCGTCGCCTGCATAGCGGGGCAGGTAGTGCTCGCGGATGGCTTGGGCCACTGCATCTGGCTCGCCGCTCTGCTTGGCGTAGATTTCGCCCATGATGCCCTGCAAGCTGGTCATCTCCACCACCATTGAGGTCACCAAATCGGACTTGGCGAGCGCGGCCGCGCGGGCGACGATGGCCTTTTCTTCAGCGTTCGCGTTGAGCATCTCGCCGATCTGAGGAGCGAGCTTTTCCAGGCGCTGCGTCTTGTCGAGCATCGAGCCGAGCCGCTCATGGAAGGTGAGCGTGCTCAGGCGCGGGGTGAAGCTCTCCAGTTTGCGGCCTGTATCTTGGCGGTAGAAGAAGGCGGCGTCGGCATAGCGGGCGCGGATGACGCCTTCGTTCCCGGCCACCACCACATCCGGGTGGGCCAAGTGGGTGGCGTTGGCGATGGTCACAAAGTAGGGCAGCAATTCGCCATTGCGCAGCACAGGGAAATAGCGTTGGTGCTTTTTCATGACGCCGATGAGCACGGGCATGGGCAGGTCGAGGTAGTGTTCCTCGAACTGGCCCAGAAGGGCCTGGGGCGCTTCGACCAGGTCGGTCACTTCGTCGAGCAGGTCGGGATCGTCGGGCGTTGTGCCGCCGATATGGGCCGCGGCTGATTCGACCAGGCGGCGGATCATGCTGCGGCGTTCGTCACGGTTGACGATAATGCCTTGCCCGGCGACCGCGGCGAAGTATTCGCCTGCGTTCTTGATTGGGAAGGTGGTAAATTCGCCTGGCTTGAGGTCGGCCATGGCGTCGGCAAAGCGGGGGCCGCGGCTGGCTGTGCCGCTCTGGATTCCGGCCCAGGTGAAGCGCACGGGCTGGTTGCCATAGAGCGCCACAATCCAGCGCAGGGGGCGCGGGTAGGCGACGCCGCTGCTGTTCCAGCGCATGGCCTTGCCCCAGCGCAGGCTGTCGAGCAGGTCTGTGCAGAGCTTGGGCAGTACAGCCAGCGTGGACTCTCCGGCCACATGTTTGACGGCGTAGACATAGCCTTCGCGCTTTTCCAGCGCGTTGACCGGCACGCCTTGGCCGCGGGCAAAGCCCTGCGCGGCCTTTGTCGGTTCGCCGTGGGCGTCAAAGGCCCGATCCAGCGTGGGGCCGCGCTTTTCTTCGACTTGATCGTGCTGTTTGGGCGCGAGGCCAGTGACGTAGGCGGCCAGGCGGCGAGGCGTGCCGGTGACGCGCAGCGCGCTGTAGTCGAGCCGGTACTGCTTGAGCAGTTCGGCCAGTTTTTCCTCAATCTGCTGGATGCCGTCGACCACATCGGCGGGCGGCAGTTCTTCGGAACCAAGCTCCAGCACAAAGCCCTGGGGCATGGTGATCACCGGCTGATCTTCGGCAGCGGGCGCGGATTCTGCGGGCGGCATGGTGCGGCCTGCGCCGTCGGTATTGCCGACGTTGTCGGCCAGCCAGGGGAATTCCTCGCGCTCGCGCTGTTGTACATAGAGTTCGGCGATCTGGCGCGCCTGGGTGCGCATGGCCGCGAAGAATTTGGCGCGCTCGGTGACGCCGATGGCCCCACGCGCGTCGAGCAAGTTAAAGGTGTGGCTCTGGCGCAGCACGTAATCATGGGCCGGGACGACCAGGCCGCGCTCAATGCAGGCTTCGGCTTCGGCGTGGTAGAGGTCGAACAGGGTCTTGAGCCGGTCTACGTTGGCAAGCTCGAAGTTGTAGACGCTGTGTTCGATCTCCGGTGTCTTGTAGATGTCGCGGTAGACGTGATGGTCGTCAACCTGGATGGACCAGACTTCGCGCTTGTTTTGCAGGTACATGACGATGCGGTCAAGCCCGTAGGTGATCTCGACGCTCACCGGGTCAAGCTGCATGCCGCCGGCCTGCTGGAAGTAGGTGAACTGGGTGATCTCTTGGCCGTCGAGCCAGACTTCCCAGCCCAGGCCCCATGCGCCCAGCGCGGGAGATTCCCAGTTGTCTTCGACAAAGCGGATGTCATGCTTGGTGCGATCCAAGCCGATTGCCTCCAGGCTGCCCAGGTATAGCTCTTGGGGATTGCCTGGGTCGGGCTTGAGGATCACTTGGTATTGGTTGTGCATCTGCATGCGGTTGGGGTTTTCCGCGTAGCGCCCATCGTCGGCGCGGTAGGAAGGCTCGACATAGGCGACGTTCCACGGCTCCGGCCCCAGGACGCGCAAGACGGTAGCGGGGTTCATGGTTCCCGCGCCGACCTTTTCGCTGTAGGGGTGCCAAATGAGACAGCCCTGCGCGGCCCAGTATTCGTGGAGGCGCAGAATCACATCTTGCATGGTTGGAACAGGTGACATACGTTTTCTCTTTTTCCTCTTGCCGGTTCAATGATCCGGGCGACATGTGCAGCGAGCTTACCGGCCTTTTTTGTGTTTCACCGTGTATAGTCTACCACGCGCCCGGCCTCATCGGCTGAAGATTTAGATTGAAAATCAATTCAGCGTGCGGAAGGGCGTGGGGACAAAGGTCAAGATAAAGACGGCGATGACTAGATAGCCGACCAGCCGTCGATTGCGGTCGAGCCGCGTCACGTCGTCCAGCGCCGGGGGATGGTAGGGGCCTAGCACGAACATGATCAGGGCGAGCCAGATAAACCAGCCGAAAAAGCCGATCTCGCGCAGCGGGGGATAAAACGCCTGCACCGGGGGCAGACCGGCCAGCGCAAGCAAGCCCATGATGACTAGGGTCGCCTGGTTGGCATAGCGCGCGGCGCGGCCAAAGAGCGCGTAGACGGTATGGCCGCCGTCCAGTTGGCCCACGGGCAGCAGGTTGAGCGCGGTGACCAACAGCCCGATCCACGCGGCAAAGGTAACTTGGTTCATAAAGACATCTTCGCCGGTGACGGGGTTGGGCAGCGGCTTGCCAAAGACCGCAATCTTGGCAAAGTAATAGAGAATGCTGTTGCCTTCAAGCTGCGCGCCGGGAATGGGCGGCGGCACATCCACCACACTGGTAGAAAGGCCGAGCAGCAGCAGCGGCACAGCCAACACCAACCCGGCCAGCGGCCCAGCAACGCCAATGTCGAAGAGTTTGCGCCGGTCGGGGACTGGCTCTTTCATGCGGATGAACGCGCCAAGCGTGCCAAAGCCGATGGGCAGGGGGATGAAGTAGGGCAGCGTGACCGCTACTTTGTGATAGCGGGCCGCGAAGTAGTGGCCGAACTCATGGGCCACGAGAATGCCCAACAAGGTCACGGCAAAGGGCCAGCCTTGCAGGATGTTTTGGGGCAGAAAGATATCGCTGATGGCGTTGATGCGCGCCGGATCGCCTCCATAGAGCGAGCCGACAAAGAGCGTGCTGATCAGGGTGAGGATGAAGAGCACAATGTTGACGCGCGGGTTGGTGGGCATTTGCGGCGGCACGCCCGCGATGATGGTCAGGATCACTTCGTCGCTGGATGGCAGGTCGCGGCCATTGTCTGCCTCGTCGCCGTCTGGCCGCAGCATGGGCGTATAGCCTAGTGTGCGCAGTTCACTCAGCCAGTGGGGAAAGACTTCATGGCTGGGGCGACGCAGCCGCCCATGCAGGACGAGCACGCCTTCCAGCGGATTTTGGCCTGTGGGAATACGGACTGACACGATCTCTAGATCAGGCTCCACCACGCGCCGGATGCGCGTGACAAAATCATCCTCCGAAAGACGCGTGCTGGGGAAGGTCGGCGGCGTCTGTGAGACGTGGGCTGAGAAGTCAGTCATGTAGGCTTCGCAATCACTCGTATAGACGATGACGAGCCGGAGCGATCCGGCTTGCTGGGGCCGGCTGCTGCAGGTTGCTCCTTGAGCGCCTGGCGAGAACCCGCCAATCCGGTAGGCCCGCGGCTGCACGATGCACCGCAACGCATAGACAATACAACAATACAAATGCATTGACAATGCACATTGAACAATGCACATTAACAATGCACAGGGGTGCAGCCGGAGGTGACCCCATTATGGGCAAGTGAGGATTTTACCGCAAAAGTGATTTTAATGGTATAACTCAGCCTACCAATAAGAGAGATCTCGGCAGAGTGCGAGGAGATGAGATGCCGCAACACCCATTTTTACAGCGACTTAGCCAACAGCCTTTACTGGCAGACGGCGCAATGGGCACGATGCTTTATGCACGCGGGGCAAGCAGCGAGCAGTGTTTGGAGCAGTTGGTCGTGGACCGGCCAGGCTGGGTGACGGGCATCCACCAGGCATATGCCACCGCAGGGGCCGACGTGATCACGACCCATACTTTTGGGGCCAACCGTATGCGCTTGGCCCACTATGGGTTGGATAGCAAGGTGCGCGAGTTCAATTTCCAGGCAGTGCGCTTGGTGCGCGATGTGCGCGAGATCGCGGGGCGGGCGCTGTTCATCGCGGGCAATGTCGGCCCGGTGGGCAAGCGCGTCGACTGGGCGAACCCTCTTGAGGCCGCGGCAGTGGAGGAAACGTTCCGCGAGCAGATCGGCGTCTTGTGGGAAGCTGGCGCGGACCTGCTCCTGTTCGAGACTTTCAGCGACATCATTGAGTTGGAAGTGGCTGTGCGCGCCGCGCGTGAATTGTGTGACTTGCCGATTGTGGCGTCGACGACCTACGCGGAGGATGGGCGCACGCTGGCTGGGCACAGCCCTGGCGAGGTGGCGAAGCGGCTGGCGGAAGCGGGCGTCGATGTGTTGGGCATCAACTGTTCGGTTGGACCGGCCAAGATGCTGGAGACGTTGGAAGCCATGCGCCAGGCCGCGCCCAATGCTATCCTCAGCGCGATGCCCAACGCGGGCTTTCCGCGGCGGGTGGATGGGCGCTTCTATTACCCATCCAGCCCGGAATATTTCGCGGATCATGTGACGCAGTTTGTGAAGGCAGGCGCGCAGCTTGTGGGCGGCTGCTGTGGAACGACGCCGATGCACATCCGCGCCATGCGCATGACGCTGGATGCACACCTGGCGCGGCAGACGGCTGCGATCAGCGGGGTGAGCGAGGCGCGCGAGGAACTGCCGCAGTTGCGCGTGGGCGAGGACGGGGACTTTCAACTGGAGGATGGCAACCAGCCGACTGAACTGCTGCGCAAGCTGGCCGCGGGCAAGTTTGTGATCAGCGTGGAGGTCGACCCGCCGCGCTCATTCACTGCGGAGAAGCAGATCGAAGGCGCGCGCACAGCTAAGGCCATGGGCGCGGATGTGATCAATGTGGCCGACAGCCCCATGGCGCGCGTGCGCATGGGCGCGCTGGCGCTGTGTACGCTGATCCAGCAGCAGGTGGATATTGAGACGATTCTGCATTTTACAACGCGTGACCGCTCGTTGATGGCGCTGCAAGCGGATCTGATCGGCGCGCGGGCGCTGGGGGTGCGCAATATTTTGGCGCTGACGGGCGATCCGCCCAGCTTGGGCGATAACCGCGAGAGCACAGCCGTCTATGACGTGGACAGCATTGGGCTGGTCAAGATCATCAACACGTTCAACGAGGGCTTTGACAAGTCGGGGCGGGAGATGGGCCAGCAAGCCGGGTTTACGATTGCAGTGGCCTGTGACCCGACGCGACCGGACTTGTCGCAAGAAGTCGACCGCTTTCACCAGAAGGTGAGCGGCGGCGCGCACTTCACCATGACGCAGCCGATCTACGATCCGCAGTTGTGGCTCAACTTCCTCAGGCTCTATGAGGAGCGTTACGGGGAATTTCCGGTTCCGGTGTTGATCGGTGTGCTGCCGCTGCAAGGCCACCGGCACGCAACCTTCTTGCACAACGAAGTGCCGGGCATTACCTTGAGCGAGGCCGCGCTGGAGCGGATGCGCTTGGCAGGCAGCCAGGGACGCAAGGAAGGGGTAATGATGGCCCAGGAACTGCTGTTGGAGCTGAAAGACCAGCCCCATGTGCAGGGGGTTTATCTCATGCCGAGCTTTGGGCGCTATGAACTGGCGTGCCAGGTGCTAGAGGTGCTGTCGCCGGAAGAACGGGGCGAGGTGACCGCGGGGCGTTGATGCGAACGGGCCTTCGATGCGACGAATAAAGGGGCTGTGTCCAGTGGATGCAGCCCCTTTTGTTTTGAATCGCTGAATGTGGAATCGCCGGGTGACGCGTCAGATAGAGCCGTCCGCCAGGGCGACGACGAAAGCGATGGCTTGGTCGCGGTTGTGACTGAGGCTGACGGTGGTCTGTGTCCAGCGCAGCATTTGGGCGCGGTGGAGGGCTTCACCGTGGAGGTGCAGGGTGGGCGCGCCCGCGTCGTTGCGTACGATTTCGATGTCGGTCCAACAGATGCCATAGCGCCAGATGCCTGTGCCCAGGGCTTTGGCCGCGGCTTCTTTGGCCGCGAAGCGCGCGGCAAGGGATTCGATGCGCCCTTGGCTCTGCTCCAGTTCGCGCGGGGTATAGATACGCGTTAGAAAGCGCTCCTTGTGGCGCGTGACGGCGCGGTCGATGCGGTTGATTTCGACGAGATCGACACCGGAAAAGAGCATAAGCGTTTATTCAGGCGCAATCGGGCCAGCGGGACCAACGGTGACGAGTACGTAGGCATCGGGCCGCAGGTAGGTCTGCGCCACGCGCTGCACATCTTCCGGGGTGACGCCGTTGATCAGGTCGTTGTAGTGTTGCAGATAGTCAAGCGGCAGACGGTGGCGTTCCATGTTGGAGAGGGTGGCGGCGACGCCGTCGTTGGTCTCCAACTGCAAAGGCAGCACGCCGGTGAGATAGGCTTGGCTGTCGCCCAGTTCTTCGGCGCTGACCGGCTCGTCGCGCAGGCGGGCGAACTGGTCTTGGATGGCCTGGGTGGCGACTTGCACATTTAGCCCGTTGACGCCTGCCGCGGCATACCAGACGCCGGCATGGGGGCCGGCTTCTTGCGAACTGTAGACATAATAAGCGAGGCCCAGTTCTTCGCGCACCACATCGCCGAGCCGTCCCATCATGCCAAAGCGACCGAGTACGGTGTTGGCGAGGCGGATGGGGAAGTAGTCGGCATGGTGGCGCGGCACCGCGGGGAAGCCGATCATGATGTCGGCTTGGACTTTGCCGGGCAAGGTGATTGTGTCGGTGCGCGGGGCGTCGAGCGTGGGCACGGGCGGCAGGGATAGATCGGGCGCAGGGCCTGTCCAGTCGCCAAAGTGCTGGTTGACCCGGTCGATGGCTTGGTCGGTATCTACATCGCCGACAATGACGATGGCCGCGTCCTGGGGCGTGAAGGTTCGGGCATGAAAGCCGACCAGATCGTCGCGCGTGATGGCCTGAATGGTTTCGGCATAGCCGAGGGTGGAGCGGCCATAGGGGTGATCGGGGAAGAGCATTTCATAGAAGCGCAGGGTCGCGCGTTCCTGGGTGTCGTTGTCGCGCTCTTGGATGCGGATCAGCTTTTGGCTGCGCAACCGCTGGATGTGCGCGGCGGGAAAGGTGGGACGGCGCAGGCAGTCGGCGAGCAGTTCGAGCATGATGGGGTAGTCCTCGCTCAGACTGGTTGCGCCAAAGCTGATCGTGTGGTCATCCGCGCCCGCGGCCAGGCTTGCGCCGACGCCTTCGACCGCTTCGTTAAAGGCATCGAAGTCGTAATGGGCGCTGCCGCGCGTCAACATCCCCGCGACAAAGCTGGCGAGGCCGCTTTTATCCGCTGGATCAAGCACGGAGCCGCCGCGCAAGAAGCCGTCGATCACCGTGACCGGCGCGGCGTGGTTCTCGCGCACCAGGACGGTTAGCCCGTTGTCCAGGGTGACGCGCGTGGTGTCGTCCGGGCCGGGCATGGCGTTGATCTGGGTCGAGAGACGTTGGCGGGGGGAGTGGCTCATGCGTCTGCCTCCGGTACGTACCAGCCAACCGTCTGTTGGGATGGGCTGAAGTAGGTCTGCGCCACGCGTTGGACATCGTGCGCGGTGACCGCGCTGAGACGGTCGAGCCAGTTGTCAAGCCAGGCTAGGCTGGTGACGACTTCGCTGAAGCCCAGCCAATAGCCCTGATAGGTGACGCTTTCGCTGCTATAGGCAAATTGGGCCTTGGTCTGTTTAATGGCTTTGTCCAATTCGGCTTGGCGCACGCCGTGGCTCTGGATGGCGTTGATCTCGCGCCAGATGGTTTCTTCGATCTGCTCATGGCTGACGCCGGGCGCGAGGGTGACGTAGAAGCCAAAGAGGTCGGGGTCGAGGGATGGGCGAAAGGTGCTGCCGACGCCCACGGCTAGCTCGGTATCGACCAGGGCGCGATAGAGCCGGTTGCTGCGGTTGTTGCCGCCTCCGCCAAAGACCCCCATGCCTTTAGCTCCACCCAAGACCGCATCGAGCACAATCAGTGGGAAGAAGTCGGGGTGGTCGGCGGCAACACCGTGGAACACATGCAGGTAGTAGGCAGTCGGGTCGCTGCCGCGCAGGATGACGCGATGCTCGGCCATCTGGGGCGGTTCTTGCAAGCGTACAGCCGGCAGCGCGGGACCGGCTGGCAGCGGGCCGAAGGTGCGTTCGATCTCGGTCAGCATGGCTTCGGGATCGACGTCGCCCACGACTACGGCCACCGCGTTGCTCGGCGTGTAGTAGGTCTGATAGTGGCGCACCAGGTCGGCGTGGCTGATCTGGTGCAGATCGCTGCGCCAGCCGATGATTGGGTGATGGTAGCTATGCAGCCGGAAGGCCGCGGCTTGCACCTCTTCACTCAGCAGGTAGAAGTAACTGTTCTCCGAGCCTTCGCGCTCGCTGAGGATGACGGTGCGTTCGGCCTCGACCGCATCGGCGTCGAATTCGGTGTTGACCATGCGGTCGCTTTCGAAGTCAAGCGCCAGGCCGATGCGGTCAGCGGGCAGGGTCTCGAAGTAGGTGGTGAAGTCTTGGGTGGTCATGCCATTGGCAACGCCCCCGGCGCGCGCCACGGCGCGGTCGAACTCGCCCGCGGGGAAGCGGGGCGTGCCTTTGAAAAGCATGTGCTCGACCCAGTGGCTGATGCCGGTCTGGCCGGGCATTTCGTTGCGGCTGCCCACCCGGTAGAACAGCCAAAAGGAGGCGACCGGGGCCACATGGGTGGCTTTGACCAAAACCTTGAGGCCGTTGTCCAGTTGGGCTGACGTCAGCGTACTAATGTCCATTTGTGAAAGTCGATCCGCGTCCTACTCCTCGATAGATGAAGCCGAGATCTTGCATGATGCGCGGCTCGTAGATGTTGCGCCCGTCGATGATGATCGGCTGGTGCATACTCGTCTTGACGCGCAGCAGGTCGATCTGCTTGAACTCGTTCCATTCGGTGCAGACGACCAGGGCGTCCGCGCCTTCGGCCAGTTCATAGGGCGATTCGACCAGATGCAGTTCTGGGTTCTCGCGCCCGGCGTGGCCCATTGCCACCGGGTCATAACCGGCCACATGCGCGCCTTCATACTGTAACATGCGCGCGATCTCCATGGCGGGCGATTCGCGAATGTCGTCTGTGTTGGGCTTGAAGGCCAGCCCCATCAGGCCGATCTTGCGCCCATTTAGCCCGCCGAGCAGCGCGCGCAGGTTAAAGACGGACCAGCGCCGCGCGTCGCGGTTGATGTCCATGACCGCGCGCAGCAGGGCAGGGTGGGACCCTTGCACCAGCGCCATATGCTCCAGCGCCTTGACGTCCTTGGGGAAACAACTGCCGCCATAGCCAAGCCCCGCGTTGAGGAAATGGGGGCCGATGCGTTTGTCGTAGCCCATGCCGATCGCGACTTCTTGCACGTCCGCGCCCAACTTTTCGCAGATGGCTGCGATTTCGTTGATGAAGCTGATCTTGGTCGCCAAGAAGGCGTTGCTGGCGTATTTGATCATCTCCGCGGTGCGCAGGTCGGTCACGATGATGCGCGTGCGCAAGGGTAGGTGCAGGTGTGCCACGGCTTCGGCTGCGTCTTTGTTCTTGCTGCCGAGCACCACGCGGTCGGGGTTCATGAAGTCGTGAATGGCCGAGCCTTCGCGCATGAACTCCGGACAGCTTACTACGTCGAAGGGGATGGGCTTGGGCTGGCTGCGCTCGACGATTTCCGCCACCCAGTCGCCTGTGCCGACGGGCACGGTGCTCTTGTTGACGATGATGAGCGGGTGGGTCATGGTCTGTGCGATGGATTCGGCGGCCATGCGCACATAGCGCAGGTCGGCCTCGCCATCGACGCCGCTGGGCGTGCCGACGCAGATAAAGACACATTCCGCGTCTTTAAGGGCTTCGGCGTAGTCCGTGGTGAATGTGAGCCGCCCCGCTTTGACGTTGCGCTCGATCATCTCGCTGAGGCCGGGTTCGTAGATAGGAACCTGGCCCTGGCGCAGCATTTCGATCTTTTCTGCGCTAATGTCGATACAGGTGACGCTGTTGCCGAGGTCGGCGAAACAGGTTCCGGTGGTCAAGCCAACATAACCTGTTCCGGCGACCGCAATGTTCTTCATCATGGTGCCTCCTCGACTAAGTCCATCTGACGTCGTGCTTCCTTGAAATCGTTCCAGTGAAGTTGTTCGCGCCAGAAAAAATACGCGCCCGCGATGGTCACAGGAAGCCACAGCGCGGCGTGGAGCGTGAAGGTATAGCCGGCAGCCATGTTGCGCTCGACGCCAAAGGCGACGAGGGTCTCGATGCCGGGGGTATCAAAGGTGCCGATGTAGCCGGGTGCAGAGGGCAAGGTGGTCGCCAGGTTGACCAGGCCGTTCATCAGCATGAGAACGATAAAACCAACGTGAAAATCGAAAGCGAACATAACAAACCAATACTTCACCGTTTCGAGCAGCCAAATGACGACACTGGTGCCAAAGATCATGAGCACATCGTTGCCTTGACCGAGGCTTGCCAACCCCTCCATGAAGCGATGATAGAGATCGTCGGTGCGCAGCCGGACGCGTTGGGGAAGCAGCCGGTCGGCTGTCCAGAGATAGAATCCGGCGACGCGCGCAGGGCGTACCGCCATCCACACAAAGAGCGCGGTGACGGCGAGCAGTAAGAGCGTGAGCAGCACAACCAGATTGCGATATTGGACGGGCATGGGCGCAAAGGGGAGCGCCAGAAAGACAAAGAGGAGCATGACCAGCCCATCGAAGACCCGTTCGATGAGCACGGTGGCGAGGCTGGAGGAAATGGCAATTTGGTGGCGGCGTTTGAGCACGTAGGAGCGGATCACTTCCCCCGCGCGCAGCGGGTAGATGTTATTGCCGAAGTAGCCGATACAGACGAGCGGAAAGAGGTTCGCCACGGGGACGGGCTTGAGATGGCGCAGGGTATAGTGCCAGCGCCAGGCGCGTACCCATAGGCCGATGAAATAGACGCCGATTCCTGGCAAGAGCCACCAGTAGTTGGCAGTCTGCAGCGCGTTCAGTACATCCGGTAAATGGAGACTGGGAAGTACCAGGTAGATAAAAAAGACGCTAACGGCGATGCCAATCAGCAGTTGCAGCGTTCGCTTCAAGGGGTGATCGATCCTTCAATCAACTCCGGCAATACATTCTCCGGTGCATCTTGCGCAAGCATAGCACAAAATCGCCGCGCCATAAAAAAGACCGGGACAACCATTGTGCTGTCCCGGTCACTCTTCATTCGAACGTTGCGGTTCGAATGTTGCTATTCGGACGTTGCCGTCTCGCTGGACGGTCGAATGCTGTCCATTGCTGCTGCGACGTCGCATCCCAGCCGGTCGCATCCTACAGCGGTAGGAGGTGGGGGCGGCGTCACCCGCTGCAAGCGCTATCGTGCGGGGGCGTTAGGAGACTGCAAAGCCAACCATTGCCGGTTGGACGGTGTCCCCCAGGATTTCCTCCATTGCCATAATATGAGGGCAAACGCCTCGCAACTGGGCTTCTTCGCAGTCGCATGTCCAGTCGCCGTCGACGTAGTTGACCATGTGATCGGCGTGTTCACCGCGTACTTCGGCGGTGAGTTGGTGTATACGAATCCGCTCATCCCGTTCGTGCGCGTATTGGCGGGCTTTGATGATTCGGCTTGCTACTGAATCCATTTGTTTGTGTCCTTTCTTGTCCTTGTGACAGATCCGGGGCAACATCCAAAACAGTAGAACCAACTTGCTTGAGTGATGTGACGCATGGACACGGCCACGCGGTTGTTGCTGATTTGCTTGCTTGTGACCTGCTAGCTAGTTTTGTGAACGTTGTGAACCCGATGAACGATGCGTAACAATTCTAGACGGTGTAAATTCGCCTAAAACAGAAGCACCCAGGTGCATAAGCATCCTGAGTGCTGTCAATTGGGCGGTATTCGGTTGGGTGCTTGCTTGACGGTGTGATCCCGTTTGGCGCTGTATGGTCGCTTAACGGTCACGGCACGCCCTTTCTCTTCTAAGTGCGAACTCGAACGCTGACGGTACGGCGACTACACCTGCACACGCTTGGCGGTGCGAGGCTGTCCTCACATGCTGCGGCGACTCGTCCGACTGTGCCATCGGCACGCCAGTGTGACGATGGGGCAGGATGGCGCCGTTGCCATCCCTCCGCTCGTTAACGTTGTTAATCTGTGGGCCTCCTATGGACATAAGAATAGGCCCTGAGAGGCGCTATATAGGTTCTTACACCAGTTGAACCACTAGATATTGCGTTAACGTTCGGTTAACTACAGTATAGATGAGGGGGTGGTTGTTGTCAAATGCGGTTTTTCCGCCCCCTGGAAGCATTTTGATCGTCAAATGGGCTTTCTCTTGAGGGAAATGGGCGCGGCGCGGGACAGATCGATGAGCGGGGACGGCTGCAGGGCGGCTTAGAATATTAGGCTGCGAGGCGGCAGGCACTTTCGACGGGAACTGCTAGCTGTCGGCATAGAGGGTTGCGCCAAGTCCGGGTCGGGTTACGGCTCGAAGAGGATCTTGTGCGCTGTGTGCGCGACAGGATCGGCTTGGAGGAGATAGGCCGTGTAGAGCGCCACCCATTCGCCTAGCTCAAGCAGATAGACCAGGGCCGCCTGGTCTGACAAGCCGGACGGGAGGGCGATGCTTTCGGTTGGAAAGCGACGCCGGGACAAAATGTGCGTTACCGCGCTTGTCAGTTCTGCGTCAGAATAGGCAGAGGCAAGCTCAACAAAATAGACGGTATTGGGCCAGTAGCGCGGCAGGCGCGCCAAGACGCCGAGCCGGGCAACCTCGGCCCCGCTCATGGCAAAGGCGGCGCGTTCCGCGTACCACTGTTGGCGCATGGCCCACAGCGCGGCCAAGTGCGCCATTGGGCCTGTGCCTGAAAAGATGGGCAGCCGTTCGTGCAGCCGCAGAGCAAGCTGTTTCGCCGGGTTGTTGGCGGTGTCAATAGGTGGGGCCAATGTCGCAAGCGCTCTGTCGAGGGCTGTGTCGGGTTGGGAGAGCCAGCGCGCCGGGAAGAGCGGTTGGGAGGATGAAGCTTGCGAAAACAGGTTGATTAGGTCAAAGAGAATGTCGGTGAGGTGGCGCTCGGCGTTGGCAACCTCTGTCAAGGGCTGCGTGGGCGCATCCGCCAGGAGCGTTTTGAGCTGGGCTTCCGACGGATCGGGGCCAAGCCTTTGCAGCGAACCGGCATCCACAGCGGCAAGCGAGGCCGCCGGATGGCTGCCGCGGCGCACAGGGGCCGGGTAGATCCAGACTGGGCTGCCGCTCGCGTCTACCTGGTTATCCAGCGTGGAGGCTGCCAGGTGGCCCAAGGGAAGCAGTTCCGGCGGCAGCAGGCAGAGCCAAGCGGTTGTTGCCGTGGCAGGGAGGGCGGCGTTAGGCCGGGCAGCATCGCGGCGGTTGGGCCATGCAGCGGCGCGAGCAAGTAGCCCCTGGCTATCAAAAAGGCGCAGTTGGTTTAGGTCGTCGAGTTCGGACATAGCAGCCCATTCTAGCAGCGCCCCGCTGAGAAGGCTAATCAATGCCGATTACCATTAACGATCAGTGGATTATGCGGAGGCGTAGCGTAAATGCCGGTTATTGGCCTGGCGCAAGACCGGATTTTCCCCTGTACTAGAGCGGGAGAGTAACTCGAAGCGCATGATAAGCGTATGAAAGCCGAGCCCTTCGAGTCTGGAGTAAAGTTGAGCTTCCGGCTTATTGTAGTAGGGATAGCGGGACAATACGCAGTCCGGGCGGCGATGCGGTCGGCACGTAGACCACAGGCAGCGCGGGCGCGGCCCCCAGGCGAACCATTTCGCTTTGGGCAAAGCGTAGCTGTTCGCTTAGTTCGTTCAGCGTGCGGTCGCGGTAGAGGCCGCTTTCGGTCTGTTGGGCCAGCCAGACGAGGTTGGCGGCACGTAGCGCGGCTTGCGTGGCCGGATCGGCTTCGCCATTGATGAGCGCTTCGGCCACATTGAGCAGGTTGTTGGTGATGGCGGCGAATTCCTGTTGGATCACGGTGGCTGCATCTTCCCACTCTGGGACGATGGAAAGACCAAAGCCGCGGTTGGCGATACGTAATTTGAGCGCCAGCCAAGCCCGCCGCTCTTGCAGCAGATAGACCTGCTGGTTGAGGCTCAATCCTGCGGAGATGCTGCGTTGGTACGCGGCTCCCCGTGCCTGGTCTTCTGCTTGCAGCGCGGCGGCAAGGGTTTGGCGTTCAGGCTCGACGTCGACGCCGCCGGTGAGCGCGTAGCGGTCGGCCAAGGCGCGGGCCGCTTGGCCGCGCTGGGCGATTGCATTGGCGACGTCCGGGTCTTGGGCGATAGGTTCCCCCCAACTTTGCCAGCGATCCATTAACAAAATGCCGGATGGCATGACATAAGGATTGCGCGCCAGCGCATTCACCTCGTCGCTGAACACGTCATTGCCGAGTTTGGCGGCTAATGCGCGCAGGTTGTCAAAGATCTGGCTGCGTTGGGCAGGCAATAGGTCAGGTGTCTGCTGGACGATGCGCGTAACCTGGATGGCAGCGTCAAGCGCCTGGTCTTCGGCCTCGATGTTGAGCAGCCCTTCTGCGACCTGCAGCATGGCTTGGCTGCGCGCCAGGCCGTTTAGCTCCGGCGTTGTCACGACGAGGGAACGAGCTTGGCCGAACGCCAGCCGGGCTGCGTCCTCTTGGCGGTTTGCGGCGTAGCGCCGTCCAAGCTGGAGCAGGATGGGGAGGCGGTTCTCCGGCGGGATTTCGACGGCGTACGCGACGATGGTAAAGGCCAGGTCTAGCTCACCCGCGTTGAGCGCTTGATAGGCGAGCGCTTCAGCCGGATCGCCCGCCAGTTGCAGCAGCGCGTGGGAAGGCATGATGCCGCTCTGGGGCAACTGGGTAATCGGGGCTGCGTTGGGGGTGGTGTCGGGGTCGGTATCGACGAGCAGCAACAGCGCCAACGCGCCGCTGCCCATGAGCAGGCAAATGAGAAAGCCGGCCATGAGCGTGATTTGGAGCCATTGGAATGAGGGGCGGCGCGTCGAGCGGTTGCGGGTCATGTCCAGGTTCATAGGCGACGGATATGATAGCATTGAGGTGGCGACTGGGCTAACTGCTGCGGTGCATAATGCCGCAATAGTGGTGACGATGCGCGGTTGTGACGATGTACGGTTGTGTCGATGCACTGTAGTGCAGTGGATAAGCGCGATATTGCCAGTCGACTAGTCAATGATATACTCCTTATCACAGTACTGGCTAAAGTCTATTGACTGTGTACGACTTATTGTTTACGGCTTACTATTGACGGCTTACAGTGTACGACAAGATTCCAACAAGCGCGTCACCCTGCACGCTCTGAAATACATTAAACACTGTTGCATCGTTCGGGTCACCTCCCGCGGCAGACAGCGCCTTTGCACCCATTGATGAGTCTTGTTTGAGTCCTTACGAGCTAAATCCCTGACTAATTATAAACAACTTGTATAAACACGTTGCCGCAATTTGATTCTTGTCATAAAATTTTGAGGGCGAGCTGTTGATCTGTTCTCCGAACAAGTGTACCCAGCGGCATCGAAGCCCGTGAGTTGCTTTTGCGCAGAAGGCTGGACTTGTTCGCAGGGCAGGTTATACGCTATTCATCATGACATGAATCATGTGATCATGATATGAGTCATGACCTATCATGACTCATGACGCCTAACATGACGGAGGATCATTATGGCAACAGACAAGACGCTGTCCGCAGAACAACGTGAGGAGCTACTCAGCACGTTGAAAGAACGTTTTGAGAACAACATGAAC
The DNA here is from genome assembly GCA_964655505.1 of uncultured Litorilinea sp. GTDB lineage: Bacteria > Chloroflexota > Anaerolineae > Caldilineales > Caldilineaceae > QEUY01. The sequence continues at coordinate 8,370 of CAZZNG010000051.1, read as the reverse complement.
CGCCATCAAGGTGTCAAGTGGGCGGAGGTGCAGGCCAGGCTGGAAGCGCATCCTGAAAAGCTGTGGTCACTCTATGAGATGGAGCGGACCGGTGGTGAACCGGATGTGGTGGCTCGTGATCCAAAGACGGGCGAAATCACTTTTTACGACTGTTCAGCGGAAAGCCCTGATGGCCGCCGAAGCGTTTGTTACGACCGTGAGGGGTGGGAGGCGCGCAAGCCCGACTCGCGGCCTAAAAATAATGCAGTGGATATGGCAGAAGCCATGGGCATTGAGCTTTTAACGGAAGAGGAATATCGAGCGTTGCAGGAGCTTGGCGAGTTCGATTTGAAGACGTCAAGCTGGGTGAAAACGCCTGATAAGATTCGAAAACTCGGTGGCGCTCTCTTTTGTGATCGCCGCTATGACCATGTCTTTGTGTATCACAACGGCGCGCAATCTTACTATGCTTCGCGGGCGTTTCGTGGCTCGCTCAAGGTTTAGATTGCGCCGGCGGTTGAATTTGAATGAATGTAGATTTGAATAGACAGAAGTGGGCCGAAGATGCCGCAGAAAGGTGATTTTTGCGGCAATTGGGGGCTATGCTAAGATACCGATTTGTCTAAACGCTATCAAACCACCTTGGTAGTGTTGGCGCTAAATATTCGCCAAGGAGCAGACGTTCAATGCAAAATACTCGGTACGGGACACGTTCATCAGTTTGGGGCGGTGTCAGCAGGTTTTTAGAAGGGCCGGCAGGCTGGATCATCACGCTTGTGGTGCTGCCTGTTTTGCTGGTGCTCACCTTGTTGCTGCCGCCGATCAACCTGTTGGATCGTCTACAAGCATTCACCTACACACGCATTACCTCTGCGGGTGGGGCCATCAGCGATCCCGATGGGACATTGGTTAACTTCCCGGCTGAGGGCGTGCGGTCGACCTTTATGGCGACCATTGAAAGCACCCCGCGTGCCGAATTCATCGAAGGGCAAGCCGGACGCGATCTGTACGAAGCGGCCAGCAACATGCCCGATTACCTGATCCCGAAAAGCCCTTTCTACGACGTGGAGATTGTGGGCGACGAGCCGGCGCAGGTAATCATTTCGATTCCGATCCCCAACGACAGTCTGCCCTATGAGACGCTTGGGGTCTACGCGTGGAACAGCGAGAGCAAAGCTTGGTCCCATGTGCCGAGTTCGGTGTTGGCCGATCAAGAGATCATCGAATCTCGGCTGGACTATCTGCCGCCGAGCTTCATGGTGATGCAGACCACGCCTGCTGTGCCCGCGGTGACGGTCGACCTGGGGCTGAACGGCCAACTGCCGCAGAACGCGGTGGTGACCAACGAGGCCAAGGCCGGGCTGTATCTGCGCGGCGACGGCGCGTTGGACGGGCAGGCCCCGGTGAACAGCGGCAGCACGCTGGCTGTGATCCGCAATTGGGACGGCGATGTCATCCGCACTGACTTGATCAATAACCTGCTGCTCGATCCGGGCCTCCAAGAGAACCAGTTGGCCGCGGTGGAGCAGACGGTTGTGCAGAACAACTTCCCCGGCGTGGTGATCGACTATCGCGGGGTGGATGCTGTGCCCAGCGCACGCGCCGATTTTGTCCACCTGATGTCCAAGCTGGCTGACCGGCTGCACGCCAACAATAAGACGTTGTCGGTGCGCGTCGAGATGCCGCGCCAGATTTCGGCAGAAGCTTGGGACACGCTCGGCTATGACTGGGCCGGGCTGGGCGCGGTGGTGGATCGGCTGATCGTGCCTGCACCGATTGACCCGCGCGCGTATGAGCCGGGCGGCGAGATGGATGCGCTGCTGCGCTTTGCGACCAATCAGGTCGAGCGGCGCAAGCTGCAAGTCGAACTGCCGGCGCAGTCGGTGGAACGCAGCGGCAGCTATCTGTTCCTCAAGGGCTATCAAGAGGCGCTGCGCCCGCTGTTGAACCAGATCGGCGCGCAGGCTGTTGACAACCAGCAGATTGCCCTGACGCTGCAAAATCCGCGCGTGTTGGATGCCGTGACCTGGGACGATACGCTCGGCCTCTATTCGTTTGCCTATCTGGACGACCAGGGTTTTGAGCGCCGGGTCTATCTGGAAACCGCGGGCAGCATTAGCCACAAGCTGAAGCTGTTGCAGCGCTATAATGTGCGCAATATCGCGCTGGATGCGAAGGCGGGCGGCGATGTGGACCCGGCCTTGTGGAATGTTCTGCTCCAATTCCAGCAAGGCGCGGACCTGGAAGGCGTGCCCACGCAGCTTTCGGTGGTGTACAGCGTGATGGGGGCCGACGGCCAGATGGTTGCGCAGGAGATCCGCCCGGTGGACAGCCCACAGGTGGTGGTGAGCGCGCCCGGCGGGAGCGACAGCTTGCGCGTCGATACGGCCATTGTGAACAGCGCGGGCCAGGCGCTTGGCGCGCCCCATACGACCCAGATTGCGCTTCGGACGGGGAGTGCGACCGCGGCGACCGGCTCGGCAAGCCAAGCGCCTGCTGAGAGCCAAGCGGAGGATGCCGCTGCGACGGAAGACACTGCAGCCTCTACCGCGGCCTCTACTGCGGCTGTCGAAGCGCCTCCTGCTCAAGCGCCTGCTGCGGATGTACAGCAGAACACCCAAGCCGCGCCTGCCGAGCCGGAGGTTCTGCCCGATGGCGTGAGCTTGACAAGCGGCCAGGTGGTGAACCTGCGCGAAGGGCCAGGCACGAGCTATCCGGTCGTGGGCCAGCTGCAGCCCGGTCAGCGTTTCTCGGTCACCGGCAAAAACGACGATGGGAGTTGGTGGCAAATCGACTTTAGCGGCCAACCAGCCTGGATCATCGGCCAATTGGTGACGACAGCAGGCGACACCAACAGCATCGCGGTGGCGGAAAATATTCCGGAACCGCCTGTGGCGACTGCGCCTGAACAGTCTGCTGCGCCCGACGACCAGTCTGTCGCGTCTGCTCCGCCCGTGTCAGGCCCGCCTCCCTCTGGTGGGGGAAGCTTTGGCTACGGTGTCCAGGCGCACATGGTCCACAACGATCAGGCCGGTCAGGTCATGGCGATGACGCGTGACCTGGGCTTTGGCTGGGTCAAGCAGCAGATCGAGTGGAGCGTGTTCGAAGGGGCACAGGGCGCGATTGACTTTGGCTCGTCGGATGGCATCGTCAACGCGGCCAACGCCGCGGGGATCAACCTGCTCTTTAGCGTGGTGAATGCGCCTGCTTGGGCGCGCGAGCCTGGCTTCGACGGCAGTGTGGGCGGCCCGCCTGCGGACCCGGCGACCTACGCCGCGTTTGTGGGCGCGCTGGCCGGTAAGTACTGCGGTACGTCGCTCAAGGCGATTGAGGTCTGGAATGAGCAGAACCTGCACTATGAGTGGGGCAATAAGCCGTTGAATCCGGGCGAGTATGTGGCGCTGCTTGCGCCTGCCTATGCCGCGATCAAGGGCGCGTGCCCGTCGATGTATGTGATTAGCGGTGCGCTGACGCCTGCAGGCAATAACCCGCCCTATGCCATGGACGATTTCACCTATCTCGAAGGCATGATGCAGGCAGGGGCCAACAACTATCTGGACGGCGTGGGCGCGCATCCCAGCGGCTACAATGTGCCGCCGAGCGTGACCTGGGAAGGCGCGTGTGAGGCGATCCAGAAGTCGGGCAACTCGTTCAACGGCGCGTGCGATTCGCCCCATCATTCGTGGAGCTTCCGCAGCACGATGGAAGGCTATCGCAATATCATGAACGTGTACGGCGCGAGCAATAAGCTGATCTGGCCGACCGAGTTCGGCTGGGCTGCTGGCGGCTCGTTCCATCCTTCGTACAAGTATGCTGATGACAACTCGTTCGAGGAGCAGGCAGCTTGGACGGTGGAAGCGTTCACCCTGATGCGTAACTGGGGCTGGGTTGGCCCGGCCTTCCTGTGGAATCTGAACTTCCGCGTGGTGGCGAACGGTACGGAAAAGGCACAGTGGGGGATCGTCGGCCCCAGTTGGGAGCCGCTGCCCGTGTACAATGCGCTCAAGGCGATGCCCAAGTAGCGCACGGGAGACCGTTGGCGCATGGCCGTTCTGCCTCTCGTTTCTCAATGTGAATTTGAATGATGACACAGCCGCCGAGGGTGATCGGTGTACCCTCGGCGCTGTTTTGTTCAAATCGTGTGGCTTCGGCGCTGCTGATGGGCGCTGTGCCTTCCCCCGGCGAGCGCAGCTTGGGGGAGGCAAAGCCCCGCGGCGCAGGCAATCTTGAACAGCGTGATTCGCCTGTGTGCCCGATGCCCGGTTTTTCATGCCCTATTTCTTTCACACGTCCCAATTTTCACATCTGAATTTCATATCTGCAGTCCATATACCCCCAATTCTCGTCAATGTAATTTAGAACGTTCAGGAGAAGTCGATTGTGATGCTGCCGACCAGGAAACCAGCGCACAGCGTGGGGCTTAGGCTTGGCCTTGCTTGCGCGTCGTTGTTGATATGTGGGGGGGCGATTGTCGCCGCAGGGGTGCTGCCGCTGTGGGCGCAATCGGCGGCCCCGGCTCTGCCCGCTACCGGTGTTGTGATTACCGAGGATAGCCGTCTCAACATGCGCAGCGGCCCAAGCATTGATGCTTCGCTGGTGATCAAGCTGGAGCCGCAGACCGAGGTCACGGTTGTTGGGATGTCGGATGACGGCGGCTGGTATGAGGTTGAAGTCAATGGCGTGGGCAGCGGTTGGGTGTCTGCCGAGTGGGTGCAAGTGGGCCAGGCGAGCAGCGCTGCATCGACCCTGATCTTGGTGCCAACGCCGACGCCGGGGCGCGCCGCGGCCAGCCCGTCCCGCTTGGGCTTTGCCGCGCTGATCGCGCCGACCGCGGTCGCCAACCCGCCCGCGGCGAGTGCTGCGGATGCAGCCGATGAGTCCGCCGCGCCAACGGTTGACGCGGCCGCGGTAACGACGCCCGCATCAACCGCGGGTGCAGCACAGGAGACGGCGAATGCAGCCGCTACCGGCGCGG
>CAZZNG010000051.1:0-3316 GCA_964655505.1 uncultured Litorilinea sp. | reverse complement strand
GGAGCCAGCCGTGCAGGCGGCGGCCGCGGCGACGCCTGAGCCGGATGTGCCTACGGCCGTTATCCAGCCGACGCGCATGAATGTGCGCGGGGGGCCGGGCACAGGGTTCCCGGTAATTGCGGGGGTGGATGGCAATACGTCGCTGGTGATCTTGGGTGCAAGCCCGGACCGGCAATGGTATCGTGTTCAACTGGACGGGATGAACGACGGCGAGCAGGCATGGGTCTATGCCAGCTTGACGAATGTGATTGGCCCAGCGGATCAGATCCAGCTGGTTCCAGAGGCCGAACTGCCGACCTTGCCCGAGCCTGATCCGCAAGCCGCGCAGATGCAGACTGTCTCTACGACAAGCGCCGACACAAACACTGACGCGAACGCTGCCGCGGTGGCAGCCGCGCCGCCGCCATCGGGCGCGGGCTTCTTTGGCTACGGTGTCCAGGCGCACATGCTAGGGGGCGGCGTCGGCGAGGCGCTCAACGCAACCAGCGATCTGGGCTTCAACTGGATCAAGCAGCAGGTGGAGTGGCGCTTGTTCGAGCCAACCCAGGGCGCGCGTGGCTTTGGCGAACTGCATGGGATTGTCAACGCCGCGGGGCAGCGCAACATCAATGTGTTGTTCAGCGTGGTCAACTCGCCGGAATGGGCGCGCGAGGGGGGCTTTGACGGCAGTGTGGGCGGCCCGCCTGCGGACCCCAATACATATGCCGCGTTTGTGGGTGCGATGGCTGCCGAGTTCTGCGGTACGGCGCTCAAGGCGATTGAGGTTTGGAACGAGCAGAATTTGCACTATGAGTGGGGCAATAAGCCGCTTGACCCGGCTGAGTATATGAACTTGCTGCGCGCGGCTTACGGCTCGATCAAGGCGGCGTGCCCGTCGATGTTGGTGATCAGCGGCGCGCTGACGCCTGCAGGCAATAACCCGCCCTTTGCGATGGATGATTTTGTCTATTTGGAAGGGATGTACCAGAATGGGCTGGCTGCGGTGTCGGACGGTATTGGCGCGCACCCCAGCGGCTACAATGTCCCGGCTTCGGTGACCTTTGAGCAGGCGTGTGCGGCGATCCAGGAGTCGGGCAACACGTTCAATGGCGCGTGCGACACGCCGCACCATTCGTGGAGCTTCCGCAGCACGATGGAAGGCTATCGCAACATTATGGTGGTCTATGGCGACGCCAATAAGCGCATCTGGCCGACTGAATTCGGCTGGGCCGCGGGGGGAGCCTTTGACCCGCGCTATGCCTACGCCGATGACAACACGTTTGAGGAGCAGGCGGCTTGGACGGTGGAAGCCTTTACCATGATGCGTAATTGGGGCTGGGTTGGCCCGGCTTTCCTGTGGAATCTGAACTTCCGCGTGGTGGCCGACGGCACAGAAAAGGCGCAGTGGGGCATTGTGCGGAACGATTATTCGCCGCTGCCCGTCTACGAAGCGTTAAAGGCGATGCCTAAATAGTTCGCTTTGCAGTATCATCTAGCAGTATCATAGAAGCATCATCTGGTGATGCGCCCGTCCTGTTGCGGCGGGCGCGCGGCCAGGGTCGAATTCTGAGCACTTCATCATCGAAGTCTGATAGGGAAATTAGAGGATCATGCAACGCTCACACTGGAACGTTCTGATTGTCGCGCTGATCACCGCGCTTGTCTTGGCCGGCTGTGGCCGAGGACAGGCAGAACCAACGCCGACGCCCACTAAGACGCCCGATGGCGCGCAAGCAGGCGCTCCGGTGAACGGTGCTGAATCGCCCGCGACACAAGATGACACGACGCCCAGCCAGGCGGAGAGCAGCCCGACGCCTGTGCCGCCCACGCCAACGCCAGCCACGAAGGTGGTGGCGACCATCGACGCCTCCATTCTCAATGTACGCAGCGCGCCGGACCCAAACGGGGAGATTGTGCGCACGGTCAACGAGGGAGAGCAGTATGATGTGATCGGGCGCAATGCCGAGAGCACCTGGTTGCAGCTTGGCACTGAAGGGCGAGAACTCGGTTGGGTGTCTGCTGACTTTGTGACGATTGAGACGGTGGCTGTGCAGCCTGAAGCGCCTGCACAGGCCGAACAGCCCGCGGGGGATGACCCAGCGGGTGAGCAGCCGGCAGCCCAAGCGCCCACGGCTGGAAGCGGCAATTATCTGCCCGCGACCATGCGCAGCCCGGATTTTGGGGCGCAGGCGTTTCTCTGGTGGCGGCCCGAGATCGCGGATCGCGATCTGACGCTGATGAAGGAAGCCAATTTCGATTGGGTGAAGCAGGCTTTTGCCTGGGAGACGATTGAAGGGTCTGGCAAGGGGCAATATGACTGGTCGATTGCCGATCGCGTGGTCACGCAGGTGAATAACCACCAGTTGAAGCTGTTGGCGCGTTTGAGCAGCGACCCTGAATTGACCAATTTCTGGGCCGATCACCCGCCGGGCAATGCCGACGACTTTGCCGATTTTGCTTTTGCTGTGGCGAACCGTTACAACTGCACGCCGCAAGCGGTGGGCTGTATCCAAGCGTATCAGATTTGGAATGAGCCGAATCTGGCGCGCGAGTGGGGCGGCAATCCGCCCGATCCGGCAGGCTATGCCGAGTTTTTGCGCAAGGCGTATACGGCCATCAAGTCGGCCAACCCCAACGCGATTGTGATCAGCGCGGGGATGGCTCCGACCGGCGACAATACGGCCCAGGCCATGCCCGACGATCTCTTCTATGAGGGAATGTACCAGGCGATGGGCGGCAACAGCGACGGCTATTTCGATATGCTGGGCGTGCATGGCGCAGGCTTTGCCGCGCCGCCGGAGTTGGACCCGGACACTGCCGCGTCGGATCAACGCTATGGCGGCTATCGCTTCTTTGCCTTCCGCCATGTGGAGGATATCCGCCAAATCATGGTGCGTAATGGCGACGAGGACAAGCAGATTGTTCTGTTGGAGTTCGGCTGGACCTTTGACCCGGTGAATCCGTCCTACAAGTGGCACGGGGCGGACGCGGGCATTACGGATATGGTGCAGGCCGAATATCTACGCGGGGCGTATGAATGGGCCGCGGCCAATTGGCAGCCGTGGATTGGGCTGATGAGCCTGTTGACGATGCCCAACTTGAGTTGGCTGGAGGACGGCGACCCCCGCGACGAGGAGCAGTATTGGTGGGCCATTTTGGAGCCGAGCCAGATCAACGAGTTGAAACTGCGTCCGGCCTTTGTGGTGCTGTGCATCTACTTCAACCAAGTGAAGGGCGAGACGTGTAAGTACGACCCCAACGCCAACTAAGCGCGGTATCGAGCAGCTTCGAACACTAAACAGGGCGCAACCCCATGCAGGTTGCGCCCTGTTTTGCT
>CAZZNG010000050.1:0-25396 GCA_964655505.1 uncultured Litorilinea sp. | reverse complement strand
GGCAACGTCGTCAACAGCTTCATGGAGGAGGGGCTGTTCCGCGGGATCATGCTGACCCACTTCCCCCAACGTATGCGCTTTCGCTCGGCAAACGTGCTGCAGGCTGCCCTGTTCGCCGCGTGGCATCTGGTCTGGCCGCTCAAGGCCTACCTGACGGGCGATGTCTCCACCGCTGGGTTGTTGGCCCAGACCGGCAGCCTGCTGCTGGGCACTTTTGTCGCCGGTCTGGTCTACGGCTACCTATTCCACTACACCGGCAGCCTGTGGGCGCCCTGGGTTGCCCACTTCCTCAACAACACGATTCTCAACTTGGTTCATGTGCGAGGGGCGAGCGGAGAACTGCACCCAGCGCAACTCATGTCAGTGGTCGTGGTCGTCGCGCTGGCCTTCCTGGCGCTGGCCCTTATTGCAATAGCAAAACGACTGAAGCTGCCGCACCGACAGACATACTCCTAGATCCCAACTTGGGCGCTATTGAGAATGAACTCGAAACGTACCTTTCAAGTGGAGGATAGAAGCGTGCCCAAACTGGATCAGCACTACGTGGACCCGCGCCTGGTGGCGCTGTACGACCTCGAGAACCCGCGCGGCGCGGACACTGACTTCTACGTCCGTCTCGCCGCGGACCTCGACGCGCGCATGATCCTTGACCTGGGGTGCGGGACCGGTCTGCTGACCCGCGAGCTAGCAGGCGATGGCCGTCGGGTGGTCGGCGTCGACCCTTCCCCCGCGATGCTGGCAGTCGCCCGACGCCAGCCGGGCGCGGATCAAGTGCAGTGGGTTGAAGGCGATGCCAGCGCCCTGGGGACACCAGCCGCGGACTTGTTGCTGATGACCGGCAATGTGGCTCAGGTGTTCCTCGATGACGCCGAGTGGCTTTCCACGCTGCGCGCCATCCATGCTGCCTTACGACCCGGCGGCACGCTCGCCTTTGAGAGTCGCAACCCGGACTACCGGGCATGGGAGCAGTGGAACCGCGAAGCCACCTACACCCGGCTCGATTCGCCCTATGGGCCGGTAGAGACTTGGCTGGAAGTAGTGGACGTGGCAAACGGTCGAGTCCGCATCAAAGGCTACAACCTTTTCAGCGCCAGCGGGGAGGTTGTGGTCGTGGACAGTGAACTGCGCTTTCGCACTTTGGCAGAGCTAACCACCTCTTTGACGACTTGCGGCTTCAGCGTCGAGCAGGTGTATGGAGACTGGAAGCACGGGCCTTTGGTCAACACCAGCCCGATCATGGTGTTCATCGCACGTCGCAACTAAACCGGCCCGCGCAATGGTGCATTTGATGCGGCCTGTGGCATAATCGCATTGGCGCATCCGAGGACATCACCCCGGACTTTCCACTACGCACAAATACGGCACAGATGCATAGCGCCCCCGCGAGCTGGAACGCTAGAGGACTGGCGCTTGAGGGGCTGCATCTTTGCTATGCCCACCGCTCCCGCGCCGCCCGCGATGAAATTCATCCCCATTGCACCGTCACGCTGCCATTCGTCCACGCAACCCGCCACACCCGCGTGACGGAATTCCGCCACTATCAGTTATGTCCTAGAAAGATTCTCATGCACAAACGACGCGGCTTTTCGCTACCCACAGGCCGATCTGTGGCCTTCTCTGTCCTGCTCTCGCTGGCTCTCCTCCTGACTGGCCTTGTCACGCCTGCCCGCCCGGCCCTTGCCGCCGAATCCGCCAACAACACCTACCTGCCCTTGCTCATGCGGGACGCCGACCCGTCCTGGCCCGCGGACCGAGTCTCTATTGACGTCGAATGGGGCGACGATGTGACCCTGGTCGATCAGCCACAGCTGGATCTGCTGAAGGGGATGGACCTGGAAAACCACACCTACACCTTTGATGCACAGGGAGTCGCCGACAGCGGCCTGGATCTCTCGGTGGGGAACATTCTTGTGATCTACAACACATCGCTGCGCCGCATCACGTCGGTCCAACAGGAAGGCGCGGATCTGGTGGTGGAGACCGAATACGCGGCCCTCACCGAAGCCGTTAAAAACGGAACGCTGGATTGGGATGTGGGCATTGAGTTCGATCCGTCGCGCATCGTGGAAGCGTCCATCAGCGGGCAGTCGATACAGCCCAACGAGGACGGGACGATTGAATTCAAGTACACCGATGGCCCCTTTGTCTATCACCTCAAGATGGTGATGCAGAAGGAGAGCGCGGCCATCGACTTCACCGTCACCAAGGGGGTAACCGGTTCGGCCTCTGCCAAACTCACGGCCCAGGGAACCATCCAACGCTTCCGCAGCAACGACACGATCATCATCCGCAACCATCAACTCCAAGAGTACGATCACGCCCTGGACAACATGACGGGCGATCTGACGCTGGGCCTGGTCATGGCCGCCAGCGGCAACGATGCTGTCAACCTGCAACTGCCGGTGGTCTTGCTCAAATATCCGGTTGTAGTGGGGATGGTTCCTGTGGTCCTGAACGTCAAAGTCCAGTTTGTCGTCAATGCCTCGGTCCCTGCAGCCGGTTCCTCCCAGGTCAAGGCGAATTTCATCTACGACAGTGATTTGGGCTTCCGCTATAACGGAACCGAGGTCGTGAGCGGCGGGCGCTTGGGCGCGGTCACCTTTGGCGAGGAGATCGCCCAGACCGGCGCGCCGGGGGCCATTGCCGCCAACTTCGGCATGGGCTATCCCAGGGTAGAACTGGGCATTTTTGGCGAGACGATTGTGCCGTGGGCACAAACGGCCTTTCTCATCGGCGGGACGTACACGTTCTTTCCTGCCTGCCAGACAGCCGAGGCGCTCTTTTTGGGCGCGGCGGGCATCAATCTCAAGTTCTTCGGCATCAGCGCGGACCTAGGCTCTAAGACTTTCTTCGAAGAAAAGAAGGAACTGCTGCGGGCCGGAAACTGCCCGTAGGCGCGGTTCGGCTCGACCATCGAGACGAGGAGAGGCAGGTACTGATCTTCGTAGGAGTCTAAACCTTCCCGGAAGCAACGCCCATCTCGCGAGCAGATGGGCATTGAGCAACATTCCATCTCGCGAGCAGATGGGCATGAAGCTTGAAGCTTCCGGGAAGGTGAATTCCTACATGAATGGGATTGCCATCTTTAATTCTTCACGGAGCTTTCCGGGAAGGTCAATCCGGCGCAGAGCGTTACGCGGGCAGCTCCTGCAACTTCCTCATCAACATCTCTTCGGGCGCAGCGCCTTCGATATAAGCCTTGTCGTTGATGACCGTGCGCGGCACGCCCATCACTTGATACTTCTGCGACAGAGCAGGGAACTCTGTCGCCTCGACCATATCGGCGCGCACCAGGTCGCTCTCCAAAGCCAGTTGGTGGGCCAGATGCACCGCGCGCGGGCAGTAGGGACAGGTGGGCGTGACAAAGACCTGGAGATGCAGCGGCGTTGTCATCTCCTTCAGTTGGGCGCGCGTCTCCTCGCTTAGGCCGGAAATGCGGCGCGAAACCATCACAATGTCCGCGATCAAGGTGCTAAACTCATAGCCGGAAGGGATGCCATAAAAGCGAATGCCATAATCCTTGGCAGGCGCATCCCCATCTTCATCGGCGATCACGGCTACCGCCGGAACCTTGTCGATCTGATAGGCTTCCACTTGCTCCTTGTCTTGGTCAAAGTCGTAAATTTCCAGGCTCACCTGGTCAGCAAGGGCGGCCACCCCCTCGACCAATTCGCGGGTCTCAGGGCAAAATTGACATTCAGTATTGCGCGTAAAGAGGATCAGCTTGACTGGCCGATCCAGGTTTTCGAACTCCTCGCGCACCTGCTGAATGATCGTCTCGTTGAGCAAACTCATCGTCATATCCTTTCATGCCAAAGAGGCATGCTTCGCATCGCCATCCTACGGCCATGCGCCGTGACGCGCGCGGTCAACGCGGCAAACAAAACCAACATTTGGTTGGTTATAACACAGTGGCTGCTGGTGGACTGTACGGCTGCGCCCGGTACGGCTCATCTCCCGCTTGAGGAGCGAGCACCAGGATCAATAACCGGCGGATCGCGCCAATCCGAACAAATGGGATGCCCTGCACTGAACTATGCCGAGAACAGGCGCAAAATAACGGCAACACACCTTTTACGATACCACAAGGAGGGCACAGATGACAGAAACCCGGCGCGTGACGGTTGCCTACGGCGACGGTATCGGCCCAGAGATCATGGAGGCAACGCTGCGTATCCTTGAAGCCGCCGAAGTACCGCTGACGTATGAGAAGATCAACATTGGCGAGTCGGTCTATCGCAGCGGCGTTCTGTCCGGCATTCCGCGCGAGGCGTGGGACAGCATCCGCGACACGCGCGTCTTGCTCAAGGGGCCAATTACCACGCCCCAGGGCAAGGGGTACAAGAGCATCAATGTCACCATCCGCAAGTCATTGGGCCTATTCGCCAACGTGCGCCAGTGCAAGGCGTATACCCCCTATGTCGCATCGCAGCATCCCGGCATGAACATGGTCATCATCCGCGAGAACGAAGAAGACCTCTACGCTGGGATCGAGTACCGCCAGTCACAGGACTTGGCCCAAGGTCTCAAGCTGATCACGCGGCCCGGCTCGGAAAACATCATTCGCTACGCGTTCGAATATGCCCACGCCTATGGCCGCCGCAAGGTCACCTGCATGACCAAAGACAATATCATGAAGATCACCGATGGCCTCTTTCACCAGGTCTTCGATGAGATTGCCCAAGAATATCCTCACATCCAAAGCGAACACCAGATCATCGACATCGGCGCGGCGCGCGTGGCGGCCATGCCCGAAACCATGGACGTAGTGGTCACGCTCAACCTCTACGGCGATATCTTGTCGGACATCGCCGCGCAGGTCGCGGGGTCGATTGGCTTGGCCGGGTCCGCCAACATCGGCCACTCCGCGGCCATGTTCGAGGCCATCCACGGGTCAGCCCCCGACATTGCGGGTAAAGGCGTGGCGAATCCGTCCGGCCTGCTCATGGCGGCGATTCAAATGCTGGTGCATTTGGGCCTGGGTTCCTATGCGGAAAAGATCAAGAATGCGTGGCTCTGCACGCTGGAAGACGGCATCCACACCGCGGATATCTACCGCGTGGGCCTTTCAGAGCGGGAAGTAGGCACTGCGGGCTTCACCGATGCGGTGATCGAGCGCCTGGATCGCGCGCCTTGCCAGTTGCAGCCGGTGCAGTATCAGAACCACCCTATCCAGGTCAAGATCCGCCCGCCCAAGCCTCAGAAGAAGGAGCTAGTCGGCGTCGATGTCTTTCTCGATTGGACAGAGTCCGACCGTAACCCCGATGTCTTGGGGCAAAAGCTCGAAGCGTTCGACGAGGGGGAACTCAAGCTGGTGATGATCACCAATCGCGGGGTCAAGGTCTACCCCGAAGGGCTGCCGGAAACCTTTCTGAGCGATCGCTGGCGCTGCCGCTTCGAGAGCAGCGAGCCGATCACCTTCCGCCAGATCCTGGCCTTGTTGGAACGGCTCGACCAAGCCGGGCTTGACGTGATCAAGACAGAACATCTCTACCTATTCGACGGCGAATTGGGCTATTCGCTAGGCCAAGGCCAATAAACGCCAGCCGCATCGCGTTTGCCCAATCACCCACATACACCATCAACGAACCATCATCAACCAGTCGTCGCACCAAAGGAGCAATCGCATGAGCGACACCCAATCCACCCAAACGTCTCAGGCCCAGTCTGAGGTTGATTCATCTGAAATTGCCACCTATCGCCGTCTCTTTGCCGAGCGTTATCAAGAGTTGGAAGCGTTATTGGCGGATTTGCCCAATGAGGCGCTGCTCTGGAAACCCTTTGAGCAAAGCCCCTGGCAAGGCCCCTGCAACTCACTGGGAGAGATCGCGGCCCATGCTATTTCTTCAACGGTCTATCTGCTGCGCCGGGCCGAATATTCCCTAGGACGGCGCGAATGGGACACGGTGGATGGGGACGAGGGGCCAGAGGAGTTTGGCCCGGCCAATCACGATCTTGGCTACTTGCAGGCACGCGTGCGCCGCACGCATGAATTTGTGGAGTCGTTCTTGGACAGTGTGACGGAGGCAGATCTCAACGCGGTGCGCGCCCACCCTATGCGCCCGCGCCAGTTCGTGGCACGCTATGACGTGATGCACGCGCTCGAACACCTGGCACTGCATGTGGGTCACGGTCAGATCACGCGCCAACTATGGGCAATTCACGCGGCCGCTTAACAGCCGCCGGGCAACCTGAGCCTTCCCGGAGGCTGCATGAATGTCGAGAATCGAATACAGATTTCTCAACTTTCATCTAGCTTCCGGGAAGGCCAAGCGAAAACGGATGCTTAGAACCGTTCTTTACACAAACCCCTGCTCCAGCATGGCGTCGGCCACGCGCACAAAGGCTGCAATGTTGGCCCCGGCCAGGTAGTTGCCGCGCATACCATAGTCCACCGAGGCGCGATAGGCTTCTTCGTGGATGCACTGCATGATGTGCTGGAGCCGGTAATCCACCTCAGAGAACGACCAACTCACACGCGCCGAGTTCTGGGCCATCTCCAGGCCGCTGGTCGCCACGCCGCCCGCGTTGGTGGCCTTGCCGGGCGCATAGAGCACGCCGCTCCCCAGGAAGAGATGGGCTGCATCGGGGGTGGTGGGCATGTTGGCCCCTTCCGCCACCAAGCGACAGCCATTCTTCACCAGCATCTTGGCGTCTTCCAAACAGAGTTCATTCTGTGTGGCAGACGGGAAAGCCGCGTCACAAGGGATGCACCAGGGCTTTTGGCCCGGCACAAAGGTGACGCCATATTCCTTGGCATACTCCTTGATGCGGCCGCGGCGCACGTTCTTCAACTCCATGACAAAGGCGAGTTTTTCCTCGTCCAGCCCATCGGGGTCATGGATGAAGCCTTCAGAGTCGGAGAGGGTAACGACCTTCGCGCCGACCTCCAACAGTTTCTGCGCGCCATATTGGGCCACGTTGCCTGAACCGCTCAACAGGACTGTCTTGCCGGCCAGCGACTCGCGCTTGACAGCCAGCATCTCCTGGGCAAAGTAGACCATGCCGTAGCCGGTCGCTTCGGGCCGCACAAGCGAACCGCCCCACAGGGGACTTTTGCCGGTCAAAACGCCGGTGAACTCATTCTGCAGCCGTTTGTATTGGCCGAACATATAGCCGATCTCGCGGCCGCCCACGCCAATGTCGCCCGCGGGGATATCCGTGAACGGGCCGATATGGCGGCTCAGTTCGGTCATAAAGGACTGGCAGAAGCGCATGACTTCGCCGTCCGACTTGCCATGCGGGTCAAAATCAGAGCCGCCTTTGGCCCCGCCCATGTTCAGCGTGGTCAGCGCATTCTTGAAGGTCTGTTCAAAGCCCAAGAATTTGAGGATGCTCAAATTCACGCTGGGGTGAAAGCGCAAGCCGCCCTTGTAGGGGCCGAGCGCGGAATTGAACTGGACACGATAGCCGCGGTTGACTTGATAGTCGCCCGCATCGTCGATCCACGGCACACGGAACATCACCGTCCGCTCCGGCTCGACGATCCGCTCTAGGATACGTGCCTTCTCATACTTGGGATGCCGATCCAATACGGGTTCGATGGCGTCGAACACCTCTGCGACGGCTTGCAGGAACTCAGGTTCACAACGATCTTTTTGTCGTACAGCAGCCAGTACGCGGCTTGCGTAAGTCATCTCAACACCATCTTTCGTCCAAAATGATTGTGAAATTTAGCTCGATTAGAACGCACCATAATCCCATGTGGAATTGTCCGCAAATTACACCACCCCCACACGCGTTATCCATGCTGTTTTGACGCTGTTTTGCCGGGCGCTGTTCGACCTGCATCGCCTGTTCTGCGCCCGCGTTTTGCCGCGTGCGCACGAATCAACAGCCTCAACCATTCGCCTGGTGAGCCGCAGCCATCATCGCTGTCACAGCCACAGTCGCCATCACTGTCACTGGCTCTTGTGCAGCAGCCGGCGCAAGGCCGGGTAGTCCACCTTGGCGTTGTGCCGCCGGTCTACAGGCATCCGCGGCAGCACGCGCACCGCGTCCAAATTGGCCCAGCCGACGCGATCAGCCAGCGCATCGATCCAGGCTTGCGTCTGCGGCGTGACCAGTTCCAGCGCCAGCACACGCCGTCCATCCACTTCGACCAGCGCGGCGTACTTTACCTCCGGCAGCGCCAGGACAGACGCCTCAACCGCCAGCGGATAGAGCTTGCCGCGCAGCGGTGCATCGGGTGCAGCGCCATGCTGCTGCACAGCGGGCGGCAGCGCCGCCGCACAGCGACCCAACAGCCATAAACGACCGGATCGATCCAAATAGCCGGCGTCGCCGGTGCGATGCCATGTGCGTTCGCCAACCTGGATCTTGGTGGATTGGGCCTCCTCGCCCGATCCGCTCGTCAGCACATGCGGCCCCGCGACAACGATCTCGCCCGCCTGGGTAGGGGCCAGCGCCAACGCCTCCCACTCCGCCTGGGTGTACGGGCCTAAAGGCTCGCCCCAGCGGTCTGGAATAATCCGCAGGTCGATGGTGGGCACAGGCTCCCCCACCGGCAGCCCCATGCCCGCGCTGGAGGCGTAGCGGTCCGTGGCACGCAGGTCATCATAGGCAAGCGTGGCGATAGGCTCGGCCTCGGTCGCGCCATAGACGGCGAGAATCGACGCATTGGGCGCAACCCGCTGCAGCCGGTCCATCAGGTCGGGCCAAACCGGCCCGCCGCCGCTGTAGATCTGCTTGATCTCCAGCAGCGTCACATGCTGCGCCATGCAGTAGCGCGCCAGCCGGTCGAGCAGCGCAGGCGAAGCGGCCAAGCAGGTGACGCCGGTGGCGCGCAGTTGCGCCAGGAAAGCCGCCACGTCATAGCGACCAGGGGAACGCAAATCAACACCCGGCAGCAGCGTTGTCGTCCCCATTGCCAGAAAGGAGAGGACAAAAACAGGCAGCGACGTGGCAATGACCGCGCCCGGATCAATGGCAAGGGCCGCGTCGATGGCTGCATGTTGGCTGCGCAAAAAGCCGTGGGTGCGCGTGGCGAACTTGGGCATCCCAGTGGTGCCGCTGGTCACGGTGATCAACGCGGGGGTGTCGTCGTCACAGGGGACAAACTCGTCTAGCGGCGCATGGTCCTGGTAGGCCTGCCAGGGGCGCGTCATCGGCAGCCACGCGGCGTGGCTGAAATGATGGGGGATGCGCCGGATTGCAGGTGAGATGAGGCGCAGCAGGTGCGCGCGCGGCGGGCCGAGGAACGCTTGCGGCGACAAGTGGGCCGCCGCCCGATCCAGTTGGCTGCGCGGCATGCCCGGATCGATGAAGACCGCGGTCATTCCATTCGCCAAGATCGCGCCAAAAGCCACATAGAGATCGAGCGACATGGGCTGGAAGAGCAGGACGCGATCCCCTCGCCGCAGCCCTGCGGCGCGCAACATCGCCCCCGCTTGGGCTATCGCGGTGTGCAGTTCGGCAAAGGAGACTGGACGCGGCGGCTGGATCGTGCCGTCCAGCAAAGCAACAGCAGCGGGCCGCTGCGTGGCCTGGGCCGTCAACAGCGCAGCTAGATTTGTATATGCAGTTTTATATTGTACATCACCTTGTTCGACGTTGAACGAGCGGGGATGGCTAGACTTAATCGCTACCAAAGTAGGGGAACTTTGCACCCGGTGCAGGCGTCTATGGGGCAGCATAGGCCTGCGCAATCACTACAAAATCAATGCAAGAGATATTTATAACAGATGTTGCTGCAAATTGCGTAATTGAACGAGCAATCGATCAAATAATCTGATCAATCACCAGGTAGCTAGCCTTTCGGGGAATATCGGGCTGCACGGGAGATTGCTCTAGATGAACTAGGCGCTAGATACAACCTGTGGCTGCTGCGAACCGTTGACCGAGCAGCCACCGATAAGCGTGACAGATCAAGCGCGACAGAGTAAGCACGACAGATTAAGCGTCGAGCAACTCCTGCAGCCGCTGGCGCGCGGCGTTCGGGTCGGCTTTGCCTTTGGTCGCGCGCATGACCTGGCCCATGAAAAAGCCAAAGAGCTTGGTCTCGCCGTCACGATAGCGCGCCAACTCGTCGGGATTGTCCGCGAGGATGGCTTGAATGGCTTCATCGATGACCGACGTATCGCTCACCATCGCCAGCCCTTCGCGCTCGACAATCGCCTGGGGATCGTCGCCGGTGGCGTACATGGTTTCGAGTACACGCTTGCCCGTGTTGGCGTTGATGACCTTATCGTCCACCAACTTGAGCAGCGCGGCCAACTGCGTCGGTTGGACCTTGCTGTCCGCGATCTGGCGCAAATCCTGGCCTTCGCCCCCGGCATAGATCAGCCGGAAAAGCTCTCCCGTGACCCAGTTGGCGGCGCGCTGGGGGCGGCCATCCGCCTCGCCATAGGCGGCGACGGTCTCCTCGTAGAATTGGGCGACCAACGCCTCACTGGTCAAGGTATCGGCCTCGACGGGACGCAGCCCCCACTGTTCGATGTAGCGGGTGCGCTTGGCGTCGGGCAGTTCGGGCAGCGTGGCGCGGATCTCATCCACCCAGACGCGCTGCACCACCAGCGGCGGCAAGTCCGGGTCTGGGAAATAGCGATAGTCGTGGGAGCTTTCCTTGCTGCGCTGCAGCACGGTGCGCTCGCGCACTTCGTCCCACCCCATGTTGACCTGTTCGACCTGGCCGCCTTGTTCGATCAGTTCGATCTGGCGATGGTACTCATAGTCGATGGCGGCGCGCACAGAGCGGAAGCTGTTGAGGTTTTTCACCTCGACCTTGGTTCCGTACTCGCCCCGCTCCTTTTGGGCAAGGGTGCGCACGCTGATATTGGGTTCGCAGCGCAGCGCGCCTTTTTCCATGTCGCCGCTGTTGACGCCCAGATAGCGCAGGATGGTGCGCAGCTTGGTCAAAAAGGCGTAAGCCGCGTCCGCGCTGTGAATGTCGGCTTCGGTCACGATCTCTAGCAAGGGCACGCCCGCGCGGTTGAGATCGACCAGCGAAAAGATGCCTTCATGCACCGAGCGACCCGTATCTTCTTCAAGATGGGCGCGGCGAATGCGGATGCGCTGGCTGCTGCCGTCGGGCAGCTCAATATCCAGATAGCCATGTTCACAGAGCGGCAGCTCGAACTGGCTGATTTGATAGCCCTTGGGCAAGTCGGGGTAGGTGTAGTTCTTACGCGCGAAGACGGCCGTCTCCGCAATCTCGCAGTTGAGCGCCAAGCCGGTCTTGATGGTGGCCTCCACCGCGGCTTGATTGATCACCGGCAGGCTGCCGGGCAAGCCCAGGCAGACCGGGCAGACACGCGTGTTGGGCGGCGCGCCTGCATAATCGGTGGCGCAGCCACAGAACATCTTGGAACGAGTCAACAGTTGCGCATGGACTTCCATGCCCACCACCAGTTCATACTGGGTTGACTGTTCGGATGATTTTGTCACGGCTGAATTGGGAAGCATAAACGACCCCGGCGCATCTATAATGACCTAAAACAGTCTTGATCTGTAACAACCTTGTCAGCAACAGTTCAGTAGCAATATGCGTAACAGCCCTGCGTTACCTTGTGCGACGGTTCACAAATGACAAGACTCGGCTCGCATATGATACCGCCTCCGTCGTAAATCACCAAGCCGCGATCATCCCACTGAGCGTATTAGGACTGTGCCCTAGCCGTGTTATGATCGTACAGACAGGGGACTGTTGTCGTTGGGATGAAGCAATAAGATTAGAGAACAAATTCGAGGAACCGAACGTTAGTAAGTTTGTATGAAGCGATCTCTTAGAAATTCAGAGCATGGACCGCTATGGCTATGGCTGTTGACCGGCATTGGCGCAATTGCAATGATGGCGTTGATTGGCTTCGTGCTGCGGGGGCTGCTCGCGGACGAGGCCATGAGCGCGTCCGCGCCGCCGGCAACCCCTGTGGCCGAAGCCGCGGCGCAAGCCGTGCCAACCTACCCCCCCACGCTGCAGGGGGATCCAGCCGTTCAGGATGACCCCGCCGCGCAGATCTTGGCGACGATGGAAGCAACGCCCCAAGCAGCCGCAGCGGGGATGATCGAGGATGGCGCAGCCGAGCCGACACCCGTTCCGCCGCTGGAAGGCCAGTTTCCGCCCCCCCAACGCACGATTACGCTGGAAGACATTGCGCCGGGCAGCGCGGACAGCCCACCGCCCACGCCTGCATCACCCACACCGACCCCCACCATGCCGCCGGACGCAGCCGAGCAACTGGCCCAGGGGGAGGCGCTGCTGCGCCAGGGCGATGCCGTGGCCGCGCGCAGCCGTTTTGCCGCGCTGGTGGATGACCCTGACGTGGGCAACGATGTACGCATTGCCGCGCGCTTCAACTTAGCCAAATCCTATGTCAGCGACGGCTATTATAGCGAGGCGCTCACCACGCTCGATCAGCTTGAAGCCGACTATAGCACCGCGGTTGCGGCCACAGCAGGCCCCAGCGCGTCCCCATCCACCGAGCGCGCAGCCGAGATCGCGCTGCTGCGCGGCATGAGCCTGGTGGGGCTGGGCCGCGGCGACGAAGCGATCAGCGCGTATCAGCGCGCCTTGAGCCTCTTTCCCGAATTGTCCGCGGCCATCGAGCCGCGCATTGGGCAAGTCTATCTGGCCGCGGGTGACAGCGTGAACGCCGCGGCAGCCTATCGCCGCGCCGCGGATGCAGCCGGGGATGTGGTGCAGCAGGTGGTCTTGCTCGAAACGCTGGCGCAGACCCACGCCAACGCGGGCCGCTATGACCAAGCCGTGGCCGCGTACGATGAAATCTTGTCGGTGGCGCAAAACCCTGGCTATCGAGCGCAGATCCAACACCGCGCGGGCGAAACTCTCTTGCTGGCGGGCAACTTGGCCGATGCCATCACTCGCTGGCAGGCCGCCATCGACGAAGCGCCCGCCACCACAACGGCGCACGAAGCGCTTGTCCGCCTGGTTGAAAATCAGGTTCCCTTTGACCTCTATCGCCGCGGCACGATCAACCTCTATGTTGGGTCGTGGCTGCCCGCCATCAATGCCTTCACTGCCTACATCGACAGCGCCCAAGCCGACGACACACGCTTGGGCACCGCGCTGCTCAGTTTGGGGCAGGCGTATCTGGGCCTGGGCAACGGCAGCGAAGCGCTGGCTATCTTTACGCGGCTGATCGAAGAACACCCTGACTGCGACTGTTTCGGCCAGGCATGGCTGGACCAAGCACGCGCCCATGTGCTGTTGGGCGACAGCGCTGAGGCGCGGCGCACGCTGCGTACCTTTGCGCGCGATTACCCGGACAA
This sequence comes from uncultured Litorilinea sp., assembly GCA_964655505.1. Lineage (GTDB taxonomy): Bacteria > Chloroflexota > Anaerolineae > Caldilineales > Caldilineaceae > QEUY01. The sequence goes on along the minus strand of CAZZNG010000050.1, from coordinate 12,169 downwards.
TCCGCTCGCGGGCGAAGCGCTCTGGCGCAGCGGTGTGCTGGCGCTAGAGGCAGGCAACGAAGTCGAAGCCGCGGTCGATCTGCTGGCGCTGGCCGATGCTTTTCCCAACAGCGACCGTACGCCCCAAGCGCTCTATACCTTTGGCGTGGGCGCTTTTGCCAATGACCTTTTTGTCGAAAGCGAGGACGCGCTCAACCGGCTGCAAAGCACCTATCCAGACTATCGCTGGGATGCCACCGGCTATTGGTTGGGCCGGGCGCGCCAGGAACTGGGCGACAGCGAAGGCGCAAAGAGTGCTTGGCAAGCGGTGGTTGACCGCGCGCCGGACATCTACTTTGGCGTGCTATCGGCTCAAGCGATCCAGCAACTGGGCGTCACCCAGGGCGCAGTGGTGCAGGCGCAGAATATCGCCGCGGTTGCCGGTCCTGCGACGCGTTTGCCCGACGACGACGGCAGCCGCGCCTATGCCGAGCGCTGGCTGGCCGATTGGCTCGGCGTCGACGCGGCCACGCTGGGCCAACTGCCCGCGTCCGTGACCGCTGATCCCGATTGGACGACGGGACGGCTGCTGCTGGCTGTGAACGAACGCGGCGACGCGCTGGTCGCGCTGGAGCGTGTCTACAACCGCCATCAGAATGACAGCGCCGCGCTCTATGCCCTAAGCCTTGCCTTTGAAGAGATTGGCGCATACCGGTTGAGCCTGATCAGCATGGCGCGGCTGATCCAGTTTAGCCCGGCGCAGTTGGTGGAAGATGCGCCGATCTATTTGCAGCAGCGCGCCTATCCGCGCCGTTTTGACGACCTGATCACCGCGGAGGCCGAGGCCCACGACATCAACCCCCTGCTCTATTTCAGCCTGATTCGCCAAGAGAGTTTGTTTGAAGAGGGCGCGCGCTCGGTGGCCGCGGCGCAGGGGCTGGCCCAGATCATCCCCGACACAGGGGCATGGGTTGCCCAACGTTTGGGCTATCCCAACTACAGCAATGACTTGGTCTATCGCCCTTACATTAACGTCAAGTTCGGCGCGTATTATCTGGATTGGGTGCGAGATTATCTCGACGGCAATCTGGTGTCCGCGCTGGTCGGCTACAATGCAGGGCCGGGCAACGCCGACATCTGGCGTGAACGCGCCGGGGCCGACGACGCGCTCTTTGTGGAGCAGGTCGCCTATACCGAGCCGCGCGTGTATGTGCATGCCATTGTCAGCAACCTCTATCACTACACGCGGCTCTATGGCGCACCGTAGGCGGCGAGCGCTCTTGTCGGAAGCCAAACCAGCCTTCTCCACATCACGCGCATCCTCAAACAGGCCGGTCTAATCCTAAACGCTATCCCAAAATCAGAGCCTATCTGAAAATCCATCCTAGATATAGGAAGTTCTATATCTTCTACAAAGCAAACCGTGGTATGCTTGATCTTAACCGCGCACGTTTGTCGGACCCGACCCGTTCTCGGACGAGATCACCAACACATTTATACCTACTCACCATCTCGATCTACTCGGACCAAGCTACGTGCTGCTTGTGTCGCCCCTAGTTGAGAGCGAATTACCAACTCTAATCCGCCATTCAAAACGGGCTAGCTGGTCGCAAAGGCCGGCATCACTCAGAGGAAGGTTATGGGTATGACTACTGTTGCCCCCCATCCAGAGCACGAGGCGATCTATGCAAATGGCAGTATGATCGTCACCATTGACCGCTTCATCTTGGATCAACAGCGCGGTTTTCCCGATGCAACCGGTGCGCTGACGGCGCTGCTCTACGATCTGGCGCTGTCTGCCAAGATCATTGCCAGCCGCACCACGCGGGCCGGACTGGCGGAAATCTTGGGCAGTACCGGCGAAGAGAATGTGCAAGGGGAAGAGGTGCAAAAACTCGACCGCTTTGCCGAACGCACGATCTATCAGCTCAACGACCACACCGGGCGGTTGGCGGTTATGGCTTCGGAAGAAGTGGAAGAAGTCATCCCAATCCCCGACAACTACCCCACTGGCAAATATGTGCTGATGTATGATCCGCTGGATGGATCGTCCAACATCGACTATAACGTGAGCGTGGGGACGATCTTCTCCATCCACCGGCGCGTCAGCCCCACCAGTGAGCGGGGCACGCTGGAGGACTGTCTCCAGCCGGGGCGCAGCCTGGTCGCCGCAGGCTACATCATCTATGGCTCAAGCACGATGATGGTCTATTCGGCGGGCCAGGGGGTGCATGGCTTCACGCTGGACCCCAGCATTGGCGAATTTCTGCTCTCGCACCCCAACATTCGTGTGCCCAGCAAGCCCAAGTATTACAGCGTCAACCAAGGCTATGAACGTCACTGGACGCCGGGCGTGCAGCGCTATACGGAATGGCTGCAAGGGAAGAACGGCGACGGGTTGGGCTTGTCGCTGCGCTACATCGGCTCGTTGGTGGCGGACTTCCACCGCAACCTGCTGACCGGCGGCGTCTTCTATTACCCAGCCGACAACAAAGACCCGAACATGCCCCACGGCAAGCTGCGCCTGCTCTATGAAGCCGCGCCGCTGGCCTTCCTTGTCGAACAAGCGGGCGGCTACGCGTCGGATGGACACCGCCCCATCCTCGATATTCAGCCGGAAGAGCTGCACCAGCGCGTGCCGCTGTTCATCGGCAATCGCGATTTGGTGGAAAAGGCCGAACAGTTCATCCGCGAGTTGGACGGCGTACCTGCCTAAGCACGCCAATGCACAGCCCCGGCGCGATCCTACACGCGCCGGGGCTGTCACAGTCATATGCTGCTGGGTCATATGCTACTGGCACAAGATAGAAAAAGCGCCGCCTGTCAGCAGGCAGCGCTTTTTCTATGTCTATGCTCTATGCTGTAAAACGCAGGTATTCAGCGTGCTTGTTTAGCGCCAGGAGTAGACGGCTTTTTTCTCCGTCTGAATGTCCGTGACGCTGGCGGGTGTGCCGCTTTCGGGGCTGAGACCAGCCCGCTCGATAATAATTTGGGCCAAAGTAGCGTCGAACGTGCGATCTTCGCGCTCCATTGCCAGTTCGCCCTCAGGCGTGTAATAGACCTGCAGCACCACATCGCGCTCGCGCGCGCCGTTGCGCTTAACAACGACGTCGAGCCGGTTGACGCGGCCCCAATCCCATGTACGCCGCATCTGCCACAGGCGCAAGGGGTTGCGGATGATCAGCGCGTCCTGTGTCACTTCATAGGTCGTATACATGTCCATCAGCCCGCCGTAGATCAACAGCAAGCCCCAGATGGCAAAGGTCCAGGCAGTGGCCTCGGCAAAAAAGACATCGGTCATGCCCATCGAAAAGGCCATGATCCCAGCCAACAAGAGCGCTACGCCCGGAGCTATCACATTGGTTGACGAGCCGTGGAAAATAATCGATGGCGAAGCGGGTTGCGGTTGGTTCTCACTCGTCGGGGAAGCATCCACAGGTGTGGTGGTCGCGGTCGCAACGTCCGTCATGCATGTCCTCCTGACACCCAAAAAGGTGTCTTGATCAAATGGGTGTCGCTAATTGGGTCATTCACTCTAGCAGAGTCATTCACGAAGGGTTTGACCAAAGGGTCAGACGATAGAGCCTAGCTATGGTAAAGCCTAGCTATCAGGTCTGACTCTGGTCATATGGAAACTCGGCCAAGCGCCGCGCAGCCATCCAAGCATCCGAGGCCGCCGGACAAGGGTCGAGCCAACAATCTTCATACAAGCTAGTATAGCGGAAGGTAGGATGGCCCCCAAATTTGGCTCGTGCAATGTTGCACAAAGCGTCTACGGCTCGGCTTGGCCCAGGCTGAGCCGGTAGCCGCGGCTGCGCACGGTGATCAAGAAGCGCGGGTTGGCCGGGTCAGGCTCGATCTTCTGGCGCAGGCGGCTGATCAGCTTTTCAATGCGCGCGTCCTCCACCTCGTCCAAATATTCCTCGCCCCAAACCTCGGTCACGATCTGATAGCGGTCGACGATCTTGTCGGCGTTGTAGAAAAGCAGGAGCATCAGCCGGTATTCAAGACTGGTGAGGGTTTCGACCGGCTGCCCATCGACCAGCACATCGCCGCTGTTGATGTCCACCCAGAGCCGCGTCGGTTTGCTGGGCGGCTTGACGCTCTTGCGCCGCACGAACTCATGCAGCAGGCGCGCAAAGGTCTGGTAGCGCCCCTCCACGCGCATGACGAGATGCCGCCGCACCAGTTGAGCGAGCGCCTGTTGATTGACGGACTGATGGGGCGCCCAACAGAGCGCCTTGAGTTCCTCTTGTTCAGCCGGGCTGCAATTGTCCCACAGTTTGCGACATTCTTGGCGCAGATGCTCATCGCTGGTCAACTGGTGGGCCACGCGCTGATAGAGTTCCCAACGCTCGGTCGCACGCAGGGCGCGGCCATTGGCCTCGTCCAACGCCCGGTCGAGGATGGCACAGACGCCGGTCAACATGGGCGGATGCCCCCCGGCCCACTGATAAATAAAGTCGATGTCGCCCTGGGTAAAGTCGGCTTCATACGCCTCGGCGTAACGCTGGATCAGGCGCTCGACATCCGAGAGGGTCAGCGGGGCCAAGTGCCAAGTGCGCTGGGCAAAGAGTTCGCAAAATTCGATGCTGTGATGGTCGGTCTGCACGTTGGTCAGCGGCTGGCAGGTCGCGGTGACATAGGCAAGCTGGCTGCTGTAGCGGTCGCGCAGGGCGCGCAGGTTGAGAAAGACGCGCGAATCGATCTGGGTAAATGGCTCGTCAAACTCGTCAAACATGAAGATCAGACGCTGGGGCGCTGCTTGCAGCACAGCCGTGACCCCGCGGTTGAAGCCCAGGGGCACTTGAAATTCGCTAGCCGGGGCCACCAGCATATCATAGGCCGCGGCCAATTCAGGCAGCGCGGCCAACTCGGGGCTGCTCTCCTGCAAACAGCGCAGCACCAATTCATAGAAGCCCTGGTCGCTCATCTCCAACATGCGGTTGCAGTCCACATAGACCGCTAAAAATTCTTGCCCGGCCTCGCCCAATTCCTGCTTCCACACATCGGGCTGCGACAACAGACGCAGCAGCGAGGATTTGCCCACATTGCTAAAGCCGACAATCTGGACACACTGCATGGCATAGAGGTATTGAATCAAATGATCGACGTCGAGCCGGCGCATGTAGCTGCCGTCAGCCAGCCGCAGCGTAGGTGGCATGGCGCACTATTCCCCTTACAAACTCCTACAGGTAAACCAATGACACAATTAAACCAATGACACAATGACTCGCACTTAATAAGAAGCGCGGTTCCCGAACCGTATGCCCAGGAAAGGCCGCCTCTTCAAACAAGTACAGCAAACGAGTATAGCACAGATGGCCCGCGCGCCCGATTGTACACCCGCTCTTGCGCAACCTTTCCGCAAACACCGCAAGCCGCCTGAAAGGTGGACGTCCGCAGACGCCCCCATCTCATCAACAGAGTCCCATCAACAGAAATGGGCGCGGGTGGTTGTCACGCGCCCCCGCACATGCTACACTACCCAGCGCGAGGGCGAATGCCAGCCCCTCGCGACCGGCCAGGAAGTCTTTTGAATGAAGTGAGAAGAAGCCTATGAGCAGCGTTCAACGCCTCTGTGAACAGTGTGGTCAGCCCAACCCGCTCGACGCCCGCTATTGCAGCCACTGTGGGTATGACACCCAGACCGCGCTGCCCGCCCGCGAGGTCAATTTACCGGCTGTGATTGGCAGTGCGGCGCTGCCGGTTTTGGTGGGGGCAGCCGGGTTGGCTGTGCGCGCAGGCTGGCGGCTGTTGCAGAGCCAATGGGCGCGCGACCTGGCGAAACAGGCGCTGCACGCGGCCCAGGCGCATGTCGAGTCGAAAGCGCAGACGAAGCCCCAGGTGAAAACACCGGCGAAACCGGCTCCTACGCAAATAACGCCCGCGCCGCCCGTCCAACCTGCAACACCGCGCAGCAAGCGCACCCTGCATATCCGCTCGGCTTGGCGCGTGAGCGACGGTCGCGGCGGCTATCAACAGGGCACATCAGAACACACGATCGAGATCAACGACTGACGCGAGCGGCTCGCAAGAATCGCATCAGAGTAACGCCAAAAGGAAACGATGATGAGCCAAAATGCTCCGCAGCGTTTATATCTCATGCAAGTTGGGCTGATGCCGCAATATGAGATTCCGATTGTGTGCTATCTGGTGCAAACGGGGGACGGCAAGAATATTCTGATTGACAGTGGTCTGCCGGAGGTTATCCCCGAAGAAGAATCGGATTTTGAGAATCGGCAGGACGTTGGCGAGCAGTTGGCGAGCATCGGCTTAAAGCCGGACGATATTGATACTGTCATTTCGTCGCATTACGATCTCGACCACGCCGGAAGGCACGCGTCATTCACGAAGGCGCAATACGTCGTCCAGCGCGCGCATCATTTGGACGCGGCCAGCAACCCACGTTTTGATGCCATTCGCGCCCAATGGGATCAGCCAATGGAGCGCATTCGGCTGGTGGACGGGGACACGGCGCTGCTGCCGGGGCTGGAACTGGTTGAGACGAGCGGGCATGTGCCGGGACATCAATCGGTGCTGGTGCGGCTGCCCAAAACGGGGTCGATCTTATTGACGATTGACGCTGTCCCCTTTGGCGAGGGCTTCACCCGTGACGCGCAGGACGACGATAACAACCCGGACGCGGAAGCGATCCGCGCCAGCACGATCAAACTGCTTGATCTAGTCGAACGCGAGCATATCGATCTGGTGATTTTCGGCCATGACACAGAGCAGTGGAAAACGCTCAAAAAAGCGCCAGCATTTTACGATTAAAGCCAAGTTTAGAGCGAACAAAACAAGGGGCAGCGAGATCATCTCGCCGCCCCTTTTGTTATCTGTCGCCTAACTGGACGTGTCCGGTCGGGCCGCCAGGGTCAGTTGGACATCCATTGTTTCGCCATCGCGCCAGACGGTGACCGTCACGCTGTCGCCAGGGCTGGTGTGGCGCTGTAGATGGGCCAACACATCGTCGAAGCGGGTGACCGGCTCCCCGTCGATTGCCACAATCACATCGCCGCCGCGCTCATTCGGACAAATGCCGAGATAGCGCGTGCGCGTCTCATCCGTCCCGCCTTGCAGCCCGGCCCTAGCTGCAGGCGTGCCGGGCAGCACGTCGATGATGATCGCGCCGCGCAGGTCTTTGGGCACGCCCAATTCCTCGGCGCAAAGGGGGCTGAGTGTGCCGCCGCTCACGCCCATATAGCTGTGGCGGTATTCGCCCGACTCGATCAGCGCAGGCACGACCCGCTGCAGCAGACTGACGGGAATGGCAAAGCCGATCCCGCTGTTGGCGCGCACCTCCGAACGGATCTGCGCGTTGACGCCGATCACTTCGCCCTTTTCGTTGAGCAGCGGCCCGCCGGAGTTGCCGGGGTTGATGGCGGCGTCGGTCTGGATGGCGTCGGGGATGCTATAGCGTGCGCGCGCGGGGATCGAACGGCCAATGGCGCTGACAATGCCGCTGGTCAAGGTTCCTTCCAGACCAAACGGGTTGCCAATTGCGGCCACGCGCATCCCCACCGTGACATCATCCATGCTGCCCAGCCGCACAGGATGCAGGTCATAGCCTTCGGGATCGATGCGCAGCACAGCCAAGTCCGCATCGGGATCGGTGCCGACCACCTCGGCCAGGGCGACTGTGCCATCGCTGAAGATGATCTGCACTTCGTCGGCCCCTTCGACCACATGATTATTGGTCACGATGTGGCCTTCCAGATCCCACACAAAGCCCGATCCGCTGCTAAAGGGCAGCAGTTCATCCGGGTCCATGCCGGGGGGAAGTTGCTCGTTGGGAACGGCGAAATGGGCCGCGCTCAAGACGGTCACATTCACGACAGAGGGGTTTACCTCGCGATAGATTGTCTCCAAGACAGCCGTCTCGTAGTCGCGCCCGCCTTCCGGCGTCGCGATGACGATGGGCGGCGTCTCCACGGGCAGCACAGCCGCGCGCGGCTGCGCCTCGCGCACCACAGCGACCGGCGTCGACTGGATGGGTGCGCTGTCTGACCGCGTGACCATGAACGCAGCCGCGGCGGCCACGATCCCGCAGACGGGCAAGACCAACAGCAGCAGCACGCCCACAATAATGAGCAGCGGGACAGGCGAACGTTTACGCGTTTCTTCCATGTTCTCTTCTCTTAACTCCCAAGTCTTCAACAATGCGGGGGCTTTACGTCTCGTGGTGCGGACACCGGGAACCGCGCAAGGCAGCCGGTTCGTTTACCACAGACAGGTGACTACAGACCAGCATGAGCGTTCCGGAAAATTCGCACACCGTCGGCCCAACACCAGCCGTATACATAGCGTTGATTGTACGCCCACTTGACCAATCGAGAAAGTGAAGCTGATCCGCTTTGGAATTGATCCAGGCGTTGAACTGATCGGAGAAATTCTAGAATCGCCTTTGGCATGACAAGCCAGGGTGAGTGTGTTACAATGCCGGAGATTGTTGAGACCGATATGCGACAACGTTGCTTAATCTATAGAGCGGCGCGCGTCCAGCGCGCGCCCTATCCACGACTACAACACACCGAGAGCGCGGCATGAATCGTCGCCAGTTGGCATTTCTTGTCTTGGTCAACGCCATGGTTAGCTTGGTGGTTGCGCTCGCTGTGGTGTGGGTTTTTGAAGCGCGGCGGCCCGATCCAGAGGAACTTGCGGCCATCAATACGCCGCGCCCATCCGCCGTACTCGCGGCCCCCGCGCCGGCAACCGCCACCCCCAGCATTAACAGCGGGGTCGCCGCGACAATTGCCACCGGCGCGGCCGGTGATGCGGCAGATCCCACGCCCGCTGAACCCACACCCACGCCCACCGAGGCTCCTGAGGAGATCTATGTCGTACAACCAGGCGATACCCTGCTTTCCATCGCCACACGCTACAGCCTGACCGTTGACGACATCCTGCGCGCCAATAACTTGACCAATCCCGACTACGTTTTTGCCGGTCAACGGCTTGTTATTCCGCTCTTAGGCGGTGCGACGTCTGCGCCGTCCGGCGACACGGATCAGGCGAGCACACCAAACATCCAGGGGGTGCAGATTGCCGCGGTCAACAACCCCGGCGACCTCGCCAACGAACAGGTTTTGGTGGTCAACGACAGCGAAACCGCGTTCAGCCTCCAGGGTTGGCAGTTGCAGCGTAGCGAAGGCCCGGCATTTACCTTCACCAGTGACACGCCGCTATTCCCCGGCGGCAGCGTGCGCGTGCATACGCGCAGCGGTGAAAACAGTTCGATTGACTTTTACTGGGGGCTGAATGAACCGGCTTGGCCCTCTGGAGCGACGGCCCAACTGATCAACGACCAAGGAACCGTCGTTCACAGCTATACAGTGCCCTAAGCCGCGCGTGTAGGCACGCAACCTGGCGGGATGGGCAGCGTGTACGGAAGTGAGCAAGAGCGTGACACAAGAACAATCTGGGCGTGAGCGCGCCTCAGGCAGCAGCGGAAATAGCGGCAGCAGCCGCAACCGGCGTCGCTCCTATCGCCGTAAGCGCAGCCGCAGGAGCAGTTCCAGCAGCAGCGAGAGCAGCCCCCAGCGTGAAGGGGGGGCGAGCCGTTCCGGCGAGCGTAGCAGCAGCCGGGGGGGCAGTCGCAGCGATGAGAAGCTGCGCGAGAACCGCGAGCGGCGGCGACGACGGCGGCAAAAGGCGCGTCAGCGCCAGCCTAGCGAGGCCCACACCGCGACCGCGGTCGAGGACAATGTCTCGGATCTGCCGTCGCTCAAGCCGGTCTTTATCTACACCCATATGATCCGCCCCGACGCGCGCGACAACTACGAGTTTCGCACGGAACACTTTTCCCAGGTGACGCGGCGGCTCGAAGACTTCCACATTGACCTGTCGTCGCTCTTCGAGGAGGATGGCGTCACCCTGCGCCAGTTCATCCCCACAGAGATCACGCGGGAGGCGGGCGATGTGGAAGAGGAGCGCGACGAGGGCGAGGAATTTGATACGGGCGATGACGTGCCCAATGACAAGGAATGAGGGGCCGGGCAGGCTGCCCGGTGATCTACCAGCAACAGGAGTTCATCTGTGACGCCTGTAGTACGCATTGACCAGCTACAAGATTATGTCGACCAAACAGTCACCCTGCAAGGGTGGCTCTATCACAAGACCGGCAAAGGCAGGCTGCAATTTCTCCAGGTGCGCGATGGCAGCGGCGTCTGTCAAGCGGTTGTCTTTCGCGGCAATGTGAGCGACGAAGATTTCGAGGAAGGCAAACGGCTGACCCAGGAGAGCAGTTTGCGCGTCACGGGCCGGGTCAAGGCCGAACCGCGCGCGCCGGGCATTCCGGGCGGCTACGAGTTGGATGTGCAGTCGCTGGAGATCATCCAGATCGCGGACGAATACCCGATCTCGCCCAAAGAGCACGGCATCGAATTTTTAATGCAGAACCGGCATCTGTGGCTGCGCTCGTCGCGCCAATGGGCGGCCATGCGCGTGCGGGCACGCATCGTGCGCGCCATCCGCGAGTGGTTGGACGGCGAGGGCTTTCTCAACGTCGATACGCCCATCCTGACCCCCGCGGCCGCCGAAGGCACCACCACCCTCTTTAGCGTCGACTATCACGGCGAACCAGCCTATCTGGCCCAAACCGGCCAGCTTTACAACGAGGCCAACATCTTTGCCTTTGGCAAGGTCTACTGCTTTGGGCCGACCTTCCGCGCCGAAAAGAGCAAGACTCGACGCCATCTGCAAGAGTTTTGGATGGTGGAGCCGGAAATCGCCTTTTGCGACCTGGACGGGCTGATGGAGATCGAAGAGCAGTTCGTCAGCTACATCGTGCAAACCTGCCTCACCGACTGCAAGACAGAGTTGGAGATACTTGAACGCGACACGACCGCGCTGCAAAAGGTTGCGCCGCCCTTCCCGCGCATCCACTACGACAAGGCAGTCGAGATGATCAACGCGGCCGCGGCAGCAGGCGAAAAAGTGCCGGGCTACGAGGAGCAGGTTCCGGCCATTGAATGGGGCGAGGACTTTGGCAGCCCCCATGAAACCTATTTAGCCGCTCAATTTGAAAAGCCGGTCTTTGTTCACCACTACCCCACCCAGGTCAAGGCGTTCTACATGGAGCCGGAGCCGGATCGACCGGAGGTCTGCCGCAGCGTCGATCTGCTTGCGCCGGAGGGATACGGCGAGATCATCGGCGGCAGCGAGCGCATGAGCGACCCTGAAAAGCTGATCGAAGCCATCGACCGCCACAACCTGCCCCAGTCGGTCTATGAGTGGTATGTCGATCTGCGCCGCTACGGCTCAGTCGTACACAGCGGCTTTGGGCTGGGCGTCGAGCGCACGGTGGCCTGGGTCTGCGGGCTTGACCATGTGCGCGAGACGATTGCCTTCCCGCGCACGCTCACCTATCTGCGCCCATAGCGCAACAGCGTCATGGACGCATCGGCTTGTATGCCTCGTATGCTTCCATGACGCCCGCCCCGCCCATGATCTATTGGATCATCCTCTTGTTCAGCTTTGGGCTGACCCTCTCTCTCACCCCGTTGGCGGCATGGGTGGGCCGCCGCTTGGGAATGGTCGACCGGCCCGGTGGTCGCCGCCGTCACCGCGGCGTCGTCCCACGCACCGGCGGGCTGGCGATCTTCGGCGGTTTTCTCCTGGCCGTTCTGCTGACCATGTTCTTGCCCGACCTGTTGCCGCCTGCCTGGCAGGGCTGGCTGCCCCCGCGCAATGACCCCAACGAGGACCGTCGTTTATGGGCGCTGCTCATCGGCAGCACCTTTTGTGTGGTCGCGGGCTTCCTGGACGACCGCTATGAGTGGAGCAGCGGCCCCCAATACGCGGTCCAGATCATCGCCGCGGTCATTGCCATCAGCGGCCTGATCTTTATCAAGCATATCAACAACCCCTTTGGCCCCGGTCTGCTCTTTGGGCCGGATGGGCTGCCCTGGTGGCTGGTTTGGGTGGTCACGGTCTTTTGGTTCGTGGGCATGATGAACACCATCAACTGGCTCGATGGGCTAAACGGCTTGGTTGCCGGGGTAACGGCCATCCTGTGCATTGTGCTGGCGATCCACATGCTCTATGTAGCGGAGCCGCCCCAGTTGAGCGTCGCCACCTTGCCTATGGCGCTGCTGGGCGCGGCGCTGGGCTTCCTGCCTGTGAACTTCTTCTTGACGCGGCTCTTCATGGGCAGCAGCGGCTCCTACTTTCTGGGCTTTGCCATCGC